>JAAYFS010000014.1 GCA_012728115.1 Bacillota bacterium | reverse complement strand
TAGTAATGGAGCCATGAACAGAAGTTTTCCTGCATTTTCTTGAACTGTCCAAGGAACGTCGTATCCAGGCGTAATCATTGACCAAGGCAATCCTCTCATACTTTGAAGTACAAAGGGCATCAAGGCCTGAGAAGGACGCATGTACAGCGATGTCCAGAAAACGTCATTCCACTGCCATACAAACGAGAACAAGAAGATAATGATTAAGATTGGACCCGCTCCTGGAAGCATAACTGTAAAGAAGGTTTTTAAAGCTCCAGCGCCGTCAACGTAAGCAGCTTCTTCTAACTGCTTAGGCATTCCTCTAAAATACTGACGAGCGATAAAGATAAACAATCCGTTCTTCAGCCCTACTGCCGTGGCAGCCTGCAATCCGAATGGCCAGTATGTTCCAATCAAGTTAATCGGTTCTTTCAAGAGACCGAAGAAATCAAAGAAACGGAAGTTTAGGAACAGACTGATCATGATGGTTTGCGGTGGAATCAATAGTGTAAGGAGCACCATTAAGAACCAAAAATTCTTTAATGGAAAATTAAATCTCGCAAATCCATACCCTACTACTGTACATGAAGCTACTGTTAAACCACTTACCATTAAAGCAAGGATTAACGAATTTTTTAGGGCTTCCCAGTAGTTCATCGCAATAAAGGTTACTCGATAGTTCTCAGCAATTTGTCCCCAGGATACATAGCGTGGAACCCAGCGAACTAACACGTCCGCTAAGTCTCTTGATGACATAATCGATGTGGAAAAATTCACCAAGACTGGATACAGAATGATAAACGATATACCGAATATCAATACTGCTCGAACTATACTCCATAGATATCCAGCAATTTTATGCTGAGACAGATATTTATGCTGCCATAGCGCTAGTTTTTTCCTGAAACTACTTTCAGTAGCTAACGTGCTCATTGACCTACCTCCCAAAGAAATTATTCCATATAGAATACAATCTTAGACAGTATCCCCACAACAATAGCTAAGATGACAGCTACAGCAGCAAAGTACAACATACTCATGGCGACACTGGCGCCATAGTCAGCTTTGCCTCTAAACGTCTCACCGATTAAAACAACTAATGGGTTTGCCTCGGACGTAAACGAGTCTACCGTAACATAAACAACTGTCGTAATAAACAGTGGCGAAATCAACACAAAAGTGATATTCCAGAAGTTTTCCCATGCGGTAGCACCCTCGATATCGGCTGCTTCATACAAGGATGAAGGGATACCCTGTAAACCAGCAAGGAGAATCAAAATTGGAATAGCCGACGCGTTAATAATCTCGGGCAAGCGATCTACTGCAGAGGTGATATACTCAATAAACCCGTCGGGCATCCGTAATTGACTCAAAAGTTGGCGAATCGCCATACCACTCTCTAGCGAAAATGCATCCGCCCTAAAGTTCATACCTGTCATCGCAACTTCACTCTGACCCATCCTAACCAGAATTCCTGCACTTAGGATTACTGGAAGGAAGAAGATAACCCTTGCCAGCCCTCTTCCTCTGAAGCTTTGGTTAAGCAACGAAGCAGCAAAGAATGAAAAGATTAGGATCGCTGGAATGCTAGTTAATGTTTGACCGATTGTTTCAAAGAAAACACGTCTAAAGTCTGGGTCCACATTCCAGATCTTGTTATAGTTTCCAAATCCAACATTCTCCAGAATAAATCCGGTAGCTGAAATTCTTACGTCATTAAAGCTATAAATAATTGATTGAATAAATGGACCGAGGAAGAAGAGGAGAAACCCGATTATGAATGGCGCAATGAACAGATAACCAGCTACGGCTCTCCTTTGCTCGAGCGTAAACCTAGACTTCTTACCCACTGACTTACTCATTGTTATCCCCCTTTACCGCAATAAAGTCCTCGCCCTGTATCGTAATGCCATCGATAGTAACGGCATGTCGATTGTGGTTAACAATCACAGAAATTCCATTTTCATAGGTCGTCTTTGACACATTATCAGCGATACGTTCGTGATTTACGATTCGTTTTCCGATAGTTGGACCTAGGACATCATTAACTTTATGATAAATCTCTACTGCTGTTTCAAAACTATCGCCATAATTCAATGCATAGAGATTATGGAAATCTGTGCCTTTGGTTACCGATGATGGGGCATAACTCCACTTAAAGTAAGGATATCCGCCACCTTCAATAGTTCTTAATAGATTGCGTTCAAAATCACCAGCCATATTAATTGGCTCGCCCGCATAATCGATATACCCGCGTACAACCATTTGATAGAATGGTACCCAATGGTCAATTAGGTTTGAACCACTATTATCGAATGGCATATTGAGGATATTATCGGTATAAGGAAGTACATAAGAGTTTGCGCCATCAAACATGGTTTTAAAGCCATAATCTTCTTTGATCTCTCTAACTTTATTTACCACGATATCTGCCGCGTCTTGTCTTAGATAAGTTCGAACCTTATTGAAATCCGAATTCACTTCTGTACTCAAATCCATGGACGCCAAACCTTGAATTCCTAACTTGTCAAAGTCTTTTAAGAAGCTTGGGACAAGAGTGTCAAGGCGTCTTGGCGAAAGCACGTTACCGTTGTAGTTTTTAGCAACAAGTGAATCTATCATTCTCGATGAATCACGTCTGTTTCGGAATCCATCAAACATCGTATTATTAAATACCGTCTGGAATCTAACATCGGCATAAAGTTCAATACCGTTTTCTTGAGCAAAACTATTTAGCTCTAACAAACCTCTACGTCCACCAATATTCCTTTCAACACTAGCCTTACTTGGGAAATGGTGTTCGAGTCCGCCTTTCAACCAGCCACTATAACGCAATCTAATATTTGAAATATCCTCAGCCATCAGCTTTTCAAGGATTTCGATTGCTTGCTCAGTAGTGGTCAAAGGTTCGGCAACTTTACGATAAATTCCCATTACAGGGCGCATAATTGGTAAAGCACCGATTAATTCAAGATAGAAAGGAATCTCTTCTTCTTGAACCTTAAGTGGTTTGAGCACCCCTTTATTCACCAAGTAATCTTGGTAATGACGAGCCATTCCTACGTAATTGGCTTCTTCTCCATAAAGGAAGCTATATCGAATTTGAATGTCCCCATCATAGCTTTCAGGTTTATAGATCGCAATCTCGTTTTGATTGCCGAAAGGCTGACTGCCTTTTGGGGTAATCGTAAATTCTGCCGAAACATGGTTGTAAGAACAAGTCTTTTCGGCGATGTCACTTATGATCGATGCCATGGCATAGCCTTCTTCGATGATAGCAAAGAATGCGGCATCCCCAGCTTTAATTCCATAGACTGGCAAGTAAACTTCAGGAGGAACCAAACTTTGATCAAATGGAGTTGGCTGTTTCTTAGGCTCCAAAGTATAATCTGGACCGTAAACTCTTCCTCTAAAAGAAGCAAAGTTTACTTTACCATTTGTAAGCTCGATCAATGCTCCGCCACCATCAGGGATAAAGATATAACCCTCTTCATCAGCATGTGCCGCTCCAAAGTAAGGCAACACATTAATATTTAATAACGGATACGTTACTTCCCTATTTGCCAAAGTCTTAACTTTGTATGGGTAAACGATTTCATCTGCTGGAACCTTTACCACAAAATCCTTACCCTCTAAACGATACTCGATCGGAATAAAGAATATTTGTAAGTTTGCGATTGTTGGATCGAGACCATATTCTGCATGATCGTGTTCAACTGTTAACGGTGTATAATCGATACCGTCATAAATATCTTTAATGGCGTTCCGTCTAAACGGTGGAACTTTTGAAAACAAGTATGTCGGATTATCGACTAGTTTTTCAAAATCACTAAACTTTAACTGACCGTAACGCTCTAGATCAGCGCGATTATTCATTACCGAATCTACTAGATGCCATAAGGTGTTTTCCCAATCCCCATCGATTCTTCGCTGAGTGCTAGTAATATTACGATCAACTTGACTTTTCTTTGTAGTTAATTGTGCCTTAACTGCCTCATCAGTTTCAGCTTCAATTTGGGCAGCTAGTTCCGCTGATTCAGCCTTTAGTTCCTCAAGAGCGGCAACTCTCTCAAGATATGCTTCATCAAGAATCACTAAATTGTAATGCTTGAATACTGTATCCATATCTAATCCCGAAATTGCGGGACGTGGCTCCTCTGTTTCTGTGAGCATAATTAAATTATATGAATCGCGAAGAGTCTTTCGATCGCCCTCATCTTGGATTTGATTATAGAGGATATCCTCAAAACGCTCTTTGGAAATAAGAACTGGGATATAGTGATCTGTCTTCCACTCTTCAACGAAAAGATATTCAACTCTGATCCCATTCTCAATTTCCTTAACTTCGTATTGCTCATACGCATTACTGAAATCATAGTTTGTTCTGCGAACGTTATTTGGGTCAAAACGAAGAGCTAATTGAGTGAGCAATTCGTTTTGCCTTGCTCCGCGAAGTACTTTTTCTTTGGTCTTATAATCCCATGGGCTGGAATACCAAGCATGACCAGCTTCTTTATCTTTAACAGCTAGTACAGTAGTTTCGTAGTTGAAATACAGTTCCAAATACTCATTTTCTGCAATTAGCTCTAAGTCTTTTAAGCCGCCTAAGGTATAACTAACAGTAACTTGTTCATTATCGCTAATTTCGTCGGCATATATAACGGTAGCACCTGTCACAAGTGCAATTAGCACGACTAAAACAAC
Organism: Bacillota bacterium; assembly: GCA_012728115.1. Taxonomy (GTDB): domain Bacteria; phylum Bacillota; class Limnochordia; order Darwinibacteriales; family JAAYFS01; genus JAAYFS01. Next base: position 70,355 of record JAAYFS010000014.1, on the reverse strand, counting down.
GAAAACCCTCTTAAAAGCCATCTCACTAAAAACCTCCTTTTAGTCCCTTCCAAGTGATGCAATTCAAACAACTATGCTCTTTCTTGAATCTAGATCCTGTAGAAGATTTCTGCATAAACTTCTGTGACGAATCCTAATAGTAAGTCTACTAAGTTGAAGAACAACAAGCCGACGAATAGAATTGTACCTATTCCTACTAGAATCAAGAGTGATGCTAAGAGAGTCTTGCCCATGTCATAGTCATGAATCACCATTGTTCCTAAGATAATCAGTGCCCCCGTCCAAAAAACTGCGATGGCTAGCAATACACCATAGAAGGAAAACTCATCCAAGGTCATAAAGTTACTTGCAATTGTCAAAGGCACGTTAATGATAATGAGCGGGGTTAAAGCGTAAGCGGTTGCAATGTAGACGTCCTTCATTGTACCCTTACCACCCATAAGAGTTGTCAGACCCCAGTTCACTATTACCCACAAGACGAAAGGACCAATAATACTTATAAACTCAACCAAAATATTAAGTTTACTTAAGTCACGTTCATTAAATGCAAATCCCGTATATTGACGAATGAATACATATGTTAAGCACACTAAGATTAAAATCGTTGTTGCAGCTGGTACGGTTCCGCGTTTTTCATGTTTCAAATCCCAGAAACCATCGAATGGATGGAAAACCACATGAAGCGCATATTTTAATGCATCGTAGTTCTTTCTAAAGAAGCCCATATCTTCTTCATAGTAAGCTGCGGCAAGCTGGCCTTTTTCTTGAACTCTAAAGCCTAAACGACGCTTTAATTTCTTTATTAATTCATACTTAACGGTGAGGTAGATAGCTAATACTATTGCAATGATGGATGTTGCGATTAAACCGAAATTCTCTCCAACTACCTCTATTCGGTAATAACGTAAAGCATCTGAATACCTAGCTCTATTATTCGCAAGTTTGAAGTTGTGAATTGCTTCGTAATATTGCTCCGTATTGTAAAGGTTCATACCGATACCAGTATAAGCTAAGTCAAAGTTAGAATTTAGTTTCAACACTTCGCGCCACAACTCTGTTGCCTCATCCCAGTGACCAGCTTCATACTCATTAATCGCAGCATGAATAAGTTGAGCGTAACGAGTTGGCTCAAACACTGTAATTCTACCCTGACGCCTATCCATTACAATCAAGTTATCCCCTACTGCTTTAACCGCAACAGGATCTTGGAAAGTACCAAAGACATTACCAAGCCCACCGAAGACATAGAGGAGATTTCCTACATTGTCATAGGTGAACACTCTGCCACTATTTCTGTCGAGAACGCTAGTAATTCCATTTTGACGAGTTGCCAAGTCAACGAAGGTAGCGGAATACGCAGTACCGTCGGAGTTATAGCGTCCTACATCACCTTGTACTGGTACATGACCAGTTTGATTCATAATATTTGTACCTGACGGATTCAGTTTTTTCAATTGATTGGCTTCAATTGCCATAATAAAGCTCTCGTGATCTAGCGCAACGTTGTTATAAGAGGCTGGTAGCCATAAACGCATCTGATCTAGTTGTTCATCCGTAGCAAATCTTCTCCAGAGAATATCACGCAAGGATGGAGTCACAGGGGGAGCACCCATAAATCCACGGAAATTTCCCGATGGATCAAACTCTAAGAACCCATCACTTGAACCTCTCGAAAGAACATAAATCTTATTAAGAGGACTCACTACGAGTTTTCGTGGCCGATAGGTAAAGTGTTCTTCTAAAACACCTTCTACTTCAGTTTCGGGTGGTCCGATAATGCGAATAAGCTCACCATATTGATCTAAGTGAACGATTCGGGCATTATTCGTATCGGCAATATAAATTTCATAAGTTTTTGGAGTGACAAAAACACCCTCAGGACGATTGAAGGTTTGTACTCGTCCTTCTTCGTCGACAAATTGTTTAATGACTTGTTCAACATTCCATTCGGTGTCAGTAACTATGATTCGGTTGTTATTGGTGTCAACGATGTAAATCCTATCCCCTTCAACATGAAGTCCTTGAGGCTCGGTAAGAGCACCGACTCCTAGACTATCACCAGTGATCACATATGCTGGCAAATATGCCTGAGGTGCTGATACAGGTTTGCCCCAAAAGTCATAAGTATAACTTGGGTACGGATACCTTGCAGCGTTTGACACATCACTAACACTTAGTAGTAAGATAACGCCGAATAACAGTAGTCCTAACCATGAAACATTACTCCAAATCGTTCTCAAAACCTTCTCCCCCTAACCAATAGTTAAAATCCTTTCCTGATATATTTTCTCTAAGTATAACCTTAATGGAAAAGAAAAAGCGGCCATTAACAAATTCATATTGACCATGTATCTTTCAACGATAAAACGTAAAATCTACAAAATCAGATATGGTTTCGTTAAGCCTCTTACGGAAAAATTTTAGAATATTTCCATATAAGTATCCTTAACCTACTGTGATTATAACTGTTTCCACAAAGTCAATCAACAATTTTTTTATATCGTTTTCACACTTACAAAACCAATATAAAACAATGTTAATATGCTGTCCCTAAATCTTATATGTTTGTTTAACAAAATATTCCCTCTCGTTCTAAGAAGATGTCCCATTTTAAGACGTTTACGATATCAACACCTTCCTAGTCAGGATACTTATATACATATTATATAAGTAGAGCCTAATATCCTTTCTGTTAAAAATAAGTTAATAACAAAGGAGAGTCTTAATTTTTTCCAGATCGCAATAGATCCGTAAACTTTGTCCGAAACTTTGCGACTTTAGGAGAAATTACCATTCTGCAATACGAATTATCTGGATTAAGAGCAAAGTAATTTCGGTGATATTCTTCAGCTGGATAGAAATTTATGAACTCTTCAACTGCTGTTACCACTGGATCATCCCACAGTGCTTCCTGTTCTATCTCCTTTATCTTTTGTTGGGCCATTTCCTTTTGTTCCTGCGAATGGCAAAAGATTACCGATCGATACTGAGTACCTATATCCTCGCCTTGTCTGTTTAGAGTAGTTGGATCGTGAATACCAAAAAATACATCTAGTAGTGTAGAATAGGAAATGATCGTTGGTTCAAAAGTGATTTGCACTACCTCCGCATGACCCGTTGTACCAGTACATACTTGTTGGTACGTTGGATTTGGGATGGTTCCACCTGCATACCCTGATTGAACCCTAAGCACTCCGTGCAAATCGGAGAAAACTGCTTCTAAACACCAGAAGCAGCCTCCTCCCAGAGTCGCCACCTCAGTAGGCTTTTTTTCGGAGAAAGCGGCCAATTTTTACCCTCCTATAATCTTCTTGAAATCATTAGTTAATAAATTCGTGAAAAAGGTACTAAACCCTCCAAATGTTAATCTTTATTAACAAATATAGGTTAAAGCTACTAGAACATCTTTACCAATGCTTAATAGTATATATTAGCGCACAAGTCCTTTGTGCTCTCATTTATCGAGAACAAGGAGGGATACAATGAGTAGGGTTCCAACTACATGCCCACCGAATTTCCAAGGTCGATATACCGTTCGCGCGGGAGATACCATGTTCTTAATTGCTCGCCGTTTTGGGGTCAGTCTTAACGCCTTAATTGCCGCAAATCCTCAAATACCAAATCCAAACATTATCTTCCCTGGCGACGTGCTCTGTGTTCCAGGAACTCCATCGGGAGGTAGAGTCCCAGCTTCTTGTCCACCTGGATTCCAAGGTCGTTACAGTGTACGTCCAGGCGATACAATGTTTCTGATTGCCAATAGGTTTGGCGTTTCTTTAAACGCTCTAATCGCAGCCAATCCTCATATCAGTAACCCAGCAGTTATTTTCCCTGGCGATGTGCTCTGTGTTCCAGGAACTCCATCGGGAGGCAGAGTCCCAGCTTCTTGCCCACCTGGATTTAACAATCGTTACACTGTTCGAGCTGGAGATACCATGTTTTTAATTGCTCGCCGATTCGGAGTCACTCTCAACGCCCTAATCGCTGCGAATCCTCATATCACAAATCCAAACATCATCTTTCCTGGCGATGTGTTATGCGTACCATAAGTTCGCAGGAAGAGAGCCACTTCAACGTGGCTCTCTTTTTCCTACTATTATTCCTAGCCATTTTACTTGATAGTGATTTTTGCAAGATTAGTTGGGGAAATGGTATCCTTAGAAAATGGTCTAAGCCTTACGGTAAATTCGAATGGTTTTGGTTCAAGGCGATACTGAGGTAGAACATCAGGACCACAACTTGCACTACCTAATCCATGTTGACGATAATCCAAGTTTAAAGTAATTTCATCCTCAGGTACAAGATCGCTAGTATGTTTTGCTTCAGTAAATTGCTCGGTCGAGAAACGGTGAGCGCTGAAATTAGCTGGTGCGTCATACTGAGCAAAAAGACCTACACCGCGAGCATTAGTTAACGCAACCCAACTGACATCGGTTCGGTTGCCATTTTCTTGTGGGTAAACATAAGGCACATAAAGATCATCAACTTCACAAGAATAGATACCGAAGCGATTAGCAAGTTTACTATCAGCATAACATTCTCCTGGGCCGCGTCCGTACCAGGTTACTTTTGCAAACTCTTCAGGTAGTTTTAACTGCAATCCGATTCTTGGAATAGCCTCAGGGAATTGACCTTTAAATTCGCCATTAACCTTTAGATATACATCACCAGTACCATATATTAAATAGGTATATTCTGTAAGGATCGCTTTGTCATAGAATGCGCCACCGACCGTAGAACGAACCTTTACTTCTACCGAATCGGCTGTTTGATTCCAGATAAATGCGTCGATCCGATGATGCACTCTATTAAGGTAGTAGCGATACCATTCTCCACGGAAACGGTCGTTATCAATCGGAGCTCTCCAGATGTTTAGCTTTGGCCCTTTATTGATCATTTCAAAGCCTTCGAACTCCCATTTAGAAATTACTCCAAATATCTTATCGAATTCAATTGTGTAATGTAAACCTTCAACAACCAAGGCGGTTTTTGTTTCGGTGCAAGATATTGGATAATCTGAAGCTGCCACTGCATATCCTTCTGCTAATGGAGCTGTAAAGAGTTTGAACTGCCCCCAAGCCACCTCATGACCAGCAGGAGCCCAATTTTCATCGGTAGATAATAGGAATCTAATGTTCAACCAGTAATCAGCACCTGGAACCAAGTTTGCAGGCCTTTTATAAGGAATAGTAATCGTTCCACTTTCGCCCGCAGGAATTGCTGGCAAATCGATAACTCCTTTTTGGATAACCTTGCCATCAACTTCAACTGTCCAACTTGCCTGCAAGTAACTGAGTGGGAGAAAATCATAACGGTTAGTTAATTTAATTATTCCTTTTTCTAGATCTTCCGCTTCAGCCTTTACAGGTTCTAGTACTTTTTTGTACTCGATCAGTCCAGGTGATGGAGTGCGATCAGGAAAAATTAAACCATTGATATCAAAGTTTGCATCATGTGGAAAATCCCCGAAGTCGCCACCATAAGCAAAATGCTCACGTCCATCAGCTGTTTTTTGGCGCAGACCTTGGTCTACCCAGTCCCAAACGAAACCTCCCTGCAACCTTTTATATTTATAAAATGCGTCCCAGTACTCTTTAAAGCCACCAGGTCCATTACCCATCGCATGTGCATATTCACACATGATAACTGGTTTATCATAATTCTCTTCTTCACCCAATTTGATAATGCCCTCAACGGATGTATACATCGGGCCAACGATATCCACAACTTTTTGCTGTTTATCTTGTTCATAATGAAGTAATCTGGTTGGATCCTTTTGTCTGACCCATCTAGCCATCGCTTCAAAGTTGCAGCCAAAGCCAGCTTCATTTCCTAAAGACCAAATAATTACTGATGGATGATTCTTGTCTCTTTCCACCATCCTAATCATTCGATCCACATAAGCTTCTTCCCACTCAGGATCGTCACTGATGCGGTTGAGATCCCCTATGATTACGAAGCCATGTGTTTCAATATCAGTTTCATCTAATACATAGATACCAAGTTGGTCGCATAAATCATAAAAGCGTGGATCCTCAGGATAATGCGATGTCCTTACCGCATTGATATTGTGTTGTTTCATTAACTTGATTTCTTGAATTGTTACATCGAGAGGTACTGCCCGCCCTAAATCTGGATGCATTTCATGACGGTTTACACCTTTAATCATGATTGGCACTCCGTTGACAAGCATATTGCCATTCTTTAATTCAACTACACGGAAACCAACTCTGTTTGATTCAACTTCGACGATGTTCCCGTCTTTATCTCTCATGATCAGCAATAGGGAATAAAGATAGGGAGTCTCCGCTGACCATTTATTTGGTGCTTTAACATCTCCTTTAAATGCAATCTCAATTTGGTTACCAGCAGTTACCGCATCTAATTCCTTATTAATACTTAAAACTGTCTCTCTGTCCGCATCTAGTAACTTCGCTTCAACCGTGTATCCACTCTTATCAGTTGTATCAAAGTTCTTAACGATCGCTGTAACATCTAGCTCACCATCGACATACTTGTCATCAAGATATGTTCTGACAGTATAATCGAAGATATGAAGTTTTGGCGTAGCCATTAAATAGACATCTCTAAATATTCCGCTCATCCACCACATATCTTGTGCTTCTATGTAACTTCCATCACACCAGCGATATACCTGAACAGCGATGATATTCTCACCTGTCCGAATAAACTCGGTAATATCGAATTCTGATTGTAGTCTACTGCCTTGCGAATAACCTACATTATGTCCATTAACCCAGAGAGTAAATGCAGAGTCTACCCCATCGAAGTGGATGAAAATCTGTCTATCAGACCATTTTTCTGGAACAAAAAACTTTCTTCTGTATAAACCAGTATCATTTTCAGTTGGTACTCGTGGTGGATCAACGATGAAAGGATAACCAGCATTTGTATAATGAGGATAACCATATCCATGCATTTGCCAATTTGATGGAACTTCTAACTCGTTCCAATCACTACAATCGAAATCTTCTTCATAGAATCCTTCAGGAGCCCTGTCTGGATGATCCACTAAAGTAAACTTCCATTTACCATTAAGCAATCTGATCCATTCAGAAACACCCCTATCTCCTGTTAAAGCGGCCTCTTCAGTAGAAAAGGGAATCAGAGTTGCATGGGCGGGAACTCTGTTTCTTTGGATGACTTTAAGATTCTCCCACTCTCTCATCTTTCTTCTCTCCTCCAGTTTATCATTACTTGTTTCTACAATACTGTAAACCTGCTACTAATTGCAATGGCGTGCTCGGGCGTCAAGAGCAAATCTATGGCACGGATTTCATACTCGATCCTGCCCGATTGATTAACGGGCCAACTATAGCGAAATGTCGAGAAACTATCTGACGAAGACACCTCCTCCATATCCTTCCATCCTTCGCCGTAGTTAATTTGTACTTTCCCAGCTAAGACAAAGTCTTCATTTTTATTAACTCGCACATTTACGGTTTGTATTGTTCCTACTGTCAGTATTCCCGTATGGAACGGCTTGTTAACACTTGAAGCCCATTGAGCCTTAACAGGCACTACAGCATTGTATAAACAGAATTCACTTATTTCACCTGCAAAACTACCGCCATATCTGCCCTTAGCCAGGTAATTTTGCATTGTCGTAAGGTCGAGCTTAATTCCTGGAAAATCAAGAATTTGACCCAAATGCTGGCCATTAATAAACAAATCTACGCTTTGATCGCTAACCGTTATTATCAACTCTACCCATTCTTCAACAGGTATAGCTCCTGAAACTATCGAAAACTCCTCGCCATTTACAACCACCACTAACTCTGCCGCTCCATCTTGATTCTTGGGAGTGAAATAGATATATGAATCAGCATCTCCTAAATCGAATAGCTTTTGTTCTGCCATTCCTCCAGCCCATTTAAATGCAGACATTATAGTGAATTCAGACCCCCGAAGTAGATCATGGCCAAGGATCAAATATTGTTCCTCACCATTAAATACAACACCCGAACCACTTAGACCGATTTCTCCGATAATTTGAGCAAAATGTCTGCCATAGTCTTCTCGTAAAAGCGAGTTAAGTACCACCTTTGATTTTGAAAAATCCCACCGAGCGGCTAGATACTTACTAACAGGATCGGCGATAACCTGTTTATAAGGGACGTAAGAATCGATCTCTTCCTCATAAAACAGCTTAGACAAAATATTATACAACCTTGGATCGTATACCTTTAAAGCCTCGCGCGTTCCAACATGGTTGTGAACACCATCTGGACCGCCATCAATTCTGTTTGAAGTAGCATTTACGTTAAACCAGCTCTGCACACCTTCTGCAAAATATTCATGATAATTCGAAGCGGAGTATGTATTTTTCCACAATCCTTCGGCTAATGCTTGATTATATGCAGACCTGATTTCCTCATAGATAGCAGGCGCACCACGCCGAACACCGATCAAATGAAAACCATGAGCAAATTCGTGGATCGCGATATCTTCGCCTTTATAAGGATCATTATCCATCCGTAACAGGTTTTCTTCAGCCCCAGAACTTAAAGGATTACTTAATGTTCCTCCTAAGCCCCTGGTCCAATCGTAATCAGGACCAAGATACGCGTACTCGGGCAGATCCGTAGTTACTTGATTTTTACCAATGATACCAAACTTTGCTCTATTAGTGATCAGACTCTCATGTACCGATGGAATGTCAGTCATCACTTTTTTTAACATTCCATTTATTGTTCGATAGGCTGCAATGAAGGCTCGGCTATCTACTTCTGCAGCACCGATTATTGGAATACCCGAAGCGGAAATATATTTCTCGTAAAACGCATTAAGTCTTAGATTTTCTGGCGGTGAAATTACAATTTCATTTAAGCAAATCTCTGCATATTCAACGAGCTGGTTGCTTAACTTCTCAAAATCGTACTCCGTACCTTCACCAGACATCAGGTTTTTAATAGCTGATTCCGCTTCTGTAGCCAAAAAGGTCATTTCTCTAAGTAAATTATCCAGTTCAAGATAATCCATATAAGGATCATTAGCGATATCTAATAAAGCTTGATAAACATAATCAAAATCATAAACAGCCTGTAAAAAGTCAACTTCTTCCGATGCTGCCAGTGGTGAAGCTATTAATAAAACAAATCCAAGAATGATTATTAATTGGTTTGCTAAACTTTTTCGCACGCCACTCGCTCCTTCCTGAAGACTTTTCTGACTTCCGCCTATTATAGTTCGTTATAGATCTAGGTATTCCTTGCCAAACTTGGCTATTTACCCAAATAAAAAAGTACCCTTAAATCAAGGGTACTTAAATGCTCTTGGCACATTAATTCATATCGAAGATATCGTATCGAAGCAATGTCCCAATAAAGGAAGCATAGACAGGAACCGTGATTGCTTCGGAAACTATCTTAGGAATCATCGACGCCATGATCGGTATTCCAAAGAACAGTTTCAAAAAGAAAGGAACCAGGATTATACTCGTAGTTATCTGTCCCAAAGCGATAGCAATAATCAATTGCCATAACTTTCTGCCCCTTTGAAACATATAAAAGATCACCGCTCCAGGGATAAAACCTGTGAGTGCCGAAGTTAATGTAAAAACTGGATTATAGCCCCCTATCGGGTTAATCCAGTAACCCACCAGATCAGCTAAAGCACCGACCACAAAACCAGCAGCTGGTCCGTACACGATTCCTGCTAAAATAGTCGGCAAAGCCCCGAAGCCTAATCTCACACCTTCGACTCCACCGATCGAAATCCTAAAACTCAAAAGTCTGGTTAAAACTACATTTAGAGCAATCAATAGCGCTAAACGAGCGGTTATCTTAACTATCCTATTGGACAAGCTTTCACCCCCTCTCTTTGGAAACCAAGGCAGATTGGCACCAAAGAGATTAGGGCTCTTTGATGACAGCGGACGCGATGACCACACCGCAGCTAAATAGCTTTTCGTCTCAAGGCAACGTCCCATCCTTGAGCACTTAACGCGTGGCACCTACTCTGCCTCTTTTCATTTTTCTTTCATAATAACATAGTCCTCAATAACTGCCAAGATCTGTTTTATCAAAATTTATTGGTCAAACATCTCATCTAGATATGCTTGAACTGCTGGTTTCATTTCAGCCATTGCGGTACGAGCATCTTTTTCTCCATGGCGGATTTGTCTCAATGCTTCATCCCATCCCGGAACTGAAGCGAATACGTCCATTAATACCGCTGGTTGAGTATTTTGGGTAACCCACTTAAAGTTTTCAAAACTCTCTTCATCTCGAACTAATAACGAGATATGTTCCCAATATTGATCTTCCCATTCTTCTAGATCATAGATGTATGGGACTGCTAATTCAAAGATAGCGTGCCATAACTCAATTTGAGCCTCTGGATTTGGAGCAGTAATTGGTAGAACTGCTACCCATTTACGCCACTCGATAGCAACGTGCTCATCAGCTCGTGGTCCTTTTGGTAGTGGAACTACACCAAAGTTACACTCGACATGTCTCTTATAAGTAATATCATCTGCTAAGTCGATATGCATTGCTACAAAACCATCATCAAAGCGGTATGCGTACCAATCAGGGTTCCAAACACCTAATTCGATAAGCTCACGCCAGAACTCAAAAGATTCAACAGCTGCATCTGAGTCAGCGTCAAATACGATTTTACCATCAATTTCTTTCGCTAATGTTGCACCGTTGGTCCAAATCCATCTGGTCATCAATGACCATTCGTCAGGACCATAGCGTGCTGAAACTCCGAAACGGTCGATCTCTCCATCACCATCGGTATCAGCAGTAACCGCGATAGCGATCTCTCTCATTGCTTCCCATGTCCATTCGCCAGCTTCATAAAGTTCATAGAGATTTGGGAGACCTAACTCTTCGAACAAGTCTTTGTTCCAATAAACAACGTCAGCCTCTGTCATCATCCGAGGACCAAATTGGAACGCCCAATTCTCACCTTTAAAGTTTACAAACGAACTTAAGGATTTAAATGGATCAGGTAAACGTTCAAAATACTCCTCATTGATCCATTCGGTAACAGGCATGATCAGATTGTTTGCCACCAAGATTGGGATAGCACTCTCTCCTGTTGTAACGATAAAGTTGCCTTCACCAGCAATAATACGTGGTAACATATAATCGATTGCTGCACTTGCAGGATAACCCGTTCCAACTAACTCCCATTCAATGTTAACATTAAACAGCTCTTCCACTTCTTCCATATGAGCCGCGTAACGTGGATCATCGAAGTGGTCTCTGGTAAGCCAGTTGAAATGTTTATCAAACCAAATACTTTGTCCGATATAGAATGTCTCTCCGCCAAAGTCATATGGAACAGCTTGAAGCGGAACCGACGCAAGGATCAATAATGCTACAACCAAAAGAATTCTTTTTGACAACAAAAACAGCTCCTTTCGCTATATGTGAAAAATATATATCTAAAAGATAGAGATATCCGAGGCCTACTACCCCCCTTTCATGTTAACGATTCGGCTATTTTACATATATTTGATTAACTTTTTACTTTTCCTTTGTCATATTGTTTGATTAAGTTAACAATTATAATAAAAATAATGATTGCCTAGCTCTTGCAAAGCTATCGGCTAGGCTGATTTTTGCATATTTGGTGTTTATCCTGGTAAAACACCTATCGTTTTTTTATATATATTTGGAAATTTCTAGAAGTTCGTCCAACAAAATGACATGTGCTATATTTTTTTCCCGTTGATCGAGACAACTCGCCCAAGTACATATTCTATAGGGGCTTGCTCAGATTCGGGTTTATTATCGCCTTTGGTTTCAACAATGGTTCGCTCACCATACTGATGAAATGCAATAATTCTATGTACGACCAATAAACCACGCCCATAATCTACTACAACAATATCTCCTATTTTCAGATCGTTTGGCGCAACTATTTCAACCACATCTCCAGAACTAATAGTTGGTTCCATACTAATTCCAAATCCCTGCATTGGAACAATTGCCCCAGTCGCTAATTGCTCCCTAACCATTTGCAATGCCACTGTAAGAGGAGAAAGTTTCTCATCCAGCACTATCTATCACTCCCGATAACGATTTGGATAGTTTCCACTTTGTATTTTACAAAACTTTAACAAAAATCCGAGCCTGTCCGTTGATTTTTCGCCATCCTAAAGCAACTATATTAATGAATCGTTAAAATTACTTATAAAAAGGAGGGTATAAGCATGAAAAAGCAAACTAAGAAATACTGCAAACCCACTGTTGTTTCACAAAAGATTTTCAAGGTAGGATACGAGATAATTCCTTTAGCTGGATGTAGACACAATATGGACTTTATTTTCCATAATGCCTACTGCTGTAGCTAGACCAAATTCTAGTTGAGTTCAACTACAACACGCCTTGTTTCACCCCTTGGGCGAAACCCTAAGACCTTTAGAACTCTTTCTTCTGCAGAATTAGGTTGTGGAGCAATATTGCTGAAAATGTATCCTTGCTCAACTAGTTTGGAAATGACCGAAGCTACGAACAACTTAAAATGTTCAGCAGTCATTTCTCCATGAACAAGGCTATCCAGCAAAAGAATTTCCCATATCTCCGCGAAATCATACTTAAACAAGAGTGCACTAGCGATAGGTTCCTTCTGACTATTCCGTTGAACAAAAATCTTGACGTTAAAATCTGCGTTAGGGTATTGATTTTGCAAAGAAGAATACCAACGACCGTAAATGGAATGCTCCTCGCAAAATTCTTGAATTTCCGTATAGCATAGTTCTTCAACTTCTACGGTTTGATCTGGCTTCACGAACCAATCTGGGTAAAGGAAGTAGTGTCGAAATGGTTTGGGATAGCGAAGTTCAACCCTACCGTAACGCCTAAGAATTTCAATTTCGTCCTTGGGTGAAGCAACACTTAATAACACTGATTTTCCCTTAGGAATTAGGTTTGCAAGCACTTTGGTTGCTTTAGTATTCTTAGTCTTCATCACTCCTCTAGTCCTACCATTTACTTCACAGATAAAAATAATATTATCTAAAGAACCATGGGTAAATAAGGTCCTTGAACCATCTTGATGCCGAAATGCGTCAAGCATCAATACTATCCCAGCGTTCTCAGCAAAATTATCTATTAAGTTTTGACGGACTGATTCTAAATCATCTATCACTTTGGCAACCGCTTTTGCAGCCCTATTCCGCAATGTACTTGGCACATCTGGTTCAAGTGCATTTGCAATAAACTGCTTTTTGGTTGTGGCTATCCTTCCTCTCACAGTGCTTTTAGGGATATCGAGTTTACTTGCCATTTCTTCATAACTCATACCCTCAAAGCACTGCATTGCCACAACCTGGCGAATATCTTCGGCAGTCCGCTCAAAAACCGCATAGGCATCACTTAATTCAAAATCGACTTCTATAAAATCATCAGCAGGAGCTGCCGCCATTCGAAGATCACTTAAAAGCTCTTCGCTTATCGGTTCAAAAGTCAATCTATTGTAAAACCTACGGAAATATAAATTAATCAAGTTGTTGGTAATAGCCATAATCCAATTCTTCGCTTTAGAACGATCGCGCAAACGCTCGGCGTTCTGATAACATACAGTAAAAACTTCTTGAGTTATATCATCAGCTTCATGAGGGTGGGATGTTTTGGACAAGCAGTAGCGATAAACCAATGGATAGTATTCTTCTATCAATTCTGCAACAAATTTATCAATTTCTGTCTTAGGTTGCTCTAGATCCTTGATTTCATCGTTGTTTCCAGGTTTATCATGCTTTTTCATTCACAAAACCTCCTACACCAGCAAGGATTTAGCCCATGCTTTTTGAATTAATTCTATTAATTTGCAAATTTTTCCTGCTAGATTTTATTGATTTATAAATTTTTCAAACTGTTACATTTATCGGACTTATAGTTACTTATGGTTACGTACTGAATCAAAAAGAGGGAGGAGTTTTTCGTAATGAAACTAGAAAAAGCACCAAAGGTTATTTGTCGCAGTTTTAACGAAGATACTGTTTTACTTAACCCCGAAGACGGATTTCTTCATGTGCTAAATCCTACTGGATCGGATATTTGGAACCTTTTGGACACCTGCGAAACTCTCGATGATGTGATCGCCAAAATGTGGGAAATGTATAACGATGATGTAGAGCTTGAGGAATTAATCAAGGATATCCAAGAGATTATTCAAGATTTTATTGAGCGCAAGTTAATTATCTGCGATTCAGAGGTTTCATAAGGCCTTCATCCCCTTCTCCCACTATTTAACTCACAGATCCTAAATGACTCAAAGCGCCCGCTTTGAGTCATTTAGGTTTTTGGTTTTTCTATTAAAATTTGATTGTTCCATAATAACAGCCGCTACGACCACCACTCCAACTTAAGACATTTAAAGTCGGAGCCTTCGGTTCTTTATACTCCCAAATCTCCATATTAAACCCTCGTTTATCACCTGACTGAGGAGTATAATCTAACACCTCCCATGGAATTCGCACCTTAAGCTGCCACTTATTATCTTCTATCTGACTCCAATCACCTATTTCATAATGACTGATGATCCATCCATCCATTTTAATGATTTCTACTCCAACTTTGTTTCTAGCTTTTGGATAGATGGAGATACGATGCGAAGGAGGTTCATACAAGAGAACTCGAATTTTGTCCCAGATTAAGCCGTCTGTTCCACAAATAAGTTCTGGTTTTTCTAACAAAAAGCTACCGTAAAAATAATCTTCATCCCAATCAAAGGTAGCTTCTAGTTTTGATTCTGGTGGCCTTCTAATCTCTAGTTGATGACTTCCAAAGAATTGCCATTCTGGAACATCGTCTTCATCGATCTTAATCGGTACGTTTTTTTCAACAACGCCACAAACTAAACCCTGTTCTCGTAACGAGCTAATTGTTTCCTCCATCCTCTGAAATGATTCGGGAGCCCTGAACAAACGTTCAAAATAGGTAACTTGAAAATGTTTCAGGTTCCAGTCGAGCGCAAATGGAGGTTCAAAAGGAAACGTCTTGCTCGATAATTCCTCAATCACCCAATCTGGACACACATTAGGCCATATTAAACGCACCCGAATTAACGTAAACAGGCAAATCCTAACCGCATTTACCTGTTCAGCTCGTTCCACAAATCTGCGCCAACCGTCTTTCATTTTAGAAATATGGTGAGCAATCATAAAAACATCTAAAAAAAGCCTTAAATTAATATCAAACCTAATCGCCCAGAACCAAGTTTGTGCATGTCTAAAAAAGTGGATGCAAGCATAAATCAATAGATCAAGATCATTGTAGCGCGCAATTTGAACATCACTAAAGCCCTCTAAAGGAACGCTTTTTCTGTTCATTTCTTCTTCATCAATACCAAAATAACTATATTCTTCTGTTTGAGGTTGATGAACCTCAATCATGTAACTTCCCCTTTCACTTGAATGACAGTATGGCAAGAGATGGTGGAGGTTTTGACTAACAGCAATACCATGCTCGGATTCAAAAGGGGTTCCATACTCCTCCATTCCATAACCTAAACTGCAGAGAACCTCATCAACCACATAAACATCTTCTCTTTTTACCATCAGGTCGAAATCACCAGAAATGCGCATCAATGGATCGGGATACTTTTCTAAAAACGAAAAGCCTTTTAAAACGATGGGTGTAATTCCCCGTTTGTTAAGTTGAGTTGCCACAATTTGTAACTCATCCCTTAGTTTTCGTTGCCTGTCCTGAACAATCATGTTTTGAGTAAAAAATGTCATTCTTACTCGATCAGGTACTTCGTTTTTGTTTTCCAACAAAACACCGATGAATGGAAAAATTCCTTGTTCTGCAACAACTTCGAGAAATCTTTTGAAATCAAGATCTTTACTAAAGTCAAATTCCACGTCTTTTCTTTCGGGGTCAATACTTTGTAGCAGTCTCAACAATTCCCTTTCTTCTAAGGAAAGCTTTTTTTCCATACTATCACCTCCACTGATAAATTAGACAAAAAACGCAATTTCCCTTTGAAATGTTTACACTTTATTAATTATTCCGAAATGTTTTTTAGGGGATTTGTGATTGTTCTTTCATAAAAACTGTAGTAAGCTATATTCTAGTAGAACAAAACTCCACGCAACTCCGAGAGGAGGCAACAAAATGCTAGTTGTCGGAATTATCATGTTCGCAGCATTTATCATCGGCACTGGTCTAATCGTGCAACTAATAACCGATCGTGAAGGATTTAAAAGAATCGATTGGAAAGGTATTTTTCTGAAGATCTGTGCGCTGATCGCTTTTTTTGGTGGTACACACCTATTAAAGCAATATAATATCCTTCCTATAGATGGATTTCAAATGGTTTTTCGATTTTGGCCTTTATTCTTTGCTTATCTGGGCATCAAAGCTCTCTGGCCATCGGATAACTATAACTTTGCCGCAGGTGCGTTTTCCATTGGGTTTTTCTTAGTAATGACGTACGTAATTCTTGTTGCCCAATTTATTAATCCCGAGGAACTGACAACTGCGTCAAAAATCGTTGGGATTATTTATCTATCGCTATGGCCGCTTGGAATAGGTTGGATCCTCTTATCACTTAGATTGAATAAGAAAAGACTTGAAGCAAAATATGAAGCTACGCACCAAGCAGCCCAAAGACGAATTAATAATAACAAATAGGATAGAGATAAAATAAAGAGGCCTGGATTTGGGCCTCTTGAACTATCTACCTACAGTTATCATCATTACTCGTGTTCATTAATCTCTGGTTGTGGAATGTCCTCTTCGAATAAATCTACTGTCACCTTAACCATCCTTTGTTCCTCAAATGGCCGATCATAGTGATTTCTCTCAACCGATACAATGTCATCAGCTACCTCTATACCTTGGATAACTTTCCCAAAGGCAGCATAATGATCATCAAGATGAGGTGCATCCGCCACCATAATAAAGAACTGCGAACCTGCTGAATCTGGATCGGAAGTTCTAGCCATCGAAATTACTCCCCTGGTATGTTTTAAATCGTTTTTAAAACCATTACTGGTGAACTCACCCTTGATTGAATAACCTGGGCCACCAGTACCAGTCTTGGAAGGGCATCCTCCCTGAATCATAAAACCTGGGATAACACGATGAAAGATTAATCCGTCGTAGAATCCTTTTTTCACTAACGAAACGAAATTTCTCACTGTATTCGGGGCGATTTCTGGATAAAGTTCCACCTTGATACTCTTACCATTCTCCATCTCAATTGTCACAATTGGATTTGCCAAATCAATTCCTCCTATCTATTTTTGGAACGCGCTGGATCAAAGCCATCGGGATAACGTTTCCTTAACTTTTCAATATTGCCAACCGCAATATCTGCTAAAGACAAACCTGCTGCCTCAGCCAAATTTGCGATATACCAAAGCACATCTCCGAGTTCATCCGCTAGTTTTTCTTTGTCAAGGTCATGATCATGAAAAGCTACTTTTTTTAGATAATCACATACCTCACCTGACTCTCCCGCCAAACCCATCCCGAAGTTCGCATAGACCATTCTCTCACTTAAATTGGTATTTGCCGTTCTTCGAGCCTCTTTCTGATATTCTATAAATGATAGCTCCATAATATCCCCTTCCTTTAGATAAAAAGTATAATCAGTGGAATCGTAAGTAACGAAAACAACGTTGAAATCGCAATGATCCGTGAAGCAAATAGCGAATCTGCCTGATAAGTTTCCGCAAAAATAGCGGTGTTAGCAGCAGCTGGCATCGCAGAGAGAATCACGCTCACGTTTACTATTATCTCTGGTAGTTTAAATAAATTGAGAATGAGTAAGGAAATAACGGGGATAACGATAAGCCGAATAAAGGTTCCATAATAGATCAGAAAATCAGCAAATAATTCCTTCAAACTAACCTCAGCTAATAACGCTCCGACGATCATCATTGCTAACGGTGAAGTCAACGACCCGACCATCTCTAATATTTGTAAAATTGGACGTGGTAATTGGATAGAGAAAAGAAATATCACTAAGCCGATGCCCACTGAAAGAATCCCTGGATTAAGAAACGCCTTTTTTAAATCTTTCTGTCCATCCTCACTAAAAAGCATTATTCCATATGTCCAAACAAAAATATTAAAAGTCATTACATAAATCGAAGCATAAAAAATCCCAATCCTACCATAAATGCTATCCAGTACTGGGAAGCCCATAAAAGCACAGTTGGAAAAAATGGTGATAAATTTTAACACATTTCTTTTCTGTGTAGGATATTTGTGGTACAGGACAGTACCAAGTAACACCGAAAGAAAATGAATTCCCAATGCCACTCCAAATAAAACAGCGGAATTTACAGCCATTTCCTTGGAAAAATCAAAGTGAAAAGAGACTATTATCGTAAAGGGCATGGTAATTTTTAAGATTAAAGCCGAAAGACTCTTACTTAAACCCTCTCCGATAATATCTCTTTTGCGAGCATAAAGTCCTACTAACATTACTAAAAACAGGATCAAAACTTGTTCGAATACCGCTTTTCCATCCACAGTCTATTATCCTCACCTTTAATCAAATTCCTAAGTAATCCTCTTTCGGCATCGAACAAACGAAAACCTGCAACCCAGTACCTCACATCTGCTAATGGCTATCCATTACCTGCTTCCAGGCTTAGTAATCGGTATATTTTGTGCACATAATGGACATTCTTCCTGGGTAAAGGTTTGAACCTCCATTTTAATTAATGGATAGAAAGGCACCCCAAAATCCACTTTCCCATTACTACGATCCACTACCGAAGTTACCCCAACAATCTCGCAACCATGGAAACGAACGATTTCTAATACTTCCTTCACCGAACCACCTGTAGTTACCACATCTTCGGCTACTAACACTTTTTCATCAGGAGATAACGAAAAACCTCGTCGGAGAGTCATTACACCATCTTGTCTCTCAGCAAAAATCGAGCGTGCTCCCAATAATCTAGCAACTTCATAACCCATCGTTATTCCACCGATCGCTGGTGCTACAACTGTTGTCACATCTGGGGGTAAAATCGGCTGTAATTGAGCAATGATCTTTTCAGCGATTCTCGGATTTTCAAAAATCGTCGCACATTGCAAGTAATATTCACTATGTAGTCCACTCGTTAAGCGAAAATGACCTGTTTTTAACACCCCGATCTCTTTAAATAGGTCTAATAACTCATTCTTATTCACCGCTATCAACCTCCTGAATCTGTGCAACAATGTCCCTAAATGCTCTTAGCGGATTATCGCTCTTTAAGATAGGTCTTCCGATAACTAAATAATCACTTCCTGCTTGAATCGCTTTCTTTGGCGTCATCACTCGTTTCTGATCTTGAGTATCCTCACCTAATGGTCTTACTCCAGGAGTGACTGCTAAGAACTCTTTTCCAAGTTCAGCCTTTAAAAGCTCAACCTCCTGTGGCGAACAGACTACTCCATGTAACCCTGCTTCCTTTGCTAATCGAGCAAGGTTAAGCACACTATCGGTAACAGAACCCGCAATTCCAAGCTCCGTATTCAACATCGATTGGTCAGTACTAGTTAATTGAGTTACCCCAATCAACTTGGTATCTTCTGAAATAGCTTCTCTTGCTCTTTTCATCATCGTTAATCCACCAGCACAATGGACATTGATGATATCGCACCCCAATCCATTTAGACTTCGAACCGCATTATAGGCGGTATTAGGAATATCATGAACCTTTAAGTCGATAAAAATCTTTAAGCCAAGGTCTTTCAAGTGATGAATAAGATCAGGTCCCACGGAAAAAAATAACTCCATCCCGACCTTCACAAATCTTAACTCTGGTAATAACCCTTTCACTACCTTCAACGCTTCCTGCTTCGATGAAACATCAAGTGCAAGAATTACTCGTTCATTAGCTGAGTACATGTGCACACCCCCTGATCTCACTAAGGTCTTTAATTCCTTCCTTTTCCATGTAGGCTTTAATTTCTTTAATAATTCGAGGACAGGCATATGGATCCGTAAAGTTTGCTGTTCCCACTGAAACAGCAGTAGCGCCTGCCATAATAAATTCAATCGCATCTAAACCAGTGGTGATCCCACCAACACCCAAGATCGGGATCTTTACTGCCTTGTATACCTGGTACACCATTCTTACAGCCACCGACTTAATCGCAGGTCCAGATAACCCACCTACACCACGAGCTAAAATGGGCTTCCGAGACATAAGATCTATCTTCATCCCCACCAAGGTGTTTATTAAACTCAGAGCATCTGCCCCAGCAGCCTCGGCAGCTTGAGCAATCTGAACGATATCAGATACATTCGGCGATAGCTTAACGATTAAAGGAACACTACAAACCTTTTTTACCGCGGTCGTTAACTCAGCAAGAACACCTGCATCTACGCCAAATGCCATGCCACCCTGTTCTACATTTGGACAAGAAACATTAAGCTCGATGGCATCCACCAAGCCAGATTGACAAAGCTTTTCGGTGACAAAGCAATAATCCTCAACTGTATCTCCAGCCACATTAACTATGATTGGTAGTTCGAATTGTCTAAGCCAAGGTAGTTCCTTTTTTACCACCTGATCAACTCCAGGATTGGCCAAACCGATCGAGTTAAGCATTCCAGCACAAACTTCTGCTACTCTTGGGGTGGGATTGCCAAGGCGTGGGCTAACGGTAGTTGCTTTGACGATTATGGCACCTAACTCACTTAAATCATAGTATTTTGCATACTCTTTTCCATAACCAAAACAACCTGAAGCGGGCATCACAGGATTTTTTAACTTTATGCCTGCAAAATCTACTTGCATTATAAAACCACCTCCCGCATTGGAAACACAGGACCTTCGACACAAACCCGCTGATTATTACATACACATCCATAACAAGCTCCGACACCACAGGCCATTCTTTCTTCTAAAGAGAAATAACCCTCGACACTAAAATTAGCTACGATGCCTTTCAGTTCTTTTAACATCGGAACTGGTCCACAGGCATAAACATTGCTCCAGTTTTTTTCTAAAAAGTCTTCCGCAATTCTTTGTGTAACCAGACCTTTTTCACCAAACGAACCATCATCGGTGTAAGTAGTTACAGTGCCATACTCCTTAAATTTTTCTACCCAAAAAACATCGTCACTATTTCTAAATCCAAGTAAGCAATAAATTTCATTTCCCTGTTGCCATAGCCTTTTAATTAACTCATAAAGAGGTGGAACTCCTATTCCACCACCCACAATTAGAATCTTTTGCTTGGTAGTAAGCGGAAACCCAGTTCCTAATGGTCCTAAAACGTCTAGTACATCTCCTTCTACTCTCTTAGCTAGCCAATCCGTTCCTTCTCCAACTACCCTAAAAACGATTACTAACGTCTCTTTCTCAGCCTCGATCGCAGCGATACTGATCGGCCTTCGAAGCACATGTTCCCGTCCCGAACCAATAAGGATATGGATAAATTGCCCTGGCTGCACATTTTCAAAAGGAAAATCACCGCTTAAGTGCATTTCCCAGATTCCCTTAGCTACTTCTTTATTCTCTGACACATGCAAAAGCATAGCTTATCTCCTCTCAGAAACAATCGGTTCTAACCATAAATCTCGGTCAGCAACAACATCTAAGTACGCTCTGGCTGTATCCAAGGATGTAAAACATAAAACCCCACTTTCAACAGCTGCTCTTCGAATTTTAAATCCATCACGTTGCGGTTGCTTACCATGCGTGATGGTGTTGATCACCAAATTCACTTCCCCTTGTTGGATTAAATCTAAGATAGTTGACCCTTCCTGCAATTTAACAACCTGCTTACAGGTAATTCCAGCTGCTTGAAGCGTTTTACACGTTCCTTCGGTAGCATAAATATCAAAACCTTGGCGATCAAGAGCTCTTGCCAACTCAACGATCTCTGCTTTGTCTTTATCAGCTACAGTAACTAATGCTTTCCCATGGTAATTGACTGGAACTTTGGCTGCGATAAAACCTTTATACAAAGCTTGAGCAAGATTCTTAGCTCGTCCCATTACTTCACCAGTAGACTTCATTTCTGGTCCAAGGTTGATCTCCGTATCCAGTAGTTTGGCAAAAGAAAAGACAGGTACCTTCACTGAAATAATCTCGTCAGTAAATTGTCTAAGTCCAACATAACCTAGTTCTGACAATTTTTCGCCTAAAACCACTCTAGTTGCTAGTTCGGCTAATGAAATTCCTGTAACTTTGCTCAAAAATGGAATAGTACGTGATGACCGTGGATTAACTTCCAGCACATATACAGTATTGTTAGCGATAACGAATTGGATATTTAAGAATCCTTTCACTTGAAAATAGTTTGCGATGCGCTTGGTATAGTCCGCAATCAAAGCTAAAGTATCCGCTGATAGGTTCTGGCTAGGAAATACCGCAATGGAGTCACCTGAATGAACCCCTGCACGCTCTAAATGTTCCATCACGCCAGGGATAAACACATCTTCTCCATCACTAATTGCATCAAGCTCCACCTCAAGCCCAGCAATATAACTATCGATTAAAAGTGGTGCCTCTTGTGTAATCCTCAGCCCAGTTAAGTATTCTCTTAAACTCGCTTGATTTCCGACAACTTCCATTCCCCTTCCCCCAAGTACAAAGGAAGGTCGCACAACAACTGGATAGTTGATCTTTTCGGCAATTTTAAAAGCTTCATCGATAGTATCTGCTGTATATCCTGCTGGGCGCGGAATTTCAAGCGTTTCCATCGCTTTATCAAAACGTTTCCGATCTTCCATACCGAAAGTATTCTCAGCGGTAGTTCCCTTGATTGCAATTTGTTCATTTTCTAGAAAACGTACCAGGTTAATTGCTGTTTGTCCACCAAATTGAACAAGTACACCCTCTGGGTTTTCAAATTGGATAACTTCCCAAACGTCTTCCTCAACTAAAGGTTCGAAATATAAACGATCGGATGTGAAGTAATCAGTAGACACTGTTTCAGGGTTGTTGTTAATTATCACCGCGGCATAACCTTTGTCCCTAATAGTCCAAGCAGCATGAACAGTGGAAAAATCGAATTCAATTCCTTGTCCGATCCTAATAGGACCACTTCCTAACACTATCACCGTTTGTTTGCTTCGATCTAATACAACTTCATTCTCTTTATTGTAAGTTGAGTAGTAATAAGGCAATATACCCGCATCAACCTTACAAAAACTTGGTCTAATTCCCCATTTGACTCGGAAATCTCTTATTGTTTTCACTTCTAACCCCACGGCTTCACCGATGATCTCATCACTAAAGCCCAATCTTTTCGCTTCTCTTAGTAGATCACGATTTAGTTCTTCTTGGGAACAAAGCTCTAAAAAAAACTTTACTAAGCGATCGATCTCATGGAGAAAAAATGGATGAATGTTGGTAAGGTTTACGAGTTCTTCTACACTTCCACCCCGCCGCAAGAATTCAGCAAGCAAATGAATCCGCATATCATCAGGTCTAATGAGACGTTTAATAAGTTCTTCTTCACTTAAAAAGCGTGCTTCGGGATGAAGTAAAGAAATATTATCCAGTTCCAAGGAACGGATCGCTTTTTGTAATGATTCGGTAAAGGTTCGCCCAATCGCCATTACTTCACCCGTTGCCTTCATTTGAGTACCTAGTAAACGATTAGCGGTTGGGAATTTGTCAAATGGCCAGCGCGGAATCTTAGTGACCACATAATCTAAATTTGGTCTCTTAAATGCATCTTGCTCAATCAAAGTTTTCCCGATCGCAATCTTAGCTGCGACTCTGGCGATCGGATATCCCGTTGCTTTTGACGCTAAAGCTGAAGAACGGCTGACGCGCGGGTTAACTTCAATCACGTAGTAATCTAAATTGCGGCCGAGGGCAAATTGCACATTACAACTTCCAACAACATTCAAGGATTCAACAATTTTCAGTGCTGCTAGTTCCAAAAGCTGCTTTTCTTGGTTGCTTAAAGTTAATGCTGGTGCAACCACTATGCTATCCCCTGTATGAACTCCTACAGGATCGATATTCTCCATCTCACAAACTATCAAGGTATTACCTTCACTATCACGTAATACTTCGTATTCAACCTCGCGCATTCCAGCGATACTCTGTTCAAGAAGGACTTGTTTGATCGGGCTTAATTGCAAACCGATCCTTACCCGTTCCTTTAACTCATCGATATTCTCAACTACACCTCCACCTGAGCCGCCAAGAGTAAAAGCTGGGCGAACTACCACAGGAAAGCCAATGTTTTCAGCAAAAGCAATCGCCTCTTCTACTTTGGTAACGATCGTGCTTTCGGGAATCGGTTGGCCTAGTTCCTGCATTAACTTACGAAACTCACTGCGGTCTTCTCCACGCTGAATCGCTGTTATATCAGTACCTAGAATCTTTACACCTTCTTGTTCTAACACACCAGCCTCAGCTAACTCACGGGCAAGGTTCAAGCCTGTTTGCCCACCTGTTGTAGCTAAGATGCCATCGGGTTTTTCTAGGCGAATGATCTTTCTCACCACATCGATGGTCAGCGGTTCAATATATACCCTTCCAGCCATTTTCGGGTCCGTCATAATCGTCGCTGGATTACTGTTTAATAAAACTACTTCCACACCCTCTTCCAGCAAGGCTTGACAAGCTTGTGTTCCCGCATAATCAAATTCTGCCGCTTGCCCTATTTCAATTGGACCAGATCCGAGTATCAACACCTTCATCATACTTCACCTCGCCATTTACCAAAGTTAGCAAGGGCCAACCCGTCAATGTTAAACCAATGAAGGGTGAGTTCTTACCCTTACTAAGGAAATCTTCTTCTTTAACCGTTCTTTCAGATTTCAAGTCTATCACTACAAGATCCGCAGGTTCTCCTACCTTCAATTCCCCATTTATTCGGCCTATTTGAGCTGGTTTGTCAGTTAAACTCTCCAGCAACTGAACTAAGGTCAGTTTTCCTGATAGTACCAATTTCGTATAAAGAATTGGAAAAGCAGTTTCCAATCCCGTTATCCCAAAGGGGGAGTTACTAGAAAACTCCTTTTTCTTCTCTTCGCCATGAGGAGCATGGTCGGTCGCGATCGCATCGATTACTCCCGTTTTAAGGCCATTTATTAAAGCTACTTGATCATTCTTGGTTCTTAATGGCGGTTTCATCTGGAAGTTTCCTTTGGGGAAACCAATATCATCGATAGTTAATACTAAATGATGCGGGGTAACTTCCGCAGTTACTGGCAAACCCTTTTGCTTAGCTTTTTTAATCAGCTCAACAGATTCGATACAACTAAGGTGTGCTGCATGATACGCACACCCTGTTTCCGAAACCATCTTCAAATCTCGCTCGAGCATTAAATATTCGCTTTCAGCGGGAATCCGATCTGCAAACATTCCACCTTGTGTTATGCTCTTATCTTCAAGATGGTTAATTAACACGCCACCCGTACTTTTTAGTAAATCCATTGCTTCTTTGATAATCTCATCCGATAACGGATCCCCATCATCAGAAAAATGATTTATCCCAAGTTCTTTTAATGCTTGATAATCAACCACTTGCTTACCTTTGCGACCCATGCTGAGGCTTGCAATCGGGTGAACCTTAACGGCTGCGTCCTTAGCACATCTACTAAAGAAATCTTGGATTACCTCAACCGAATCAAAGCTAGGTGTGGTATTTGGCATGGCAAAAACCGAAGTAAAACCGCCTCTTGCTGCCGCTTTAGTACCCGTTAAAATAGTCTCCTTGCTCTCGCCACCAGGCTCCCGCAGATGAACATGGAGATCGATAAAACCATGCGAAACTAATAGGCCATCTAAATCTAGAATTTTCACTTCTTTCTCATTGCTTAGTCTGTGCCTAGCGTCATCATTAAAAGCAACAATAATTCCGTCGTTGATCAATATATCTTCTTTTCTGATCCGTCCATTTCGAAAAACAGATCCATTACGCAGAAACAAGGTGCCCATAGCGCTCCCCCAATAAACATACTTCTAATACTGCCATCCGCACAGCAACTCCATTTCGAACCTGTTGTAATATTTTACAACGACCGTCTTCTAGAACTTCGTCAGCGATTTCCACACCCCGATTAACTGGACCAGGATGCATCATAATCGCATTTGGTTTCATTCTTCTTACTCGCTCTTGGGTTAAACCAAATTTTTGATGATACTCGCCAATTTCATACGGGAATTTTTCTGAATGACGCTCATGTTGAACACGTAGCATCATCACCACATCGGATTCTTCAATTGCCTCATCAAAATCAACCCAAGGTACAAAAGTAGCCAAATCGTCAGCTTTGTAATGTTCTGGACCCGCTAACTGAATTTTTGCACCCAATTTTGTCAAAACATCTATATTGGAGCGAGCCACTCTGCTATGGAGAATGTCTCCCACAATCGTCACCGTTAATCCTTGGAAGTAACCAAAGTGTTGTTTGATTGTTAAAGCATCCAATAGTGCCTGAGTTGGATGATCCTTAACACCTGAACCAGCGTTAACTAACGAGATGTTCACTTTTTTATCAAGTTCCATAGCTGGCCAATCTTCAGAACTTCGGATTACAGCAATATTTGCTCCCAATGCTTCAATTGTTTGCAAAGTATCGAGCATAGACTCCCCTTTTTTGAGACTTGAATTGGTGCAATCAAAGTTTAAAACATGCAGACCAAGACGATGAGCAGCCATTTGAAAGGAAAGGTTTGTTCTAGTACTAGGTTCAAAAAAAACGTTGACTACCGTTCCGTTACACTTCCATGGCTCTTTACCATCGGCAAAAAGCTGTGCCCGTTGTAGCAACGTTTCAATAAAACTCTTTGAACACATCTTTGTTGTTGTTAATGAATACATCAGAATCCCTCCGATAGGGACCTTCCAAGAAACTGTCTCCAAGGGCAATCATTTTATAAAAGGCTTCTACCTCGATTGGTAGAAGCCTACTAATTGCACACGAAAAGGCATGCCCTTGTGTAGACGTCCTTCCCAATCTCACAGGATTGAATTAAAGGCCCGTTCATTTTTTTGACAATCTCTAAAACGTTTTTACAGAAAGCCTCTCTGGACTTTTCTTATCTTAAATTCTATAGTGAACATCAGTGATTGTCAAGTTAAATTTCATGATATGTTTTAATAAATAAACAACATTTATGAATAAAAATTCATTGCCTCAGCGTCCAAATACTCGACTAAACATCTAACTAAAAAGTCGAGTATCTTTAGAACATAAATGGTATGATGGATACAAGAGCGAAAGGGGATCAAAATGTTACGAGATCTTAATCACGTTATCGAGTATATTGAAGAACATTTGACGGGAGAATTATCCTTTGAAGATATTTCAAATATTGCTGGGGTTTCCGATTATCATTTCAAGCAAATCTTCTTTTATCTGTCGGGGATTACGCTCGGTGAATATATCAAGAATAGGAGGCTCTCTAGAGCAAGTGAGGAGCTTTTAAATGGCGAAAGAGTAACCGATGTGGCTCTTAAGTATGGATACCAAACAGTAGATGGTTTTTCACGAGCATTTCGAAAATGGAGTGGGTACTTACCTTCGGAAGTATTGAAAACTGGTATTAGTAAGTCATTTCCTAAGCTATATTTTGCTATCACTATAAAAGGAGGAATTAATATGGAATTTAGGATCGTGGACAAACCAGCATTTAATCTGGTGGGTGTAAGTAGACGGGTTCCGATGCAATTTGAAGGGGTAAACCAAGAGATTGTAAAACTAGCCCAAAGCATCACTGACAAACAAAGAAAAGAAATGCGTTCTTTGCAAAACATTGAACCGTATGAAATAGTAAATGCTTCTTATGATCATGAAGCAAATTTCTTAAAAGATGAAGGCTATCTAACTCATTTGATAGGGGTGTTAACTACCACGGAAGAGGTTAGCGACCAGTTAGAAAAGGTGCCTATCCCTGCCTATACTTGGGCAGTTTTCCCAAACGAAGGGCCTTTCCCCCAAACGCTACAAAATACAATGGCTAGTATCTACTCCGAGTGGCTTCCTTCAGCGGATTATGAAATTGTCGATGCATTTTCATTTTCCTTTACAAAAATGGATCAAGAAAAAGAAGGTTATGCTTATAGCGAAGTCTGGATTCCTGTTCGAAAGAAGTAGTTGCTAGCAAGAAAGACGGGGCATATTCACCCCGTCTTTTACGTTTCTAATGCTTACTTTTATAATCCTTCAAGAAATTCAAGTACCTCTTTGCCGTGTTGAGCTGTATTAACTTTGGTAAAAACCTTTATTATCTCCCCAGCTTCATCAATGATAAAAGTGGACCGGTGCATCTTTCCTGAACTCCATGCTCCAAATGCGGTAGCTAACTCATGGTCTGTGTCGCTAACTAAGTAGAAAGGAAGATTATGTTTTTCTCGAAAACGTTGATGCGATTCGTCACTATCTGGGCTTACACCGATAATCACCGCGCCGCGTGCCAGAATCTCATCATGGTAATCTCGAAAACTACAGGCTTCCTGAGTACATCCTGAAGTATTATCCTTCGGATAGAAATACAAAACCACCTTTTTTCCCTTAAAATCGGGCAACTTAACAACACCTTTTCCTGTCACATTAAAATCCAACTCTGGTGCTTTCATTCCTACCTCAAGCATCTTATCCCTCCTAGAGTTGCAGATACTCACAGTATATACCACTTCCAGGGAATAGTAAAGATTATTATTATCATCTTTTAACCAGCTAATAAAAACACCCGTGCTGGGGCAGCTTCAGTACCGATAACTTTTAAAGGAGCAGCAACCATCAAATATTCCCCTTCTGGTACATCCTGTAGCCTTAGACCTTCGATAACTATAATCTTGCTACCTAGTAACTCTTTATGTGTTTCGTGTTCTGGCTGATCTCTTTCTACGCCTAAAGCATCGATTCCAACTCCTCTGATCCCGATATCTTTAAGATAACTAGCCGCAGTTTTTTCAATAAAGACAAAATCCTCGCTCCAAGGTTCTCCAAAAGAATTCCGAGTCTTCAAAAGCACAAACTCTCCCGCTTGGATCTCAAACTTTTCCAAATCCTGCTTGGTGATCCGATCTTCAATTCCTTCTATTAATTCTAGAACACGCACTCGCGTAACCAGGTTTTCCAGTGGAATACACTCAAAAGTGTCGCCACCTTCAACAAAATGCAGTGGTGCATCGATATGGGTACCAGTATGAAGGTTGAAGGTTATATCAGTTTCGTAGGCAACATCACCTTTAGAGAAGTCCCGCACAACTGAGAACTTAGGCTGCTTATGTGGATAATTCTTCCAAACACTCATACCTGGATGAATCTCCATTGAAACATCATAGATTTTTAGATCCTCGATTTTCATTTCCTCACCCTTTCAGCTCTTGGTTGGTCCAAACCATTCCCTTCCATCGTTTTTCATCAAAAGATCCGCCTCTTTTGGACCCCAGGTACCACTAGCGTAAATGGGGATTGGTTCGTTAGATGTATGCCACCATCTTTCGATCTGATCCACAAAACGCCAAGAATACTCTACTTCGTCCCAACGCGTAAATAAAGTGGAATCGCCACGCATCACATCGTGCAACAAGCGTTCATAAGCCTCAGGCGAGTTAAATCCATCAATTTCATGCTGATAAAAGTCCATACTAACAGGAATAATTGTTTGGCCTGGACCAGGATTCTTGGTGTTAAATTTAAGAAAGATTCCCTCATCTGGCTGTACTCTAATAGTTAAGATATTTGGATTCAGCGAACTATCTTTGAAATAGAGGACACCAGGGATTTTCTTAAATTTGATCAATATTTCCGCATATTTATGGGGTAATCTCTTTCCAGTGCGCAAATAGAACGGAACTTGCGCCCAGCGGAAGTTTTCAATAAACACCTTTAATGCAGCAAAGGTTTCCATATTTGAATCAGGTGCAACCTTGTCTTCATCACGATATGCTTTCAGACGTTGTCCGTCAACGATTCCCTCACCGTATTGACCGCGGACAACATCCTCTCTTTTCACTGACAGCGAACGTAGGACCTTAACCTTTTCATCCCTGATCGCCTCAGTGCTTAGATCAACTGGTGGTTCCATCGCGACCAAGGTTAATAATTGCATCATATGGTTCTGCACCATATCTCTTAAAGCTCCTGATTGTTCATAATACCCACCACGAGTTCCGATTCCATCTGTTTCGCAGATGCTGATTTGCACATGATCAATATATTTATTATTCCAAATTGGTTCGAAAAACGCATTAGCGAAACGCATTACCATAATACTTTGGGCCATCTCCTTACCCAAGTAGTGATCGATTCGGTAGATATTCTGTTCGCCAAATGTTTTCCGTAACTCGGCGTTCAACACTAGCGCTGAGTCAAGATCTTGACCGAATGGTTTTTCTATCACTACCCGTTGCCACGAACCGTTATTGATCACCATGTTATGATTATGCAGATCGTTTGAGATTTCGGAGAAATACTCTGGTGCTACTGCTAGGAAGAAGACTCGATTTCCTGCAGTATTGTATTCTTGATCGAGTTCTTCCAAAAAATCTTTTAAGTGACCGTAACCAGTAGAATCAGCAAAATCTAATTTGTAATAATGGAATCTATTCAGAAAACTCTGTTCTAGCTCCTCTAAGTTACATGAACATGGTTGACGTGAAAACTCGTTAATGGAATCCATTACAGTTTCCCTTACCTGCTCAGAACTTAGATCCCTTCTTCCGACAGAAACCACTGCAAAACCTTCAGGAAGCAATCCTTCGCGATAAAGATTACATAAAGCTGGATATAACTTACGGCGAGTCAAATCGCCTGTTCCGCCGAAGATTACTAAAATACAAGGATCCATGTTGCCACCTCCACTATGATTCCACATTTATTGCTAGTTAAGAGCATAATATTTTCTACAACAAAATCTATGTACTAGCACACCAATTATTAAATACCCAATACTGATCCCAAGGTATTGGAGTAGATTAGAATCTATTAAATTATACAAGGAATAGCCATCAAAGACCAATTTACGAATAAGCCACATTCCCTGAACCACTGGAAAAGTACTTACGAACAAGGAATGTTCTAGCGGTACCACCACTAAGGATACTAAGAAAAAAGTGATAATCTGCATAACATAGCGGGCACTACCGATCAATAGATCTAATCCCGCTGTTAAAAAGCTCAATCCAATTACCGCTGGAACCAAGCTGACCGCTATCAACAAACACGCACCCAATTTGCTCGGAATAAACCATCCCGACGCGAATGCCAAAGCAATAAACATAATTCCAGCAATCAAAAGGTTTTTTAGGATTGCCAAAAGAATCTGCAAGCCAATGATCATGCTAAAACCACGCCTTGACGAACTAAGTCGTAAAAAAGCTCCCGTTTTAATTTCATGCATCAAGATAGCAAAAGCATCGAAATAGTTAAGAATTAGGAATGCCCAAACCGAAAAAGCTATAACTAGAGTCTCGCGATCAATATAGCTTTTAAAAACGTGTTCAACCATGGATATTAAGACGAGAAAAACAAGGTACAAAAGCAACAAATCTCGTATTAACTCCGCTAACGACCAACGATACCTTCTTAGCTCTTTGTTAATAACCGCTAGAATTATCCTCACTGTCTTGTCCTCTCCTACTTAAAAACCTCATTATTTTATCCATGTTCCAGTATTGCTCGAGCATCTTTATGCTCACGTGCTGTTCTTCGAGGATCTTAGTAACTGTGTACAGATCATAACTGTTCTTAAGCTTAATCAATACCTCGAGCCCATCAGAAAAATCCTCCGTTATGATAATATCCAATCCAGCT
The DNA here is from genome assembly GCA_012728115.1 of Bacillota bacterium. Classification (GTDB taxonomy): domain Bacteria; phylum Bacillota; class Limnochordia; order Darwinibacteriales; family JAAYFS01; genus JAAYFS01. The sequence continues at coordinate 38,678 of JAAYFS010000014.1, read as the reverse complement.
AATGCCTTGGTGATACTAACAATAACCTCTTTTTCAGGAAGAGCATTTAATACTACTCGATAAAAGTAGGCATCAAAGAATGGATAAAGATTATTGACATCGCGTTCGGTAAGTACTTCCCCATTATTAATGATAACAACCTTTTGACAAAGATCCCTTACTAAACCAAGATCTTGTGTTAAAAGCACAATAGTATACTCTTTTTCATCAAGATTTTTTATCAACTCACAAAATTGGAAATAGCTTTCAATACTTAATGAACCCATCGGTTCATCCAAGAGAAGAAGTTTCTTTTCGCTTGCTAATCCAAGGCATAAGTTGATTAAGTATTTTTGTTCCTGGGTAAGCTCGGTAATCTTACTTGAACAATCTTTTAGCATGATGAATCGCCTGGCGAAATGACGATACAATTCAATATTTCCACCATTGATTGCTAACCAAAACTTGATGTTCTGTTCTAACGAAAGCCAAGGATAAAGACTTATGTACGAATAGACTGAAGCTAAAACCTTTTTTCTTTTCCTCGCAGAGGAATGTCCATCAATTAAAACCTGTCCTTCCCTCGGTTTCATCAATCCAGCTAACACCTTTAATAGCGTTAGGCGTTCACTTGTTGAAGAACATAATACACCAACCCGATCACCTTGACAAGTCTTAAAGGATAATCTGTTGAGTTCATTGTTTGCTGAACTTACCTTATCTATAACAAGCATATCGCACCTCTATCCACTAACAGGAATAATATTCATTTTCGGCGAGAAGTATTTAATTTCCTTGTTTTTTAGGGATTTTGCGTATGTGCCCAAGTGCACAAAACAAAATCGTTGAAAGAACAAACTTATTTAATATATAATAAAGTTTGAGTACTTAGACCACTTTCTGAAGAGGTGAAATAATGCAAACTAACCCCCTCGCTATCGCTCAGCAGAATTTGAAAGAAGCCTGTGACAAACTAGGACTGCCACCCGATGTGTATGAAATCCTCCATTATCCTAAACGAGTATTGACTGTATCTATTCCAGTTATAATGGATAATGGACAGACCAAGACATTTATAGGCTTTCGAGCACAACACACCGATGTTCTCGGTCCTACAAAGGGAGGAATCCGCTTCCATCCGCAGGTAACATTGGATGAGACAATGGCTCTCTCGATTTGGATGACTCTAAAATGTGCTGTAGTGGGATTGCCGTATGGGGGTGCTAAGGGAGCGGTAATCTGTAATCCAAAGCAGATGTCTCCTAGTGAAATTGAACGTTTAAGCAGGGGTTATATCCGCGCTATTTCTCAGTTTATCGGGGAGAAAAAAGATATCCCTGCTCCTGATGTGTATACAAATAGCCAGGTAATGGCCTGGATGATGGATGAATATTATAAAATCCAAGGTGAGGTGAACTCACCAGGAGTTATTACTGGAAAGCCCCTTGCGATCGGGGGTTCACTTGGACGCGAAACCGCTACCGCTCAAGGTTGCGTTTATACAATTATCGAAGCTGCGAAAAGAAAAAATATTAACTTACAAGAAGCTACTGCCGTAATCCAAGGTTTTGGAAATGTAGGAGCCAATACTGCCTCCCTTCTTTCATCGCTCGGAGTAAAAATTATAGCGGTTAATGACTCAACTGGTGGAGTCTACAATCCTAGTGGACTAAATATCCATAGTTTATTAAAGCACAAAGAATTAACATCTTCGGTAGGAAATTTCCCAGGTACTATTCCGATTTCTAATGGAGACTTACTAGCTATCAAGTGCGACATCCTAATTCCAGCGGCTCTTGAAAACCAAATAACCAAGGAAAATGCAGAATTTATCAAAGCGAAGATTGTTGCTGAAGCAGCAAATGGACCGACTACCCCCGATGCAGATTCAATCCTAGCAAAAAAGGGTATCCCAGTAATTCCTGATATTCTCGCAAACTCTGGTGGGGTAATAGTGTCTTATTATGAATGGGTCCAAAACCTGATGAACTATTACTGGAGTTTAGAAGAAGTGAATGAAAAACTAAAGATCCAGATCATTGACGCCTTTAAACATATTTGGGAAATTAGTGAAAAACATCAAACGAATCTCCGGATCGGAGCTTACATGCTTGCATTAGAAAGAATCTCAACCGCTTTAAGTTTAAGAGGTTGGATCTAAGAACAAAGGGGTTGAGCACAGAATAAACTGTGCATCAACCCCTTTAACGCATTTCAATATCTATAAAAGTAACTTCCAAGCGAGGATCACTTTCAATAAATCTTATTATATTTCTTAACTCCTTCTCCGCTTGGACGGATGAGTTTGCGATAACCGCTATTCCAACCGTAGCTTTTTGCCAAAGATCATGATCATCGATCTCGGCTATCGCCGCATTAAATTTATTTCTCGCTCTCATTAGTACACTTTTTAGGATACTTCTTTTCTCCTTCAAAGATTGAACTCCGTGAAAATAGAGAGTGAGTAAGCCTGTTCCAACAGTCATTTCACATCATCGGCTAGGCGAATGAATTCGTCGATATCTGATGTAGCTAAACGCACCGCACTCCGCCAAAAATCAAGGGTACGTAAATCCACATCAAGATATTTTCTGGCTAGATCCTCCACCGACATCATTCCTGTCTCCCGCAGTAACTGGCGATAGGTTCCAGCAAAGGATGGGCCTTCTTCCAATGCTCTAGCGTAAATTCCTGTACTGAAAAGATATCCAAAAGTGTATGGGAAGTTATAGAATGGGGTTCCTGTGCTATAAAAATGACCCTTGGAAGCCCAGAAATATTGATGATAAACTTCTAACGAATCACAAAACGCTTTTCGTTGAGCATTAAGCATCAAGTCGTTCAGTTCACTAGCTCGCACCAAGCCTTTTCTCCTAGTTTCATAGAAATCTACTTCGAATATAAAACGGCAGTGAAGGTTCATAAAGAACCACATCGTACTTCTCACCTTATTCTCAAGCAAAGCCAACTTTTCGAGCTTATCAGTCGCTTGCTTAATTGCTGCGTCATTTACTAATAACTCGCCAAAAATAGAAGCGGTTTCAGCAAGATTTGATGGATATCGTCGTTGCATCGGATGCAGATCACTTGTAACATAGCTATGGTACGCATGCCCTAACTCATGTGCTAACGTACCTATTCCAGCAGTGGTTCCGCCAAAGGTCATAAAGATCCTACTTTGGTTAACTTCTGGGAAACCAGCACAAAAGGCACCTTGATCTTTATTAGGACGATCTTCTGCTTCGATCCAACGCTCTTTGAATGCTTTTTCTGCCATCTCTGCCATTTCTGAACTAAAGACAGCATAATTTTTCACCACAAAATCTGCTGCTTCTTCATAACTGATGTTCTTGCTTGTTTTTCCCACCGATGCTTCTAAATCAAACCAACTTAATTTCTCTAAACCAAGTAGCTCGGCTTTTTTCTCCAAGTATTTTACTACTTTTGGTTTGCCTTCTTCGATCGCATCCCACATCGCTTGCAGAGTCTCTGGTTCAATTCTATTACGTTTGATCGGTTCTTTTAAAACCGACTCCCATCCTCGATTGTTATACAGATTGAGTCGATAGCCTCCGATATGATTAAGTGCCGAAGCTACCAAATCGCTATTCTTCTCCCAGGCTTCTTCAAGTTTATAGAAAACTTCTTTTCTAACTTCCCGATTTTGATGATCAAGCAGGTTATTTGCTTGCCCGATCGAAAGAGTTCTCTTTGTACCATCGATTTCCGCATCAATACTCATTCTACCAGCTATTGTACTATACAAACTCGACCATGCATGGTATCCATCTACAGATAGTTGAGTAATAATCGCTTCAATGTTTGGAGCTAATTTTTCTTTCAGATTTTCGCGAGCCTCACTAAGTGCGAACGAGATCGATTTTAATGGTTCGGTCGCCATCAATTCATTCCAATCGTTATCCGAAAGCTCTAGCATTAAGTCATCTAATTTCGCCGTTATCGCACCAAAAGTAGCATTTAACTGGCTCATTTTCCCTCTTAGTACTTTCGCGTTCTCGTCCTTAACATTCTGAGCAAGGAGGCAGTGGATTACCGTCCCTGGTTTGCGCAGCCTCTTTTGGATCTCTTGCGTTTTCTCAATGATTTCAGGCAGGATCTTCTTTGGATCTTCTTTACTTGCCTCTGCAAGATACTGCTCGAATTCTCTAATTTCTTCCTCCAGGGAATCTAGTTCCTGCCATAATTGCGGGGATTCGCTTCCCCCAGGGTAAAACACATCAAGATCCCACGTTTGGTTTAGCTTCTCCATCTCCTCTTCTCCCTTCACTTTATCACTTTGTCTATAATTGCTCCTCCTAAGCACTGCTCACCATCATAAAAAGCTACGACCTGTCCAGGGGTTATTGCTCGTTGAGGTTTGGCGAAATTTACTTCACAGATTCCATTTTCTAAGAACGTAACTGAAACTAGTTGATCGTCTTGACGATAACGAAACTTGGCAGTACATTCCAGTTCTTTAGGAGGCCCTTGCTCACTAACCCATTGTAAATCAGTCGCAATTAGACCTTTTGAATAAAGAGCATGATGATCTTGACCCTGAGCAACTACTAATACATTTCGCTTCAAATCTTTATCGACCACAAACCAAGGTTCTCCCTTGCCACCAATACCCAAACCTTTCCGCTGTCCGAGGGTATAGTACATTAAACCATCGTGTCTTCCTTTTACTTCGCCATCCTCAGTTTGGATTTCTCCTGGTTGGGCAGGTAGGTAGTTACTCAAAAACTCTTTAAAATCTTTTTCACCGATAAAGCAAATCCCAGTACTATCTTTTTTCTTGGCAGTGGCTAACCCTTCTTTAATAGCAATTTCTCTTACTTCTTCCTTGGTCAGATGCCCAATTGGAAACAATGTCTTTTCTAATTGAAACTGTTGCAGCATACAAAGGAAGTAAGACTGGTCTTTTTTCTTATCCTTACCGCGTAATAACTGATATTCCTTACCATCAAATTTCACTTGAGCGTAATGCCCAGTGGCTAACCAATCTGCTTCTAATGATAAAGCCTTCTCTAAAAACACCTTAAACTTAATCTCTTTATTACACATCACATCGGGATTTGGAGTCCTTCCTCTTTTGTATTCGTCAAGAAAGTACTGAAACACCTTTTCCCAATACTCTTTTTCAAAGTTAACGGTGTAGTAAGGAATTCCGATCTGATCACAAACGCGTCTTACATCCGCATAATCTTCTTCGGCGGTACAAACCCCAAACTCGTCGGTATCATCCCAGTTTTTCATAAACACTCCGATAACTTCATACCCCGCCCTTTTTAGCATTAAAGCGGCAACCGACGAATCTACACCTCCAGACATTCCTACTACTACTCGTTCCTTGTTTAAACTCATCCAACACTTCTCCTTAACACCTAATTAGTACGTACAATTAATTCTTTAGCTTTCGAAGCAGCTTCTGCAGCATCCTTAGCATATAAATCTGCCCCGATAGAGTCTGCATATTCTTGAGTGATAGGCGCTCCACCTACCATCACTTTAACCTGGTCACGCAAACCATGTTCCTTCAGGGTATCGATACAAACTTTCATTTCCTTCATGGTGGTAGTTAACAACGAGGACATCCCCACAAAATCTGGCTGATGTTCCTTAACTGCTTGTAGGAATTTCTCAGCAGAAACATCCACTCCTAAATCGATCACCTCAAAACCTACCCCTTCAAGCATCATCTTGACAAGATTCTTGCCGATGTCGTGTAAATCTCCTTTTACTGTGCCGATTACAACCTTACCGATCGGCTCGATTCCTGTTTCAACAAGTTTTGGTTTTAAAACAGTCATCCCAGCATTCATCGCTCTAGCGGCGAGCATCACTTCAGGGACAAATACTTCATTCTTAGTAAACTTATCCCCAATGATCTCCATCGCTTCCAGAAGTCCTTTTTCGAGAACCTCTCTTGGTGAAATACCGTTATCTAAAGCGGTACTTACTCCTTGTTCTACTCCACTGATATCACCAACTTGTAAAGCTTCACTGATTTCGGTTAAAATGTTCATTTCCAACCTCCGATAGTCATTCCGTTGATAAATTCTTCTTGGAAATCAGGGTGCCCTGATAACTCTATATACTTTATCTTGCTCCTAAATTTCTGCAAATATTTCTGATGCTTTTTCGATAATAAATATAGTTTGGCACCAGAACCAGCGGCGTTACCTAGCTTAACCGCCTTCGCGGTTAGTGGTGCTGGAAACAAGCCTACTTTACTAGCTTGGATCGGATCAAGATAGGTTCCAAAACCACCAGCAAGATATAGATGCTTAATCTCCGTTAAATCTATCTTACTTTCTTTTAATAACACCTGAATTCCAGCAGCAATCGCTCCCTTTGCCAGTTGAAACTCGCGAATATCTTTTTGAGTAAGCAAAATTCCTTCTTCGATCACAAAGGCACGCATTCCTTGATGCATTACCAATCGTTCACGGTACAGGGAAGGAATTTCTTGTTCTAGGGCAAAAGCACCTGATTCAAGAACAATTCCCTGTTGCACTAATTCGGCGATTAGATCAATTAATCCCGAACCGCAAATTCCTACAGGAGATCGATTTCCGATGGTAGTGTACCTTATTTTACCATCTAGGGTCAACTTAATATGGGAAATAGCTCCATTGATACTCGCTGTTCCACAAGTTATCTTCGCTCCTTCAAACGCAGGACCAGCGGCAGCGGAACACGCTAGTAACTCATCCTTACTACCCAAGACTATCTCACCATTAGTACCGATATCGATTAAAAGATTCGGTTTCTCACTATTAATAAACTCTGTCGCCAAAAGATCAGCCAAGATATCAGCGCCAATGTAGCCAGAAACAGAAGGTAGAACAAACACCCTACTTTGCTGATTTATGTTTAAATCTAGATCACTCGGTGAAAGTACTAATTCGTCTACAAAGATTGGAGTAAACGGTGCATTAGCAATGGATTCGGCACTAACTCCCATCAAAGTATGAAGCATTACTGTATTGCCAACGATTGCGACCGAATTAAGATCCTCGGTAGTTAAACCAGCAGCTTTAACCAACTTAGTAACTCCATCATTTAAAACTTTAATCAGGACTTTTTGTAATACCACTATCCCGTTTGGATGCTCAAGAGTGTAGTTAATGCGACTGATCACATCCGCACCGAATTGCAGTTGAGGGTTTGCATAAGCCACCGCACCTATTTCATCACCCGAATTTAAATCCAAAAGGTACATTGCTATTGTAGTTGTCCCTATATCGATCGCTACACCGTAACCATCATTCGAATCACTTGTATCTAACTGAATCGCGAACCCTTCCACTAAAATATCTTGGATATTAGTTGGTGTGGGGATTTCGATTGATACATCTCGATCGACCTGGACTCTACAGGCTAAAACAATACTCGGTTGGTCACTTAAGATCTTAACTTTACACTTACCACAGGTTCCTTTCCCACCACAGTAAGAATTAAAAACGAAACCTGTTTCAACCAAAGACTGGTATAAATTAGCGCCCTTCTTTACCCAAATCTTTTTTTGTTCACCTTGAATCCTAATGCTAATGCAGCATTTATTCACCTGCTACACCTCTAAGATATACTGATTAACGATCATTTCAAGCAGCTCTTGTCTACCAGATTTATTGCGAATCGGTCCTTGTTTCAAGGCATATTCCTCTAAATCCTGTAAAGTTACCTTGCCTTCCACTATTTGCTTTCCTAATCCTTCACGGAAACTGCTATACCGTTCCTCAATAAAGTTTTCCAATACTCGGTCTTCTAACAATTTATAAGCCACTTTTAAACCCTTAGCAAAGGCATCCATCCCTGCGATATGAGCGATAAATAAATCACTCGGTTCAAAGGAAGCTCTCCTTACTTTAGCATCAAAGTTTAGCCCACCTGGAGCGATTCCACCATTTTTCAAGATCTCATACATCGCTAAGGTTGTGGAATAGATATTCGTTGGGAATTGGTCTGTGTCCCAGCCAAGTAATTCATCTCCTTGGTTGGCATCCACACTACCTAAAACTCCGTTGACCCTAGCCACATGCAACTCATGTTGGAAAGTATGACCAGCTAAAGTAGCATGGTTCGCTTCAATATTCATCTTAAAGTACGGAGTTAGATTATACTTTGCTAAAAAGCCTAGAACTGTTGCTACATCGAAATCATATTGATGTTTAGTTGGCTCCATTGGTTTTGGTTCGATTAAAAATTGTCCTCTAAAACCGATTTCTTTGGCATAGTCTACCGCAAGTTGTAAGAAACGAGCTAAATTATCTAACTCCAAACCAATATCGGTATTTAGTAAAGTTTCATAACCCTCACGACCGCCCCAGAATACGTAGTTTTGTCCGCCTAGTTCTTTGGTTACTTCCAATGCTTTTTTCACCTGAGCACCAGCATAAGCGAAGACCTCAGCATTACACGAAGTTGCAGCCCCATGCACAAAGCGAGGATGATTAAAGAGATTTGCGGTTCCCCACAACAGCTCGATGCCTGTTTTCTTCATTAATGACTTAATAAAATCCACCATTATATCGAGGTTTTTATTGGTTTCAAATAAATTATCTCCCTCAGGGGCTATATCACGGTCATGGAAACAAAAATATTGCACTCCAAGTTTTGTTAAGAACTCAAAACATGCTTCTGCCCTTACTTTAGCCAAATCCATCGGTGCAAGATCAGCTTTCCATGGTCTAATCATGGTGGCAGCACCAAAAGGATCTGTTCCCCCTCCCGTCAGCGTATGCCAATAGCAAACTGCAAATCGCAGATGCTCCTTCATTGTTTTATTTCCTACCACTTCATCTGGATTATAGTACTTAAAACTTAAAGGATTTTTAGAATCTTTACCTTCATATTTGATCTTGGTCACTTCAGGGAAAAACTCGGACATGCGGTTCGCTCCTTTTCCAAATTATCTTAAACCTAAACCTACTCCATTAAGGGGCAAAGTTCCTCCTTACCACCACTTCTTGCTTTCTATTATAGAGGATTTATTTGGAATTTGGCTAATCATTTCTCCAAGGAGTGATAGATATGGGCTATTTTCTTGGGATCGATATTGGAACATCAGGAGTAAAGGTTTTGATTTTGGATGAGTCGGCGCGAGTGATAGGCTCTGTTAATCAAGATTATCCCCTGTATTCGCCATATTCGGGATGGTTTGAACAAGACCCAGAAGAAATTTGGCAAGGAACACTTAAAGCGGTTAATACTGTTATCGACAAATATTCGCTTGCTCCCAAAGAAATTAAAGGGATCGGTCTCTCTGGGCAAATGCATAGCGCAATCTTCCTGGATGAAAACCACAGGGTTCTTCGCAAAGCGATTCTTTGGAATGATACGCGCACAACCAAACAATGTCGTCAAATCGAAGAATTAGTTGGAAAAGAAGATCTGCATCAGGAAGCATGTAATCCCGCATTAGAAGGATTTACAGCACCTAAGGTTTTTTGGGTTAGAGAAAATGAACCTAATATCTATGCCAAAACACGCTGGATCATTCTTCCGAAGGATTATATTCGTTATCGAATCACAGGCCAAATCCAAATGGAAATCTCGGATGCCGCAGGTACGTTATTCTTAAACATAGTTAAGCAAAAATGGTCAGACTTAATCTTAGAACGCCTTGATATTGACCCGAACTTACTTCCACCGCTAGTAAACTCGTCCGAAGTAGCTGGATACACTACCCTGGAATTTGAACAGCTAACAAATATCCCAGTAGGCACTCCTGTAGTCGGTGGCGGTGCTGATAATGCCTGTGGAGCAATTGGTGCTGGAATCGTAAAGGAAGGTCGCTGCATGATCAGCCTTGGTACTAGCGGAGTAATGCTTGCCCATCTAGATCAACCTATTTTACTTAATGAAGGTACTGTCCATATATTTAATAGTGCGGTAACCGATCGGTACTATATGATGGGTGTGATGCTAGCTTCAGGTCTATCTTATAGTTGGATCAAAGAGATCCTCGCCGAGGATCTTAGCTATCAAGAGATGGAGGAGTTAGCAACCCAAAGCCCTGCAGGCAGTAATTCTTTAATATACTTACCTTATCTGTGTGGCGAACGAACTCCTCATGGAGATGGAGCTGCCCGCGGTGTCTTCTTTGGTTTAAGCCAAAGTCATACAAAGAAAGATCTACTTCGTGCTGTCTTAGAGGGTGTAGCTTTTAGCTTTAGAGATAGTGTCCAACTTCTTAGAAAAGCTGGTTGGAGTGGCAACAATGTTCGTGCTATCGGTGGCGGTGCTAAAAGTAGGTTATGGTGTGAAATCATCGCTAGTGTAACAGGTCTAAATGTTGAAGTGTTAGCAAGTAACGAGGGCCCAGCTTTAGGAGCTGCGATTCTAGCGGGTGTTGGTGTCGGGACTTTTAAAGATCTAGCGCAAGTATCAGATAGCATCGTAACAACGATCGATGTGATCCAACCGAATCCCGAATGGATCGGTAGATACAATCAAACTTACCAAATCTACACTAGTCTCTATCCTGCCTTAAAACCGCTTTACGAATTACTTTAGTTGATGTTTAATTTGATTAATTTCAAAGGGAGTGCTGCCTAGCAACACTCCCTTTGATCGTTTAGCCTAGCTTTATTTCTTAATTGCCCATGAACATCTTAAGATCGTCTTCAACATTAGTTATTCCGCCGATGCGGAAAGTCTCAACCAAGACTTTCACTACGTTTGGCGAAAGGAATGCTGGTAATGTAGGTCCTAAGTGAATGTTCTTCACACCTAGATAGAGAAGTGCGAGTAACACAATCACAGCCTTTTGTTCATACCAAGCGATGTTGTACGAAATTGGAAGTTCATTAATATCATTTAGTTCAAAAATCTCCTTTAATTTTAGAGCGATTACCGCTAATGAGTATGAGTCATTACATTGTCCTGCATCTAGTACTCTAGGAATACCATTGATATCTCCAAGTTCAAGTTTATTGTATCTATACTTTGCGCAGCCTGCTGTCAGAATGACGGTATCTTGTGGCAAAGCTTTGGCAAATTCAGTGTAGTAATCCCTACTCTTCATTCTACCATCGCAACCTGCCATAACAAAGAAGCGTTTGATCGCACCACTTTTAACTGCTTCAACGATTTGGTCAGCAAGTCCAATAACTGTATTATGGGCAAATCCACCGACGATGGTACCGTTTTCTAGTTCGGTTGGCGGAGCACATCTTTTTGCATGCTCAATGATTGCCGAAAAATCTTTCGCTTCGCCTACTTCAGGCTCAGCAATATGCTTCACACCATCAAAACCTGTTACTCCAGTTGTATAGATTCGGTCTTTATACGAATCCTTTGGCGGAGTGATACAGTTTGTAGTCATTAAGATAGGACCATTAAAAGCTTCAAACTCTTTATCTTGTTGCCACCAAGCATTACCATAGTTACCAACGAAATGCTCATATTTTTTAAATGCTGGATAGTAGTTTGCTGGAAGCATTTCTCCATGGGTATAAACATCTACTCCAGTACCCTCCGTCTGTTGCAACAGTTCTTCCATATCCTTTAAGTCATGACCGCTGATTAAAATAGCGGGATTATTCCTCACACCAATATTAACTTGAGTAATTTCTGGATTACCATAGGTAGAAGTATTAGCGGTATCCAGTAATGCCATTACCTCAACACCATATCTTCCAGTCTCCACAACCAATCCCATTAATTCTAGCGTATTTAATTGATTATCGAGGGTTGCTGCTAGAGTTTTTTCCATAAAATCAAAGATATCTTCATTCTTATAGCCTAATTGATAAGCATGTTTAGCGTAAGCAGCCATACCTTTTAGACCATAGACCAATAGTTCCCGCAGTGAACGAATATCTTCATCTTCAATCGATAAAATTCCGATCGAAGTAGCTTTCACTTCATACTCTTCCTCTGAACCATTCCAGGTTACTGCATCCAGACCAAAGGCTCTATCTTCAATTTTACCCTCAAGAGAAGCTTTAATCTTATCACGAATTTGGAGCCCTTCGGTAATTAGGTTAACAAAGTCTTCGCGCTTAAAGTTGGCATTGGTAATTGTACTGAATAAGCCTTCCATCACAAATTTATCAGTACTTTCTTCGTTCAAACCTAGCTTCCGAGCGTGTACATTAACGATCGAGATTCCTTTTAATACATAGATTAATAGGTCTTGCAAGTTGGCGACATCACTTGTTTTGCCGCATATACCTCTAACTGTACATCCTGTTCCTTTGGCAGCCTCTTGGCACTGAAAACAAAACATTGAATAATCGATTGACATTTATTGTATCCCTCCATTAAACATTAATAATTACTTCGTTGTATGGCACTATGGTTTCGGTTTGTAGCATCGCTTGTTTAACCGCTTGTACTATTCCCCCACAGCAAGGTACCGACATTCTCGCTACCGTAATACTCTTAATATCGTTATATTTTAAGATTTCAGCGATTTTATCGACATTGTATCTATTATCATCGAGTTTCGGACAACCGATCATGGTGATCCGTCCCTTAATTAATTCAGTATGAAAATCTGCATGCGCATAAGCGGTACAATCAGCAGCTATAAGTAAATCTGCACCTTGTAGATAGTCAGCGCGTGGATTAATAAGTTGAATTTGAATCGGCCATTGTCTTAATTCTGATTTTCTTGGTTCGGAATCTTCTTTTGGTAGGTTAGGTTTACTTTGCTCCTTGGGTACATCTCCTTGATTTAATAGTCTTGCTAATTGTCCTGGACAGCCACAAGCTAGCTCTTCTGGTTCCTTCTTAGCATTAGCTATTCTTTGTTGAACCGCATCATCGTCATAGGGATCTGCTTCGCGTTCAATAATCCGAATCGCATCTACTGGACAAGCTGGCAAGCAATCACCAAGGCCATCACAGTACTTGTCACTCACTAGTTGTGCTTTACCATTCACTAATTCGATCGCCATCTCATGACAGGCATCAACACAAAGTCCACAACCATTACACAGCTCTTGATCGATCTCTACAATTTTTCGCTTCACTGAAATACCTCCCATTTACTGCTAGAATATGAAATAAAAGTAGTTTACTTATTAACTTACTTATCTAATCCTTATCCTAATGCTTTTTTCCACTTAATTCAGTAACGTTTGTTACCAAATTCATTTTTTCGCAGGAAACCAGACAATTTTTTCGGAACTTATATTAGGGAGTCCAAAAAGCCAACCTAATTATGTCTAAGGAGAGTTAAGTTATGAGCAATTTTCAGCAACAAGACTACGTTACTTTAACCAAATCGCATTTGTTTCGCAAGAAAACTCCTGAACAAGTGAAAGAATTACTACAAGCAATCACTTCCTTTGTTAAGCAATATAATAAAGGCGATCTAGTTGTTTCTAACTACGATCAAGCACATTATCTGGGCATTATTCTGGAAGGAAAACTGGATGTTCAAAAAATCCAAGCAAATGGAAAAAGCACCACTCTCGCCCAACTAGGTGTTGCTCAGCTAATCGGAGAGGCTGTGCTTTTTTCCGATGAAAAAACTTATCCTTCCACCATTTACGCAGCGGAATTTTGCCGCGTCCTGTTTATTCCGAAGGAAGAGCTGGTACGTCTGTTTATCCTAGATAACCCGACCACTATTTCCTTTATTGAATCACTCTCTAATCGCATTTTATTCCTAAATAAAAGAATAGAATCGCTCTCATTAGGAACGATTCGTCAAAAAATTGCTCATTACTTACTCGATGAAGAAAAGAAACAGCGTTCTTTAACCATCAAACTACCCTTTTCGCGCCAAGTATGGGCCGACCATCTTAGCATTCCCCGCCCATCACTTTCGCGAGAACTCATCTTTTTGCGCGATCAAGGGTGGATTTCATTTTCTGGCAAAGAGATCATTATTAAAGATAAGACCGCGCTAGAAGATCTTTTATCCTAGAGACATGCTAAAAATCCTGGATATTGTCACTGACTAAATCCATTACCACTTGATCGATCGAAACGGATTGTGATTTTAATTCGAGCGCTAATCCACATGTTAAAAGAAATACTTTATCGGCAAAAGCAGCTACTTGTTGATTCATTCTACCCACTAAATCGCCATAGAACTTACTCAATTTAGTCTCTGGTTTTAACCCTTCACCGATCTCATCGGAAACAAAGATCACTAAACCATTGATCTCCGAAGCAGCCTCTAGTACCTTCTTTATTTCATTTTCGATAAAGGTCTCATATCCAATAATATCTGGTTTTTCATCCTCTTGGAACCAACCCAGGTTCTGCATCATCAAATTCCGAACTAAAAGCGTCATACAATCAACAATGATCACATCGGTTTGCCCTTTGCAAGACCGAATTGCTTCGGCTACCTTTTCGGGAGCGTCGATCAAATGCCAAGAATCAGGAGATTTTGCTTGATACTTAGCGATCCGCTCCTTCATTTCATCATCCTTCTCTTTCGCAGTGGCAATAAAAACTGTGCGTTTTCCGATCTTTTTTGCCAATCCATCGGCAAAGGCTGTTTTTCCACTTTTTGACCCACCTAGAACAAAGAAAATCCCATTCTTCATTGTTCTGTCCCCCAATAAAAGGTTTTTAAAGAATATATATTCTGACTTCGGACAAAAAGTCCTTCTCTTTTAGTCAATTGATTCGGGGAAATACTGAAATCAAGGGTCTTTCAGAGTCGTTTGTGAATACTACATTTACATCCACACCATAAACTTCTTTGATATTTGCTGCCGTCAGTGTTTCTTTTGGACTTCCCTGGGAAAAAATCTTACCCTCACGCATCATAATAATCTGATCGCAATACTGGGACGCAAAATTCAAATCATGCATGATGGAAATAATGGTAAGCTCCTGCTGTTCATTAAGTTCTTTCAATAGATCAAAGATTTCTAACTGATGGCTAATATCCAAATGTGAGGTAGCTTCATCCAAGATTAGAATTTGCGGAGTTTGGGCAAGAGCCTGAGCAATTACCACTCGCTGCAGCTCTCCCCCACTCATCTGAAAGATCGGACGCTCGGCTAAATGCTCTATCCGCGTTGCTTTCATCGCCTTGTTTATCACTTGCTCATCTGTTTCTTTGTCCCGAATGAAGCGTTGCTTATGAGCATACCTTCCCATTGCGACTAATTCTTTGGCAGTAAAGCTGAAAGAAGACTCCCATCGCTGTGGTACCACACCGACTAACTGCGCTACTTGTTTTGTGGTTAGGGAATTGAGTTCTTTATCGAACAAAAATATATTGCCCTCTTGGATCCTAACCATATTGGTTAAGCATTTAAGTAAGGTGGTTTTCCCACATCCATTAGGACCGATGATTCCCACAAATTGATTCTTTTCGATCTTAAAAGAGAGGGAATCTAATACTTTTGCTGGACTAGCAGGATATTGAAAACTAAGACTACTAACCTTTATCGCCATTTCCATCACCCCTACTTGTACCGATTCTTGCGTAATAGATACACAAAAAATGGTGCTCCAGCCATACTCGTTAAGATCCCCACAGGAACTTCGATCGGCGAAAAAACTGTTCGCGCTAAAGTATCAGTCCAAAGAAGAAAGATGCCACCAAAAATGGTCGCGGTAGGTAGTAAGAATTTATGATCTGGTCCGATTAGGATTCTAATGATATGGGGCACAATCAATCCAACAAATCCGATGATTCCACTCACAGAAACGGCGGCAGCGGCGATCAATGAAGCTGCACCAATGAGAATCAGTTGAACCTTTTCTACATCAACCCCCATCAATTGCGCCTTTTCTTCGCCTAGGGATAGTAAATTTAACTCTTCAAGGTAAAAAACGATAACCAGATATCCTATTAGAATATACGGAAACGCGGCTTGAACATGCTCCCAACCTCTTGCGGAGAAACCACCCATTAACCAAAACACAATCTTGGTGCTCTCCTCTCTATTAAACACCATCAATAAGGAATTTAAGGCGGACATAAACGATCCCACCGCAACTCCTGCGAGTAAAAGCACGGTTAGCGGTACTTTTCTTCCTACTCTGGCGATGTTGTAAACCACAAAGGTTGTCAGCATACTTCCTAAGAAAGCCATTATTGGGACGGAACTTAGTCCAAAGAAGGAAAAATTCAGTCCCAATACAAAAGCGATCGTAGCACCCAAAGCTGCACCAGAAGAAACTCCAATCACGAAAGGTTCAGCCATCGGGTTATGAAATACTCCTTGAAACACCACTCCCGCTGCTCCTAAAGCACAACCTACTAAGATAGCTAGTAATATGCGTGGTAATCGAATGGAATGTATAATTAAATCATCCATCGGTGAAACGGAATAACCTAAACGCTCTCCGACCAAAGGAATTCTTTTGAGAACAGCTTTAACAACCTGTCCTAAACTCAATTGTGCTGAACCAAGCGTTAGACAGATCGCAATCGATAAAACTAAAACGATAATTAAAGAAATGATAATTAAAGTCTTTTTTTGGTTGCTTAATTTTAGCACCACACTCACCTTTTTCACTTACTACCAGCCAGCAGCTCAACAAGTTTAAGAATTTCATCGAACATTGCAGGGGTTGCCACTTCAAAAACGCTCATATCTAATTGGTAAACTTGGCTCTTTTTTGCTGCAGCCAGTGGCGACCAGCGCTTGGAGTTATATATTTCTTCTGGATCTCCACCATAAATAATGATGTCTGGATTAGCTTCATAAATAGCTTCCAAGTCAATTTGCACCCATTCAAATGGTTGATCCCCAGCAATATTGATTCCGCCAGCTAATTCGATCGTTTCATGAATGAATGAACCTGGTCCAGCAGTCCAAAGTGGTTCTCCATCGAACATTAAATAGAAAACTTTTAAACCTTTTTCTTTATTCTTTCCGCCATCTTCTTTAGCTCGCTTTAATTTAGCTCGCATCTCGCTAACCAATTCAGCTGCTTTTTCTTCAACACCTGCAACCTTACCAAGTATTTCTACACTTTCGATTAACGCTTCCAGATTGTTAGGGTTAAAAGCTAACACATTGAATCCAAATTCGGTCAAACGATCAACAACTTCTTTGCCATTTAAACGATGGGCGACGATTAAGTCTGGATTCAAAGAAACGATTAACTCCAGATTAAGTGGATCAATATCGCCAACTCGTGTTACATCCTCTACTTCCTCAAAAAAACACCAATTTGTTACACCAACGATTCTTTCTCCTAAACCTAACTCGATCAAAAGAGCAGTATTACTTGGGGCAATCGATACTATCCTGGTTGGATTTTCTACTATTCTTACTTCTCGGTCATACTGATCGAGAATAATGTTACTAGCAATCACTGAAAGACTATTTACTCCAAAAAGGAATATAAGAGTAAGAAGAGTTATTAGAATAATCCTTGAATTTTTCATTACAAAAAACCTCCTGATCTACGATAAAAAAACATCTCCAGTCAATAGCCGAAGATGCAGCAAGTACTTTTACTTTACTTCTCTACAGTTGCCCTGTATCCTCCAAGAATTTAATAATAAGTCCGCGGGAATATCGTGCTGTTTCCTCTAGGGTTTCGTCGATTATATCAAATAACCTAAACATACTTTTTCGGTCATAATGCTCCAATTTTATAGAGTGATCAATAGTTACAGGTTCATCCTTTAAGACATCAGGCCAAATCATAGTTACCAATACATACTGATGCCCTGCTTTTTCTCGCACCTGATTATTCAGTTCAATCGCTGCCTTATTTACATCTTCTATTTCATCATAATAATCACCACCAAGTACAAGGGTGTAATAATCATATTCTTCTCGCATTTGATGAGCAACAAAAGCTTCGAGATTGAAATGAACGTTAGACGCTACAACTGTCGTCTCTTCTATATTAAACTTGTGACGAAACGCAATTTGAGGTAATGGTAAAGGTAGCGCGTGCAATGGTTGACCCATATCCTGCAGATAATGAAGAGATCTCGCTAAAAATCGATATGCCCAATAATAGTCACCTTGTTCATAAGCAAGCAAAGCTAAATCATAAAAATGTTGCGCTCGTTCAGGAGCAACGCCAATTGTAACAAGCCCCCAAAGAGTAGCATATCTTTGATGGCGGTATCCTTGACTTCCGCCTGTTAGCGACTGCCATTTGGATAACTCCAAATTAGTATCCAGCCCCCAATCTGGCTCGGATGAGTATCCAATTAAAACATCCAATGCAGTGATATATTCCTTATCTTGATATATATACTTTATTTTGAATTCTGGATTATACTCACTCTGATCAATATCATCATAAGTATATTCGGTTTTTTCCAGAATAACATCTAGTCCTTCAATTTCCTGTAACGAAATGGCAGTAATAATTTCATGACCTTCCCAGGCACTAGCAGTTACAGCTATAAGTAGCCACAAACAAACAACGATGACTAAACTTCTTGGCTTTAACATTGGCGTTCCTCCTAAACTCAAGTTCAATCCGAAAAATTCTCAACCACTAAAACTTGGTTATTTTTCTAACCGATCGATAATTATAGATCTTCGTAATTTGTCTCTTAAGTGAATAGTTATCCCTCATCGTTTCAATTTCCTTTGTTTCTTCAGGATTATTCCTTTATGACGAACAAAAGGCGTCTCTTTTGGAAAACCAAACAAAGACGCCTTTTGGTATAGAAATAATCAGATATTGATTTTTCTATCCTCTAAAACAGACCCCTGAATGATAAAACACTGACAGAATTGATTGGATAGAACATGAAGTAAAAGCCTTGTACTAGGATAATGTAATGATCGGTGATCAATACCTCATCGATATGCAATCCCAGGTTGTCTTCATTACTAGCTATCCATAAATTCAAGTGGGAGTATGAATTAATAGCATGCTATAATCGAATATAAACCTTTGATAGTAACACAATACTTTTTATGGTATAATAGCTGAAATATCATCGAGAAAATATGGAGAGAAAGGTGTTTGCAATGAGTGAGAAGGTTATCAAACTAGGATTATTGGGCTTGGGAGTCGTCGGTTCAGGCACAATCGAAATACTTCGGAACAATCGAGAGCAAATCACTAATCAATTAGGGGCGAGCCTAGAAGTAAGCAAGGTTTTGGTTAGAGACGTTGCGAAAGCTCGTTCTGTTTCGGTAGAAGGGTTACAGCTAACTCAAGATCCAAATGACATTCTTGAAGATCCCGAAATCGATATCGTTGTCGAGGTAATGGGCGGAGTAGAAATGGCTCGACAATATATCACCCAAGCACTAAAAAACAAAAAACATGTGGTAACTGCTAATAAAGATTTAATGGCTCAACACGGAACTGAACTTCTCCAACTTGCTGAAGAAACTAAATCAGGTCTTTACTACGAAGCTAGTGTCGGAGGCGGTATTCCAATTATTAGGCCATTAAAACATAGCTTATCAGCTAATGAAATCCAGAGCGTAATGGGTATTATCAACGGAACGACTAATTACATATTGACTCAAATGAGTGTTGGTAAAAAGGAATTTGCCGATGCCCTTAAGGAAGCCCAAGAGAAAGGTTTTGCCGAACAAGATCCTTCTTCTGATCTTCAAGGGCGCGATGCTGCGTACAAGCTGGCGATATTATCACGACTAGCTTTCCATGGCAATGTTTCTGTGGATCAAATCTATACTGAAAGCATTGAAAATATAACTTTACGAGACATTCAATATGCGGAGGACCTTGGCTATGTAATCAAATTACTAGCTATCGCTGAGAAGAATAATGGTAGTCTAGCCTTACGTGTTCATCCAACATTGGTGCATAAATATCACCCATTAGCTTCAGTCAGTAACGAGTTCAACGCTATTTGGGTTAATGGCGATGCCGTTGGTGAAGTAATGTTCTATGGTCGAGGTGCTGGTTCACTCCCAACTGGCAGTGCAATCGTTAGCGATATCATCGGCATTGCTCGGAGAATCATCAATGGAGTTGAAAATAATGTGATCGAAGCATGGTCTAGAGACCTTGATGTTCTACCGATGACAGAACTAAAATCACGCTTCTATGTGAGGATCCAAGCTATCGAGCAACCAGGTGTTTTCGCCGCCCTTGCGACTGCTTTTGCTGATGAAGAAATCAGCCTTGATCGGATCTTGCAAAAATTCGGCGATGATAATGTACCTGAAATTGTACTTATTACTCATCATGTTAAAGAAGCTAACTTCTATCGAGCACTTAATCGAATCAATGCACTACCTAGTATCCAAGAAATCAGTAATGTTATTCGCGTACTAGAAAGGAGCTAATTTCCAATGCGTTGGGCTGGTTTGATAAATAGATACAAAGAATTTCTCCCTATCAGCGAAAAAACACCGATCGTTACTCTCAATGAAGGTAACACTCTTCTACTTAAAGCAAACCGCTTAACCGAAAAAATCGGTGCTAAACTAAACATCTATCTTAAATTTGAAGGGCAAAACCCAACAGGTTCTTTTAAGGATCGCGGGATGACAATGGCTGTATCTAAGGCATTAGAAGAAGGCTCCTCAGCTATTGTTTGCGCTAGTACGGGAAACACATCGGCAGCCGCTGCTGCCTATGCAGCCCGCGCTGGAATGAAATGTTTCGTGCTCTTGCCCCAAAATGCTGTTGCTTTAGGGAAACTAGCCCAAGCACTAGCGTATGGGGCTAGGGTATTAGCAATCGATGGCAATTTTGATGATGCTTTGGAGATGGTTAAAGTTATAAATACAAACCATCCGATCACCCTTGTCAATTCGATTAATCCGTATCGAATCGAAGGGCAAAAAACTGCAGCCTTTGAAGTCTGCGACCAATTAGGTGATGCGCCAGATTATCTTGCTATTCCTGTCGGCAATGCAGGTAATATCACGGCTTATTGGAAAGGCTTTCTGGAATACAAAAATAAGAATCTATCAAAGAACCTGCCCAAAATGCTCGGTTTCCAAGCAGCTGGATCTGCACCAATAGTGAGGAATAAAGTTGTTAAAAACCCTGAAACCATTGCTACTGCTATTCGTATCGGAAATCCAGCTAGTTGGCAGAAAGCAGTTGAAGCAAGAGACCAATCAGGCGGTTTGATTGATTCAGTTACGGATGAGGAAATCCTCGCAGCCTATAAGTTACTCGCTAGTACGGAAGGAATATTTGCTGAACCTGCCTCTGCAGCTTCAATAGCAGGGGTAATAAAGTTAGTTAATCAAAACTACTTCCCCGAAGGTAGTTCCATCGTTTGTGTGCTTACGGGTAATGGTCTAAAAGATCCTGATCAAGCAATCGCCATCAGTGATCGAATCAAGGAAGTACCCGCTCACTACGAAACGATCGTCGAAGAACTGATGAGGTGACAATTTTGAAAGTTAAATATCGAGTCCCAGCTACATCCGCCAATCTTGGTCCTGGATTTGATTCTCTCGGTCTAGCTATCGAACTATTTAATTATCTTGAAATGGAAGAAATTGAACAAGGACTAAGGATCACGATCACTGGTGAAGGAGCAGGGGAATTACCTACTAACAAGAGTAATTTAGTCTTTAGAGCAGCTATGGCTGTATTTAAAAAAGCTAATAAGTATCCGAGCGGTCTAAGGATCATCCAACATAACGAGATTCCTTTATCGCGTGGTTTAGGAAGTAGCTCGGCTGCTATTGTCGGTGGCGTGTTAGCTGCTAATCACCTTATTGGCAATCCTCTATCGATCGTTGAGTTATTGGAAATTGCAACCAAACTCGAGGGACATCCTGATAATGTCGCCCCCGCCTTTTTTGGGGGTTTTGTTGCATCCTGTTTAGCAGAAAACTCAGTTAAGTACATTACTGCTCATCCAGATAATGAACTTCAAATTGTCTTGGCTATTCCCGATTTTCAGTTAAAAACCAAGGCCTCTCGCTCTTGTTTACCAAAAGAAGTACCGTTAAAAGACGTTGTCTTCAACATTAGCCGAGTTGCTTGTTTGGTCGGTGCTTTAATGAAATCAGAATTTCATCACTTATCCTGGGCAACCGAAGATAGGCTTCATCAGCAATATCGCTCTTCATTGATCCCTGGTCTGCAAGAAGTGATTCAAGCGGCTAAGCGAGCAGGAGCTATAGCTTCAGTTCTAAGCGGTGCTGGTCCAACCATGCTGGCCTTGAGCGAGAAAGATCCCGAAAACGTTGGTGAAGCAATGAGGCTGGCATTTAAACGTTTCGGAGTAGAGGCAAAGATTGTGTGTACTAAGATCTGTAATAACGGAGCGAAAACTATTGACTCTTTTTCATAAAGAAAATAATAGCCCTTTTTAAGTTTTGCAGATAAACTTTTGCATTCCTTATGTGAGATTACAAAATAGCGAGAAGAGAAAAAACAGGAAAGAGGGAGAGTAGTGGCGCGTTGTGGTCACTTCTCTCCCTCTTTTCCGTTTTACGTTTCATTAAGCTACTAATCGAGTACCTCCCGAAGAGTTTTTATAAAATTTCCTATTCTCCCAACTGCTTCGTTCTGAGTACTAGCCTTTTCAATCATCTCTACTAACACACTACCAATGATAACTCCATCAACATAATCTTTTATTTTACTAACCGTTTCTACATCTCCGATTCCAAATCCAAGTGCGACTGGGATATCGGTTACGGCTTTTATTTGTCCGATAAAACCCTCCAGGTCTTCAGAAAACTTCTTTCTCACACCTGTTACCCCTTTGGAAGAGACTGCATAAACAAACCCCGACGCTTCGTCTACTACCCTCTTGATCCGTTCACGGGAGGTTGGGGCAACTAGTGGAATCAGATCAAGTGGGTAATTACCGCTATCGACAATCTTCCTAATTTCCTCCCTTTCTTCTATTGGAAGATCGGGGATTACTAAACCTGCGACACCAACAGCCACACATTTTTCAATAAAGTTTTTGATTCCGTATTGATAGATTGGGTTAAAGTACACGAGTAGCACTAATGGTGCTTTTATCTTCCCATTCAAGGATCTAACTAACTCAAAAACCTTTTCCAAGTTGGTTCCCGCTTCGAGGGCGCGCTGAGTCGCTCGTTGAATAACAACCCCATCAGCTAATGGATCGGAGTACGGTACCCCAAGCTCGATAATATTCGCGCCAGCTTGATCCATTGCTATAACAAGTTCCTCGGTGGCAGCAATACTCGGATCGCCCGCAGTAATATATGGTATTAACGCTTTCTTTCCTTGATGAAGTAGATTTTCAAATACGGATTGGATTCTCATCTTAGTCCACCTTCTTTCAATGCTTCTGCCACAGTATAAACATCTTTATCCCCCCGACCAGAGAGATTCACAACGATCAAATCATCCTTACTGGTTGTTGGTGCAAGTTTCTTAGCATAGGCTATGGCATGTGCACTTTCTAAAGCAGGAATAATTCCCTCGATTCTTGAGAGGAATTGAAAAGCTTCCAAAGCTTCACTGTCGGTAATAGCGTTGTATTGAGCTCTTCCTTTTTGATAAAGGTAAGCATGTTCTGGTCCAACTCCTGGATAATCAAGTCCAGCAGAAATTGAATGAACAGGTATGATCTGTCCTTCAGTATCTTGTAATAGATAAGTCATCATTCCATGAATCACACCAGGTGAACCCTTACTGATGGTAGCAGCATGTTTGGAAGTATCTAAGCCTAGCCCACCAGCTTCAACACCACAAAGTTTTACTTCGGTATCGTTGATAAAAGGATAGAATAATCCCATTGCGTTGCTTCCGCCACCAACGCAAGCTACTAAATAATCAGGTAAACGCCCTTCAATAGCTAAAATCTGTTCCTTTACCTCATCTCCGATGATGCGTTGAAAATCCCTGACCATCGATGGATATGGATGCGGTCCGACCACCGAACCAATTACGTAAAAGGTATCATCGACATTAGTAACCCAATCCCTAATCGCTTCATTAGTCGCATCTTTCAAAGTCTTAGTGCCAGAACTAACAGCAGTCACTTTCGCTCCTAATAACTTCATTCGAAATACGTTTAATTCTTGCCTTTTTACATCTTCTTCACCCATAAAGATTTCGCATTCTAAATTCATCATCGCACAAATGGTAGCTGTAGCTACTCCATGCTGTCCAGCTCCCGTTTCGGCTATGATTCGCTTTTTACCCATCCTTTGAGCTAAAAGCACTTGCCCGATTACGTTATTGATCTTATGAGCGCCTGTATGATTAAGATCCTCACGTTTGAGATAGATCTTACCGCCACCAAGTTCTTTGGTTAGGTTTTCAGCGTAATAAAGAGGAGTTGGTCTACCTGAATATTCGCGAACATAGTACTGATACTCAGCCCAAAACTCTGGATCCTCTAAACACTTTTTATACTCAATCTCTAATTCAGTCAGTGCACTCATTAAGGTTTCGGGGACATATTGGCCGCCGAACATTCCAAATCTGCTTTCTCTAATCATCGTACTCACAAAATCTCCTCACATTCTCGATAAATTGTTTGATCTTGATATAATCCTTCAGTCCATCCGTTTCAACACCACTACTCACATCCACCGCGAAGGGTTTAAAAATCGCGATTGCTTCAGTAACATTTTCTGCGTTTAATCCGCCTGCCAAGACTAGTGGATGAAAGCTTTTCAGACCCGAACCTACGCTCCAGTCAAATGTCTTCCCCGAGCCAGCCGTCGGTGAATCAAGTAGTATCGCATCAATATTTTTTAACGAGTTAACGAGCGCAAGATCCTCTTTACTTCTTATCCGCAAAGCCTTCCAAACAGGCTTTGCCAATCCTTGCCAATACTCGTTTGTTTCATTGCCATGAAATTGCAGAATATCAAGACTACACTCCTCGGAAACGTCCTTAACAAACTCTTTCGGTGCATCAACAAAGATTCCAACCTTTTTAATCGATGGCTCTAAATCAAGGATCATTTGCCGCGCTTGTTTTGGTTTTACCTGGCGCTTGCTTGGAGCAAACACAAACCCAACATAATCTGGTTTAAGTTCATTCACAAAATCAATGTCGGTTTTTCGAGTCAATCCGCAAACCTTTACCCTTACGGTTCTATCCACCAAGCTCACCCCGAAGTTCTTTTAGCTTCAGCGGAATCGATGAAGCCTTCATCAAACTCTCACCAATTAAGACTCCATCCACCCCAGCTTCTTCAAGAACCAGCATATCTTCTCTCGTATGAACACCGCTTTCACTGATTACCACAATCTCTTCTGGAATTAAGGGTGCTAGTTCCAAAGTAGTTTGCAAATCAACCTTAAAGGTATTAAGATCGCGATTATTAATTCCAATCAAGCTTGCTTCAGTTTTTAGTACCCTTTCAAGCTCTTTTCTGTTATGCACTTCAACCAAGCACTGAAGTTCAAGTTCTTTTGCTAGTTTCTGAAAACTTACCAGTTCAGAATCCTCTAACACAGCCGCAATCAATAGAATACAATCTGCCCCAAGTAACTTTGATTGTAAAACCTGATAAGGATCGATAATAAAGTCTTTGCGTAAGACTGGAATCGAGGTGTTACTGGCAATCTCTGTTAAATATTCATCTTTACCAAGAAAGTGTTTAGGCTCGGTTAAAACAGAAATACCTGCTACACCCTGTTCTTCGTACTCTTTAGCTATCGCCAACGGATCAAAAGCTTCGCAGATTAATCCTTTGGACGGTGATGCCTTCTTAACTTCGGCAATAATACCCAAACCTTTGGCTTGTTTAACGACTTGCTTAAGATCCCGACCAGCTTTAAATTCAATAATTTGCTCAAGTGGTTGACTCTGTTTCAATACCCCAATTTCTTCTTTCCTGTCTCTTACTATTCTTTCTAGAATCATGACGCTCTCAGCTCCCGTGATACTTCGATCCATCTATTTAATGTCTGAAAAGCCGCACCACTGTCGATGATCTCAGCAGCCAGTTCAATACCTTCTTTGAAATCTGATGCTTTCTTGCCAACATACAAAGCTGCGGCAGCATTTAACAGCACAATATCTCGCTTTGCTCCTTTTTCCCCATTCAAGATATTAGTGATAATACGTGAGTTTTCTACTGCATCACCGCCGACTAGCTCGCCTTTGTGTCCATACTCTATTCCAAACTGAAGCGGATCTAATAGATACGTTTCCACCTTACCATCCTTTAGTTCAGTAATTTTTGTTTGGGTGGTGATCGTAATTTCATCTAATCCGTCTAATCCATGCACAACCAACGCTCTTTCACAACCAAGCGCATTGAGAGCAGAAGCTAAGGTTTCAGTTAAATCAGCTGAGAATACACCGAGCACTTGCCCCTTAACCCTTGCAGGGTTAGTTAAAGGTCCTAAAACGTTGAAAATTGTTCTAACTCCAAGCTCTCTCCGAGGTTGGACCACATTTCCCATTGTTTTATGAAACCTGGGGGCAAACAAAAACCCGATATTTACATTGCGAACACATTCCTTCACATTGTCTGGGCAAAGATCGATTCTGATTCCTAGCTCTTCTAGGACATCTGCACTTCCGCACTTACTGGACACAGACCGATTGCCATGTTTAAATACTGGCACTCCAGCCGCGGCAGCGATCAAGGCTACCGCCGTAGAAATATTAAAGGTATGGGCGCCATCTCCACCAGTTCCACAAGTGTCGATCGCATAGAGATCATCTGTATTTATCGCCACAGCTTTATCTCGCATCACCCTAGCCCCTCCCGTTATTTCAGCGCTTGTTTCACCCTTCATCCGTAAACCCATGAGGATCGCACCAATCTGAGCTGGTGTTAATTCCCCGTCCATAATCTGGTTCATCAACTTGAACATTTCTAGTTCAGTTAGATCTTCTCTGTTGACTAATTTGTTTAAGATCTCAGGCAACACAGCTTCCACCTCCCAATAATTCTTGGTTTAGGAAATTGTGTAATACTTGTTTACCACATTCCGTCGCGATTGCTTCGGGATGAAACTGAAGACCAAAAACCAAGTCTTGTTGATGACGAATCGCCATTATTTCCGCTTCATTATTTATTGCCAGAACCTTCAACTCGTCTGGAATCGATTCTGGTTCAACAATCAACGAATGATAACAGGTAACTTTTAGTGGGTTCTTAACCCCATGAAAGATCTGCTCTCCTTGGTGCTTAAAGCTCATGCTTTTGCCATGCGCTATTCTTTTTGCGGGAACTATTTGAGCTCCATAATGTTTTGCAATTACTAAGTGGCCAAGACCGATTCCTAGAATCGGAACTTTACCCGCAAAAGTAGCTACCACCTGGCTAGAAACACCAGCGTTTTCTGGCGACCCCGCTCCAGAAGATAGTACGATATGGCTAAGTGGCAATTTTTCTAACTCCTGAATCGTGATCTCATCGTTACGAAAAACAGCAATATTCGGATCAAGCTCGCCAAAGTATTGATAAAGATTGTACGTAAATGAATCATAGTTATCGATAATAACGATCATGACAGTTCCTCCTCCGCTTGCCTAACGGCTTCTAATAGGGCTCTTGCTTTCCGTAAGGTTTCTTCATACTCGGTTTCAGGATCGGAATCGGCGACTATCCCAGCGCCAGTTTGAACAAACGCTGTTTTTTCTTTAAACACTATGGTGCGAATGGTGATACAAAGATCCATGTTTCCGTTGAAACCAAGATAACCCACTGCACCCGCATAGACGCCACGCTTTTCGGTCTCTAATTCGTTAATAATTTCCATCGCCCGAACCTTGGGCGCTCCAGAAACTGTACCGGCAGGCAAGCACGCCTTCAGAGCATCATACATTGTAGCTCCATTCTTTAGCTTGCCAACTACATTAGTGACGATGTGCATCACATGCGAATACTTTTCTACATGCATCAAGTTCTTAGTTTCAACCGTTCCAAATTCAGAAACTTTACCGATATCATTTCGTCCCAAATCTACTAGCATCAAATGTTCCGCCAACTCTTTCTCGTCACTCAACAAATCTTCAACATAGGCTTGATCCTCACTAGGATCCTTACCACGAGGACGAGTACCTGCAATCGGACATGTTTCAACTAATCCATCTGTCACTTTTACCAATAATTCAGGAGATGCCCCAACTAGTTGATATTCACCATAGTTGATGAAAAAAAGGTATGGTGAAGGATTGAGTGAGCGAAGAACACGGTAAGCATTGAATGGGTCTATTTCTGTTTGCAAGGAAAGTCGTTGTGATAAAACAACTTGCAAAGCTTCCCCATTTTCAATGTGCGATTTAATCTGCCTTACCTTTTGCATAAAGCTATCCTTACTCTCTGTACTAGCACTCCAAGCGACCTCACCGTCCCTGGGTGCAATTTTTGATCGTTGAACATCGTCTTTAGCAGTTAAGATCTCAGCTTTGATTTCTTGCAGCCTCTCGATCGCTTTTTGGTAACTGGCTTTCGGAGTACATGAAGGTGGAACATTAACAATTAAAATGATTTTTTGTTTAACATGGTCATATACGATAACTTCATTTGTAAGAAGCAAATGGATATCAGGCATGTTGAGATTATCGACTTTTGAGTTTTTTAGTTTTTCATAGTTTCGAACTACATCATAAGCAAAGTACCCGACCGCCCCACCAAAAAAATCTGGTAGATTTGCTAGTTTAGCAATCCTATACTCCTGCATAATCTCTTTAATGATCTCTAGAACATCTCCATGTCTGTTTGTAATCGTGTTGGTTTCGGTATTTAAAACGCTTACTACATTATCACTTGCTTTAATAATTAGAAATGGATTGCGACCGATGTAGGAGTAGCGAGCCCAATGCTGGCCACCCTCCACGCTTTCTAAGATATAGCTGTTTTTGTTTTGCCCAAGCTTGATGAACAAGCTGATCGGGGTTTCCAAATCGCCATCCATTTCTAAAGCAACAGGTACTAACTTCGCATTTCGACTTAATTCAATAAACTGATCGATACTCGGATAAATCAACTCGCCAACTCCTTTCGTTTTTGATAATAAAAAAAGCATTTCGTCTCCAAACTAGAGACGAAATGCTTACATTCCGCGGTGCCACTCTAATGAGATAGTACTGAATCACTACTAAGAAATGGCTAAGAAAACAAAAAACTTTCGTCCTTCTTAGGACGAAAGTTATCTTCCGCGTTGCCACCTAATCTTAGATAGTGATACACTATCTCCCTTTTTCGGGTACCATCATACCCTATCCCTATAACGTGGGAAATCCGGCTTAAAGCTACTCTCAATAATGATTTCGCAGTGCTTCTCCAGGAACCATTCAATAAGTACTCCAGACCAGGCTCACACCACCCCTGATTCGCTTTACCTTCGTAGCTTACCTACTCTCTCCTGTCATCGAATTTAGTATTTGTTCTATGTTATTGCTAATATTCTACCCACGTTCCTCAGAATTGTCAATAGGAATTTTTTGATTAATTTTAAATCCTACTTTTGCCTAATTCTTAAACGGATAGGCCTTACCCTAACACTCTTCTTACCGCATTTTGAACATTAATGTTCTAAGCCTATTCCTTCTATACTACCACGCTCCGTTTCCACGACTTTTTTCTATATCACTTGAACTCATATCGTAATCACAATCAACTTTGAATTTAGAATAGCCATAAGTATAAGCACTTGTAGCTTTATTTGCCCCACCAGCTTTAGTATGATAGCAATAAAGGAAATGTTTTCATATCGGATTCGGTGTATACTGAAACCACCATATGGGAGGAGGGACGCCATGCAGTACTCGAAAGTGATCAAATCGTCACTGGAATATATCGAGCAGAACCTGAAAACAAATATAACAGCCGAAGAGTTGGCTCGGATGGGCAACTACTCAACCTACCACTTTTACCGCTTATTCTCAGCTGTTATGGGTTCTTCAATCGCAAACTACATTCTCAAACGACGCCTTGATCATGCGCTTGCAGAAATCGCCAGCGGACGAAAAGCGATCGACGTAGTACTTGAATATGGCTTTGCTACTTACTCTGGGTTCTACAAGGCATTTGTCAAAATGTACGGCTGCTCCCCGCGTAAATATTTAAAACTCTATCGAGAACACAAACCAACAAAACCAGAGGTGGTAAATATGTATACGGAACGAAAGTTACGTACGATCTTAGCAAACTGGGATATAGAGCAGAATCTTCCCATCAGCGACATCTATCTCACGAATGGCGCAAAGGTATCGGGAAATGTTTGGAAAGTCGGTGACGACTTCTTCCTGAAGACAGGTAGTCGAGAAAGACTGCTTAAAGATATCAAAATATCCAGCGCATTGCACGCACAGGGCTTTAATGCTTCACTACCAGTTCCCACCAAGAATGGAGAAAAGTCTTTGGAAGGAAACGATATTTTCATCCTTACTCAAGGCATTGAGGGTGAACCTCTTGCCAAATCGGACATTTTCGGCACTACTCGGATTGAATTTGCCAAGCAGTACGGTCAAAGCATAGCAAAACTCCACAAAGCTCTTAAGACTATCCAAGCTGATATTCTTCCCGATGAAGTAGATCTTTACCAAAATGTTACGGACTGGGCACTGCCTAATGTTAAGCGCCAAAATATTCAGTGGAACATAGGGCTTGATGAGAGTTTCTTTACCAACTATATCGAGGTGTTTGGAAAACTCTACGATAAATTGCCCAAACAGCTGATTCATCGCGATCCCAATCCAAGCAATATCCTTTTTGTTGACGGCAAAGTTAGCGGTTTCATTGATTTCGACTTAAGCGAAGTCAATGTTAGGTTGTGGGACGTCTGTTACTGCGCAACTGGAATTTTGTCCGAAAGCAATGATGAAGCATACGAAAAATGGTTGGAGATACTCGAAGGTATTCTCACTGGCTATGACTCTGAGGGAAGGTTAACGCAAGAAGAAAAGCAGGCAGTATTTTATGTAATCTGTTCCATTCAGATGATCTGCATTGCATATTTCGGAAGCCATGATAACTATAGGGAACTTGCCGAAAAGAATCGTCAAATGCTGAAGTTTATTGTTGAAAACAAGAGTCAGATCGAAACAGTAATTAGTTAGAGACATGACGTGGTCAAGCAAAATTGTAACACCTGTTGATAGTATCAGGCCACCCTGGCAGCTGCCGGGCTAAGACCATCGTTAAAAGTATGAGGTCGGATTCGATTATACCAACCGTAAGCAAAGTTTGCTATGGCTCTGTCTAACTCAGATGCATTGCTAAACTCAAATAGACGGATAAGTTCGTGTTTTAATGTGTTAAAATAACGTTCAATTGGCGCATTATCGTATGGACAGCCTGCTCGGCTCATGCTTTGTTGAATAAAATGGGTCTGGCAGAAACGTACAAATTCTTTGGAAGTAAATTGGCTACCCTGGTCGCTATGAAGAATCAATCCCTTCGCTGGTTTATGTCTTTTAATAGCTGTCTGTAATGTGCGTATAGCCAGCTCTGTGGTAATATGTTCACCATTTAGGGTTGAAACCACCGAACGATCGTATAGATCAATGATGGTACAATTATAGCGCACTCGGCCACTTTTTAGATATAGATAGGTAAAATCAACACACCAGATCTGATTTGGCTTGTCAGTTCGGAAGTTTTGATTAAGTAGATCTGGAAAAACTTTATGCGCATTGCCTTTTTCGTAGCGTGGCTTTCTCCTTCTAACAATCGACCTAAGTCTTAATTCTTTCATATATTTATGAATCGTACCTGCACTATAATCAAATCCATGGGCGCTTAAAAGCTTTTGCATCATCCTATATCCTGGTATCCCATTTCTTCCATGATAAATAGAGACTATTTTGCGCTGTACTTCCGCTTTCTTTTGAAAGTATAAACTTTTACGTTTTTTTAGGTAATTGTAGTATCCGTTGGGATAGACATTAAATTTTTCAAAAAGCCAACGACGGCCGAATTCATGTCTATTTTTTTCAATGAACTGGTAAACAACTACTCGATTTCCTTCGCAAAGAATGCCGCTGCTTTTTTTAGGAATGCAATCTCCTTTTCTTTTTCTGCTAATTCACTGCGTAATCTCTTATTTTCCTCATACATATCTAGTTGTTCTTTTAATTGGGGATTAGTTTGGCATTCTTTGCGGCGTTGTTTTAACCAATATGAGATCGTTCCTTGACCGAGACCATATTCTTCAGTCAAACTTTTTTGTGTACGACCTTCTTCAAGATGAAGGCGCAAAATCTTTTCCTTTAGTTCTGATTCATATGGCTTTGCTGACATAATTCATCGCTCCTTGATATAAGTATAGCAAATCTTTATACCAAGGTGTTACAATTTTAGTATATCAGGTCAATACTAGTAGTGACCACAGATAATCCAAGATCCTGATTTTCGGAGTCTGATATACTTTCAGATAATAATAGTCAGAGCCTCTCACCAATCTCGCAACGAATGGGGGTAGAACGCTGAATAAACACAATAGGATTAACCACGGACTAAAGGTCGCCAAAACGATCGATACACTGACTACATTGGCTATGCCAAGTAACGCCACCACACCATCCATAAAAAAGCGCGTAAAGGCGTTGCTAGCGATAACTTGACCTGAACGGTGGATGCGATCGTATAAGGAGGAATCTTCATAATACTCAAGCGGTATTTCCTGTGATTTTTCATGAATGTCTGCTAACACGCTTAACTTCAGTTGCTCAACGCATGCTTTAGCTTGACTTCGAATGTCAATCTTAGGTTCAACTCGAAATAGCTTAGAATACGGTTACCGAACATCACCAGGATCAACAGCAACAGCGGCAGCGATGCATTGTGATTCGTGCTTAAAGAATCGATCAGCTATCTAAACAGATTCAGCTCCAAAGGCGAGCAAATCCCAAGAAAAATGGCCAGGATTGCAAGGCCTAAAAGTATAGATGGAAAGATTGCCCAGATAAGTACAAGTGTTCTGGAGACAACTTTAATCAAACTACCAGCTATTCTGGCCATATGTTCACCTCTGATTTTCATCCATCATCAGCTTCAACACGTTGTTCAACCAAGGTCTTCGTATCTCGTTAATAGCTACATTCCACTTTAATAAGGCTTCTTGTTTTCGCTAGAGAAGTCCATTCCTCTATGTTTGAGTTGCAATTTTTAATTCAAAACTCAAATATTTTGACTTAAAATATGAAAACTTGAGTCATGCTCACTTTGGCGGATACCAGACCGTAATCGTATGATCTAATCATGCGAAGTGTTAACGTTGAGCAAAACAAACAAAAGTTCAGAGCTCACGCCTTCAGGCATTCTGCGGCGACAATGTACGCTATATTAGAAGTGTCCCAGAGTGTGTACTATAACTGGAAAAACAGGTCTCCGTTAGCTAGGAAATTAACCATATTGGAACAGGCAGATGATGTTCCGCCTCCACATTTACCGCTTACTTACGAAACATATTTTTCAGCTTGTATTGAGAATAACTTAGCATATTTCCCTCCGATCCTTAATAGCTCTTTATGAGTTCCTTGCTCACATATCCGTCCAGAATCTAGATACACAATCCTATCGCAATTGACAACATTTGAAAGGCGATGTGTTATAACAATTAAAAATGCTCCCAATGATAAACAGTTTTTGTAATTTAACTGTCTATCACATGGGAGCACCTTAAGCGGAGTGCTTTCTCGTTTTTATCTTTTTTTCTCACAAATAAGCCCTTATTTTACAGTCTAAATCAAAGTTTCAAGCAGATAAAGTACAATTACAAACAAAAAGTTTATGATCGTAAACTTAATTAGGTATGATTTAACCTTGTTTGGATTATGTTTCTTGTATTCACTAAAGGTAATCAGACTAGCTAAAGATGCAATCAAAGTACCACACCCACCGATATTTACAGCTGGTAGAAGCGCATGATAATTATCTGTGAAGTGAGATAACAAAACAGCGCTTGGTACATTACTAATAAACTGACACGATAAGATTCCCATTAGCAAAGTGTTCATGGGTAAAGCCTTAGAAAAGAACGCATTTACCGCAGGTATCCTTGACATATTACCACTAAATACAAAAATTGCCGCGAAGGTAGCTAGCAGTGGGTAGTTTACTTCCTTTAATGCTTTCCTATCTAGGATAAATAAGACCAAAGTAATCACGACTGTTCCAAGGAGATAAGGGATAATGCGAAATACGATGAGAATGCTAGCAACAAAAAGGATGCTGTATATTGATGTAAGTTTTAGATCTAAGGTGTAATGGTTATCTACTTTTAGTACGAGAGGTATTGGCTTTACAAAACAGCAGATACCAATAATTAAAAGGATTGACACCAGAAAACTTGGAAACATTATTTTCATGAATTCCACAGTATCAATACTGTAATAAGCATAGAGATAAAGATTTTGGGGATTCCCAAACGGTGTTACCATTCCTCCCAAATTAGCAGCTATATTTTGCATA
This sequence comes from Bacillota bacterium, assembly GCA_012728115.1. Classification (GTDB taxonomy): domain Bacteria; phylum Bacillota; class Limnochordia; order Darwinibacteriales; family JAAYFS01; genus JAAYFS01. The sequence continues at coordinate 4,509 of JAAYFS010000014.1, read as the reverse complement.
ATAAAAGTAAATGCCATGGCTTCTTTATTATCTGTGATAGCCAATACAAAGTAACCAAGAGGTAAAAAAGTGAGTAACGCCATATCATTAGCGAGGAACATAGAGCCAATAAAGGTTATAAACACCAATCCCAAAGTCGCATTGCGCAAGTTGCGGAGCTTTAAAACAATACTTTTACTGATAATCTCAAAGACATGGATGTGGGATAGAGCTTCCACTACCGCTAAAGTACAATAGAGTGTTGCTAAAGTAGGCCAATTAAAATAACCTAAATAGCTTCTATCCACAGGTACAAAGATGCAGGTAATTAGCATGGCGATGATCGCAATTGTTAGGACTAATTGTTTTTTGGCAGTGTAAAATAGCCAACTCAGTCCAGTCTCTAACCAACCAGGTCTTTTCTGATAGATAACAATTGGTTCGCTTAGATGTTCAGTTGTGTCATTATGCACATTAGATCACTCCACAAAAATCATTACAAAGCATAATTCTAGCACTATGGCTGTAAAAAAACAATATATGCACAAACAATGTTGAGCACAAAAAAACTGCAGTTCAGATAACTGATCAGGTTAAGTGAACCACAGTTATTTATATTCACTTTGAATCATTCTTTCCTTAACTGGCTAGTCTAAAAATCTCTATTACTAAATTTATCCTACTGAATTGATTATGGATCAAAAAGCAACATGAAGATCTATATATTAAGAAAGAGGTCTACTCAGATCTCAACCCCCCTGCGATAATCAAACCACTGGCAACAATTAGTAAAGATATTGCAACCCAGTTGGGCAAGGGCGTAACAAATCTTTCAATTACCTGAAGAACTAGCTATATAATTAGTCCTATACTCAACAGAGGCGATATTTTCTTCCTCATAACCATCCTTCTTTCTATAAGAATCACCGATTCAGTTAAAAGCATCGAATCTAGCAATCAAGTAGATCATTTCCCATCAATATAGTCCACAACGTATCTAGCAATCAAGTAGATCATTTCCCATCAATATAGTCCACAACGTATCTAGCATATTCTCTGAAATCAGATAAACTAGTGTTAAGAACATCCACTAATTGAGTCAAGTCAGTTCTCGCATATTCATAAACAAGAATGTTACGAAATCCCGCTATCCTTCGTATCCTTTCAGCAAAATCAGTGGGAAGAACTCCTATTTCGGCTAATCTGATAAATATATCCAAGTATGTTTGTACAGATATGCCTTCTGAAGCCAAAATATGATTTCCTATATTTAATGAGATTTGGATAAATAAATGAAGTCCTCTCTCCACCACCCAGTTTTTTCAAGATTCACCTCAAGTTCTGTTACAGAAATCTCCTTGTATCGTTCTAATTGTTTTAAATATCTGTCAAGTTACTTTAACTTTTCCATAATAAGCATAATATCCATCAATGGTTCACCTCCCAAAAGTACATTCGTCTATCCGTTTTTTTACATATTGGTTCTGTACTTTAAGAAAAGGTAGAGAATCTAAATATAACCTCATCGTTTCTTCGTGAAACTTGATTCTTTCTTTTTCTGAACGACAATACACTAATTCCCCACCATTTAAAACCTAGTAACGTAAAAAAATTGGAGCATTGTTCAAAACCACTAGATCAACTCGGTTCGCTTCAAGGGCTTTCTCAAGCTCAACCACTAAATCAGATTCGAACCCGTAACTGTTATCTTTAACGCAATTTGTTTCGTTATAAACGACGGCTATATCAATATCGCTTAATACTCCAGCGGTACATTTAGCCTGTGAACCAAAGAGATAAGCGAACTTAACATTTTCTTGTGAAGCTAGAACCTGCTCAATCCGACTCTTAATTACTCTTTTCTCCATCACAATACTCCTTACTCTCAAAGAGGAGAATTCTCCATTGATTTTGAACCAACCCAACGCGTATTATACATTATATTACATTCCATCAAACCTCATCAGAAATCCTTCAACTTCCGCTGAAAATTACTAGTGATTCATTTACAAACGTAAGATCTTCTGGCTTTAAACCATAACTTAGAGCTTGCATCATTCGTCAGTTTTGAAAACAAAAAGGCTGGGATTTTCTTGAAATATGCCCAGCCTTCATAAGAAGCACCAGAGTTAAACTATTCCTAACCCATAAAAAGTCTTATTATCCATGTTACAATAGCAAGCAGGATTAGAATAGATTATTAAGAAAATGCGACAAAATACCCATAAAGTACCACCCAGGAATGTGAAGGATTACGAACATCACTGAAGTAACTACATTTGCAACCAAAAATGAATGGCTTTTCTGGAGATTTCCCTGAATCGCTCCCCGCACTAAAAACTCCTCGAAAATAGGGGCAATAACAATAACGTTCAGAAGCGAGAAACTAAACTCGGTGGGCAATATCTTATTACCTTGCAGGTAATTCGGTATGATTGCAGTTAAGGCAATCAATAACCCTATCCCGCCTCCCCACGCTAACCAGGCGTTCCAGTTGGCGAGATTAAGCACTTCTGCTATACCGCGGTTAGATAGCTTAAGAAGCCATAAAGCTGGTATTATCCAGATGACTACCTTAGCTACCGTCCAGTATAAAAAACTCCCACCACTCGTTGTAAGCCAAGTGAGACTTTCTTCCAAAAAGTTTTTTAACAACCACGCCTCAACCCACGCAATCATCAGAGCAATGAAGGTAAAATAAGTGCATTTAGCTATCCCGGTCGAAGATGAACTTGTTTTACTCATTAGCTACATCCTTTCCCGACTTTTTATCCGTGTAATAAATCAAGGTATCAGTGCTTAATATTTATTCTACGGTTACCTTCACTACCCTTTCCATAAATTGTACCCAAACCCTTTGATAGTTCCGTTACCTTTTAAAAAATGGCCTTTTCTTTCCGCCCGCTCATCTTTTATTTTCCATTCCCCTAATCCAAGTCATCAAGTCTATCGCCTAGATCACCTATAGCGCTTTCAAGATCATCCAATCTATCCTCAACTTCGCTCAATGTATCATTCGTTGTGCTATCTATATCACTAAGCATATTATCGATATCACCTAATCCATCATCGATTGCGCTCCTTGTGTAGTCCACACTATATTCAATATCCTGGATCCCATCATTAAGAATGATCTCCAACTCATCCTTCGCAGTTGCGATTTCCGATACCGTATCCTGAAGTTCACTGACCGCATTATCAAGCACATTTTCTATATCATTTACTTTATCTTCAAAATCTGATATTTTAATGTCAAGAATACTCTCTAACTCGCTCATCTTGCTGTCAAATTCCGAAATTAAATCCCCAACGATATCGGCAAAATCCATGTTTCCCAGCTTTTCTTCTAACGTTTCAACCTTCCGAACTAATTCTTTGATACCCTCCGTCAGCTGATCCAACTTACTAGAAATATCGGACATATAAATCCCTCCTCAAACTCGATTTTAGGAACATAACCCCTTTTTTAATTAGTTGCAGAAAGCATTCCAGAAATCAACTCAGAAAACCGAAAAATTTACTTTTTATTTTTTACCCAACACATTTCAAAAAAAAGAGCGTTTCATCACTGAAACACCCCAAAATAGCTATCAGATTTAATCTAAAATCCCTAAGTTATCTCTAATTAAGCGTACGCTTAACGTACCGCTCTTAACTTTAGTGGACGCAATCCTTTACCATAAGGAATACACATCGGGGTTCCAAAGAGCGGATCAGTCGCCACTACACTTTCCATCCCAAATACTTCTCTGATCATTTCTTCTGTCATTATCTTTTCAGGTGAACCACTAGCAACCACGGTTTTATTAGCTACCGCAATCATATGATCCGCATACCGGGCTGAGAGATTTAGATCATGTAGCACCATAATGATGGTTCGGTTTTGCGCACGATTTAGCTGAAAGAGAATATCAAGTACCTCAACTTGATGATTAAGATCCAAAAAGGTAGTCGGTTCATCCAGCATAATGATATCAGTATTTTGTGCTAAAGTCATAGCGATCCAAGCGCGTTGCCTTTGCCCGCCAGAAAGAGACTCCACAGGTCTATTTGCTAAATCTGTAAGTTTGGTTACTTTTAATGCCGACCAAACGCACTCCTCATCTTCCTTGGTCCATTGATTGAACAGACTCTGATGTGGATACCTGCCTAGTTTCACTAACTGAAACACGGTTAACTCCTGTGGTGCAGTCGGTCCTTGTGGCAAAACAGCCATCTTTTTGGCGATTTGCTTCGTATTCGTCGAAGCAATTTCTTTACCATCAAGAATAATGGTTCCATCGCGAGGCTTTAACAACCTTGCCATCGCCTTTAGAAGCGTGGACTTTCCACAACCATTGCTGCCTATCAAAACCGTTATCTTTCCTTTTGGAATATCTACATCAAGCTGATCAATTACTCGATTCTCGCCATACGCTAAAGTTAATTGCTTTGTTTCAATGCACGCCATGGTCTTGTCATCCCCCTTATTTATTTCGCATCCGAATGAATAGATAAATGAAGAATGGTGCTCCTAACATTGCGGTAAAT
>JAAYFS010000013.1 GCA_012728115.1 Bacillota bacterium | reverse complement strand
GGATTGATCGAAGTATGGCATGCATTATATGAACTCGCAACACCATACATCCAAGATCTGGATGAATGGGAAGAAGAATTCTATGCCGAAGTATCCTTACTTGTTCGTGACGAAGAATCACTTGAGTACTTTAAATGGATTCAAGAAAATGCAGAAGGTGTACAGTTGCTAGACTTAATCGGTCAAGTTCCTGGTTTCGGCGGCCTCATTAACGAGATCGTTCTTGAAGGTAGAGATGCAGCTAGCGCAATCGCTGAAATTAAACCTCAAGTTCAAGCTTACTTGGATGAGGTATTTGACCAATAAAAACACCCATCAGAGACAAATAAAAAAAGAAAGGTTTGGATCGATTTTCGGTCCAAACCTTTCTTTTGTTGTCTAAAAGAACAGCACCTAAAACATAAGAATGAAGTTAATAATAAATTAATATTGTAACCGTTTCGAAACAGAAACTTAATATCAAGATTGGAGGATTGAACTGCGGTTTTGTCTAAAGATAAAGTGACAGTAACCTAACAAATTTTTTACTCATGTAGTGGCCTGAGTTGTGTTCAAGCATCAGAGGACTAAAACACGGTGGCTATACATGTTTCAAGGGGGTGTAATGGACAAAAATATGCATGCGTTTATTATATTATAGCATGTATATTGTAAAAACCATTATATTTCTAGAAAGGTTTATACTGTGCAAAAAATTTAAGTTAAAATACAAAAAGGAATGGAGCGTGTAAGCATGTTCAAAAGAATCATGGTTGTTGCACTAATCATCTGCGCTTTAGCAACACCTGCTTTTGCCAACTACGATTTTGGCGGAGAAACAGTTACTCTTGCTCAATCAATGTGGTTTGGTGAATACTTCAGCTTTATTACCAGAGAAGATTTTTCTTTACCTCGTTACGCAGGACATAAAGAAGACGTTGAAGCAATGTTCAATACCTATCTTGAATTTGACTTATCTCATGCTGGTTGGCCAGCAGATGCATCAGTTGAATACTTATTACCACGCGTAATCGCTGGAGAAGGCAATTTTGTTACTGTTACTACCAGTACTGTTATTCCAATCTTAGTTGCTAACAACTTAATCATGCCATTAACTGAGTGGGTTAATGAAGATTACTTTGCAAGATTACCAAGACCATTATCAGCATTACCAAACTTCGTAAGCTTCTTAGGCGATACTTGGGCATTCCAATTCGGTCCAAGAATGGTTACCGAGGCTAATGTTGTAATGTGGAACAAGGATCTTTTTGATGAATTAGGTCTCCCAAGCCCATACGATCTCTATGAAGCTGGCGAGTGGACATGGGAAGCTTTCTATGACTTAGCAGTTAAACTCACCAGAGACACCGATGGTGACGGCGAAATCGACCAATGGGGAGTAGCTACTCGTCACAGTCACAGCCACTGGGGTGGCCACGTTGAGTGGGTTTACACCAATGGTGGAGCTTTAACTCGTGAAATCGATGGTAAAATCGTATTTACCTTAGATGAGCCTGAGGCACTAGAAGCCTTAGAGTTCTGGCAAAGAGCTTATCAAGCAAACATCTGGAGTCCAGATCAATGGCACTATGAATTCGCAGCTGGTAACGTTGCTATGCTCTATGACTTCGCAGACAGCATCAGCTATCTAAAAGACTCAGATGTTAACTTCGGTTTAGTACCAGCACCAAAAGGACCTCGTGCTGATAGACACGTTGCTATCGAGTCTGGTCGTTGGGTAGCTATTCTCCCAATTACCGCTCAAAATCCAGAAGCTTTGATCGAAGTATGGCATGCACTTTATGAACTTGCTACTCCATACATCGATGACTTAGAAAGATGGGAAGAAGATTTCTACTCAGACGTATCCTTGCTCCTACGTGACTATGAATCACTTGAATACTTCATGTGGGTAACTGAAAACGCTGAAGGCGTTGCCTTGCTTGACGTAGTAGGTCAAGTTCCAGGTTTCGGCGATGTCATTAACGAAATCGTTATGGAAGGCAGAGACGCTGCAAGCGCAATCGCAGAAATCAAACCTGCAGTACAAGCTTACTTGGACGAAGTATTTGACCAATAAGATAGTGTAAATAAAGTTAACGAAAACCAAAAGACGGCTCTTTATAGAGCTGTCTTTTGGCAGGAATTACACGAAATAATGCGAAGTATTAACTAGTTGAAGGCCTAAATCGGGCCTTATTTTTAACTTGCTGCAAATCCAGGAGTGGATGATATGACCAAAAGGCTCACCCTTGTTTTATTAATACTTGGTTTGGTTTCTATCTCTGCAAGTGCGCAGTTTAATTTTGGTGGAGAAACCGTTAAATTAGGCCAATCCGTGTGGTTCGGCACTTTTTATAACTCGTTAACTAACTCGCGATTTGATGAACCGCAATTTCGGCAGAGATGGGAAGATGTGGAAAGGGAATTTAATGTTAGTTTAGAATGGGAATTTGTTACTTCTGGGTGGCCATCATCTGAAGCGATCGGTTATTTGTTTCCTAAAGTAACCGCCGGCGAAGGTAATGTTATCGCGGTAACCACTGATACCATCATTCCAATTCTAGTAGCACACGGTTTACTGATGCCTTTAACAGAGTGGATTAATGATGAGTATTTTGAACGCTTACCAGCACCGCTTAAACCAACCGAAAGATTTAGTCGTTTCCTAGGAGAGAATTGGGCGTTTCAATTCGGACCAATTATGGGTACTGAGGCAGCAGGAGTATTCTGGAATAAAGAATTGTTTGCAAAATATGGATTACCTGATCTATATGAACTTTATGAAGCTGGGGAATGGACCTGGGAGGCGATGGAGGAAATCGCGCTTAAACTTACTCAGGACACTACGGGGGATGGCAGAATCGATCAGATTGGAGTCGCTTTACGTGATGGTCGCCTCGATTGGCGTGCCTACACATATTGGGTATATACCAATAATGGTTCGACGATCAGAGAAGTAAATGGCGAAATTATCTTTGCCCTAGACGAAGAAGCCTCAATTGAATCTTTTGAATTTTGGAGAAGATTACTAGCCCGACATGCTGTTGGTGGTAGTTGGGAATTTGACCTAGGCAATGTTGGGATGTTAATAGACTTTGCAGATAGAATTAGATACATGCGGGGAGTAGATTTCGAATTTGGCTTTTTACCACTTCCTAAGGGTCCGCGTGCTAAAAACCATGTGGCAGTGGAATATGGTCGATGGGTAGCAGTCTTGCCTGTTACTGCTGAGAATCCAGAGGGACTGATTGAACTATGGCATGCCTTATATGGGCTAGCTACCCCTTATATCACTGACCTTGAAGCTTGGGAAGAGCAGTACTATACACAGTACTCCTATTTAGCGCGGGACCAAGAATCGATCAAACATTTCCGCTGGGTGACCGAAAATTCACAGCCCGTTGAGTTACTTGATGTTTTTGCATCGGTACCTGATTTTCCTATGACAGTGATCGATATCCTTGAAGGAAGGATCGATGCTGCTCAAGGGATGGCTAAAGTGAAACCATCCGTCCAAGCATTGATCGATGAATTATTTGACCAATAAAAAGGTATTTCGCATTCCGAAGCTAATTATTAATCAATAGATAAAAAATTTTGGAGAGGGTGGAAGCTTTAGTGAAGTTACACAATCCAATTTCACAGAAGTCAATCAAGGTTACCGATGGTTTTTGGCGCGCCTACCAAGACCTAGTCACAGATGTGGTTATTCCATTCCAAGAGGATGTTCTACATGACCGCGTTGAAACCGCAGCCAAAAGCGGTGCGATCCAAAACTTTAGAATCGCTGCTGGTTTGGAAGAGGGCGACTTTTATGGCATGATCTTCCAAGACAGTGACGTTGCTAAATGGTTAGAGGCTGTTGGCTATGTCTTAATGAACAAAGAGGATCCTGAACTAGAAAAAAGAGCTGATGAAGTAATCGACCTAATCGCTCAAGCACAAGAACCAGATGGCTACTTAGACACCTACTACATTATCAAAGATCAGGATAAACGCTGGAGCAATTTAAGATGGAACCATGAACTGTACTGCGCTGGTCACATGATCGAAGCTGCCGTTGCTTACTACGAAGCGACTGGTAAGGAGAAGATTTTAGAAGTAGTTAAGAAATTAGCTGACCACATCGATACAGTCTTTGGTCCAGAAGAAGGAAAACTCAAAGGATATCCTGGACACCAAGAAATCGAGTTAGCATTAGTAAAACTTTACAACGTTACTGGTGAGGAACGCTATCTAAACTTAGCAAAGTTCTTTATCGATGAAAGAGGACAAGAGCCTCATTACTATGAAGTTGAAGAACAAATGAGACAAGAAAAATTCGGTGAAGAACCTCCAAGACAACGCAGACCCCGCAATAGAGAACGTGAATACGCTTATAGCCAAGCACATAAACCTGTACGTGAGCAAGATGTTGTTGTAGGTCACTCTGTTCGTGCAATGTATATGCTAGCAGGTATGGTTGATATAGCTAGATTAACTGATGATCAGTCCTTGATTGAAGCAAGCAAACGTCTGTGGGAAAACACAGTTAAAAAACAAATGTATGTAACTGGTGGAGTTGGTTCAACAGTACACGGAGAAGCTTTCTCATTCGACTATGATTTACCAAATGATACCGTTTATGCTGAGACCTGTGCAGCTATCGGGCTTGTATTCTTTGCTCAAAGAATGCTCAATCTAGAACTTAAAGGCGAATACGCTGACGTAATGGAAAGAGCTCTTTACAACGGTGTACTTAGCGGAATGAGTCAAGACGGTAAGCGCTTCTTCTACGTCAACCCATTAGAAGTATGGCCAGAAGCAAGCGATAAGAAGAATGAAGTTAGACACGTAAGACCAACTCGTCAATCCTGGTTTGGCTGTGCATGCTGCCCTCCAAACTTAGCTAGATTGATAGCTTCGATCGGTCGTTATGCTTATTCGATCGGAGAAAAAGAAGTAGCTACCCATCTCTTTATGACTTCGGAAACCAATATCGAGATCGATGGTACCAATGTTTCCATTAACCAAACGACCAACTATCCATGGGATGAGGACGTTGTCTTTGACATCGGAACCGATAAAGCGGCTGAATTTACACTCTCAATCAGAGTTCCTGGTTGGTGTCGCAATGCTGAAATCTACGTAAATGATGAAGCAATCGATCTAAGTGCAGTCGTGGTTGATGGATATGCTAAGCTAACAAGAACGTGGAATGCAGGCGATAAAGTAAGATTACATCTTCCAATGCCTGTAGAAAGAGTACGTGCCGATGTTCGCGTTCGTGAGAATATCGGTAAAGTAGCTCTCCAACGTGGTCCAGTTGTTTACTGCTTAGAAGAAGTAGATAACGGTAAACTCTTACCAGCTATTTGCCTACCTAAGGATGGTGAGGTATCCGTTGAATACTCAGATGATATCTTCCCAGGAGTTCCTCTAATTAGGGCAGAAGGATATCGTTATGTTGTAGAGGAAAGTGATACACTCTACGCTGCTAAGGAACCCAAGAAAGAACCTGTTTCAGTTCTTGCAGTTCCTTACTATCTCTGGGATAACCGTGAGCCAGGCGAAATGTTAGTCTGGATCAAGGAATGCTAATATAGTTTCTTAGCGTAACTTCAAGCTCCCCATGCCTGGGGAGCTTTTTTTATGCCAAAAATACTAACCCCTAAAGGGGAGCTTTTATCTAGAGAAAATAGTAACACCAAAGTGGTTCATCATCAGCCTTAACAACATACCATGTTATTGATTGCGAGGATTGATGAAAGATGGACCCACTGTTTAGATTAGACCCAACTTATCTTTTCTATATTCTAGTCTTTATAATTCCAGGATTCGTGGTTCAATCGACCATGGCTATGTTTGCTCCCCAAAGGACCACCACCGCTCAAAATACATTTATGAGAGCTTTGTTTTTTAGTTGCCTAAACTATTCCTTATGGTCGTGGCTAACTTATCCCGTACCAGTAACTAATCTGAATGAATTATGGCCACTGATCGGTGGACTACAATGGATCTTAGTGATGTTCATAAGCCCTGCACTACTTGGATTAATCTTTGCTAAACTAGGAACAAAACGACTGATTCCCACGATCCATATGGTACCTACTTCGTGGGATTATAAGTTTTTCAAAACACAACACCCTGTCTATGTAAAGATCAGACTCAAGAATGGTGAGCAAATCCTAGGCTACTTTGGAACCGGATCCTTTGCATCCTCGGATGATAAAGAACGTGATATCTATTTAGAAAAGATCTGCGACCTTGACTCCAATGGGGAATGGCAAATGCTCGTTGAAAGCGATGGAATCTTAATCGACAAAAACGAGATCGCCTATATCCAGTTTTATCAGATTAATACAAGGGGGTTGTACGCCCAAGATGACACAGGAAAAGCGCGGTTATCAGCCAACTAAGAAGGGAAAAAAGTGGGTGAATTAACTGCTTATGAGCGGATAAAGAATTTTCTTACCAAACTTTGGTCAAAATTAAGATCCAGGGACAATTAATGTACGTCCCTGGATTAATTATTTGTATTAACATAAGTTCATAGAAAATTAGAAAAATACTCCTTACGGGTGCAGGGAAAAGTTTTTGGAATACCGAAAGAATAGTTAGTATTGAAAGGATCAAAGGAGGAAAGAAAATGCAGTTTGAAGTGAATAGCATATACTATGGCTTTAAGTTGCTGGAACAGCAAAAAGTTGAAGAAGCCAACTCGATAGGTTATCTTTTTGAACATGAAAAAACTAAAGCCCAGCTTTACTACCTGCATAACGATGATGATAATAAGGTGTTTACTATTGCCTTTAGAACACCGCCTGAAAATGGGACAGGTTTACCCCATATTCTTGAACACGTAGTACTTGCCGGTTCGAAAAAGTATCCTTTAAAAGAACCATTTGTAGAATTGATCAAGGGTTCCTTGCAAACTTTCTTAAATGCAATGACCTATCCTGATAAGACAGTATACCCTGTTGCTAGCCGAAATAACGCGGATTTCCGCATCCTAATGGACGTTTACTTAGATGCAGTGTTCAATCCTTTAATCTATGACCGTCCCGAAGGATTCTATCAAGAAGGATGGCATTACAAGATCAATAGCAAGGAAGATGAGTTAGAATATAACGGTGTTGTGTATAACGAGATGAAGGGTGCGTATTCTTCTCCTGATAGCGTGTTGTATCGCGAGATCAACAGATCACTCTTCCCGAATGCTTCTTATCGCCATGATTCAGGTGGGGATCCAGAAGAAATTCCAAACCTAACCTTGAAACAATTCCAAGACTTCCATGCTAGATACTATCATCCGTCCAATAGCTTGATTTACTTATATGGTGATGGTGATATTCTCGAGCATCTTCAATTTATCAACGATGAATACTTAAGTAAGTATGAATATAGGGATGTTCAAGTAGATGTCCCAATCCAACAAAGCTTTACAGAACCAGTTTATAAAGAAGCTGAATACCCATTAGCACAGCAAGATAGCGAAGAAGATAAATCATATTTTGGATTAAACTTCGTTGTCGGTGAAACAGTAGATACTCAATTAGGCTTAAGCTTTTCGATTCTTTATGATATCTTGCTTGGAACCTCTGCATCACCATTAAAGCGGAGACTCTTAGAAGAAGATATCGCGAAAGACATCTATGGTTCATTTGATAATTCTATTCAACAAATGACCTTCAGCATAATCGCTAAAGGTACCGAGCCAGAGAAGAAAGACAAGTTTGTTCAAGTAGTATTTGACGAGTTACAACGCTTAGTAAATGAAGGCATAGACAAGCGGTTGATTGAAGGATCGATCAACTCAGCTGAATTTAGATTAAGAGAAGCTGATTATGGACGTACCCCAAAAGGCTTAGTGTATGGTTTGCAACTCTTGAATAACTGGCCTTATGGTGGACATCCAGCTGACTATCTCCGTTATGAACCAGCCTTAGCGGAAGTTAAGAAGGCTTTAACCGAAGCATATTTCGAAGAGATGATCCAAAAATATTTCTTAAATAATAATCATCGTAGCTTAGTGCTTCTAAAACCAAGAAAAGGCTTAGCTGAAGCAAGAGAACAACAGGTTTATGAAGAGCTTAAGACTCTGAAAGCATCACTTTCGGAAGAAGAATTAGAAAAACTAATCGAACAAACCCAACGTCTAAGAAAGTTACAGACCAGCATAGATCCACCAGAGGTGCTTGCTAAGATTCCATTGGTTGATCTTGCAGATGTTAAGAAGGAAGTAGAGAAATATCCATTGGATATTCGCCAGGAAGGCGCAACTAAAGTTATCGACCATCCAATCGAGACAAACGGAATCGCGTATGTAAATGCGCTCTTTGATACCAGCATGGTTCCTGAAGATTTACTACCATACATGTCACTTTTAACAAGAGTCTTAGGTCGAACCAATACCAAGAACTATCGTTTCGAGGAATTGGTGGATGAAATCAGAATCCATACTGGTGGGATCGGTGTTAATTCCCAAACACTCACCCTTAAGGATTCTGCTCAGGAGTATTTACCAAGCTTGGTTCTCCGTTCACGTGCTTTGATAAGAAAACTACCAGAGTTAATGAATCTAACCCAAGAGATCGTTGTAAATACCTTATTCGACGACGAACGACGCATCAAGGAAGTAATTCAAGAAACTCGTTCTAGACTCGAATCCCAAATGATCAATCGTGGTGATCAAGCAGCAGCGAGAAGATTAAAAGCGTACTATTCGCAAGCTGGAAGACATAGCGAATTAACTCAAGGTGTAGCGTTCTATAAATTCTTACAAGGTCTTGAAAAGAACTTTGAGCAAGAAAAAGATAAAATCATCGCTGCTTTAGAAACTGTTGCTAAGATGGTTCTAAATCGCGATAATCTACTGATCAGCGTCACTTTAAGTGACCAAGATTATCCTGAATTTGTGAAACACTTGCCAACATTTGTTGAGGCGTTACCACAATCAGCTGGTCAATTAGACACTGTTAAGGAACTAAGTGCACCAGCAAGCGTTAATGAAGGATTAAAGACTGCGGCAGCAGTTCAATATGTGGCAAAAGGCGGCTTAATCCGCGATCCAGAATACAAGTACACTGGAGCGATGTTGGTTGCTCGGACAATGCTCGGAAGTGACTATCTTTGGAACAATATCCGGGTAATAGGCGGTGCTTACGGAGCAGGAGCACAGTTTGAGCGCTATGGCGAAGTGATCTTTACTTCTTATCGTGATCCAAACTTGCAAAATACCCTCAATGTTTTCGATAACGCTCATAACTACTTAAGAGAGATCGATTTTGATCAGCGTGAGATGACCAAGTACATCTTAGGTACTATCGGACGCCTTGATACACCGCTCACACCAGCAACCAAGGGTGAGGTAGCCTTAGCTAACTACTTACGCGGTATTACTGATGAAGAAAGACAACTTGAACGTGATCAAGTGCTGTCGGTTACCAAGGATGATATTCGCAATCTAGCTGACTTAGTGAAAGATGCGATCGACAACGGTAATCACTGCGTGGTAGGTAATGAAGGTCGCCTAGAGCGGGAAAAGGATCTCTTTGGCGAGTTAGTATCGTTATCTGAATCTTAATTAGGAGGGACTGAAAATGCTGAAGTTAGCCACAATTTTGTTGGTGGGCTTGGTGATGTTCTTTAACACAAGTGTGGTGAGTGCCCAAGGAGTAACCCCTTCGTTAATCACAGGCAAAAAGATTGGAGAAATTGCAGTCTCCGATCGTTTAGATATCGAACTCCATTCGGAATTCATGGTGGCACGAAATGAAAATGACACAGTGCTAAATTGGTATAACCTTGGGTTTTCTGGAGGAGGCGAATTCAACAGGGTTGGTGGCAACTTCGGCAACTTTGGTCTTGATGTTCCTTGGGACCAGCGTGACGAGTTCTACCCATCGTTTACAAGAATTAATGATGTTCCAGCAGTAAGTTTTAACGGTAAGAATTTCTTAAAGAGTAATATCCAAGCAGAAGCTGGAACAGTGGGAAATAACGATTTTGCTTTGGAACTTTGGGTTTATAACGAAAAGCCAAATGAAAATGAAGTTATCCTAGCTTGGCAGAGCAAGGATGGCAAGCAATCCAGTGCCGCCCTAACCTGGCCTACCAAGCTAGTAGGTTCTAATAAATGGCATCATTTGGTAGTTAATGTACATTCCGAAAATGAAGAATGGTACCTTGATGGAGAAAAAATACTTACCAAGGATCGAGAACTAAGAATTGAACCAGGACACAGAATGGTGCTTGGCGGGGAATCAGAGTTCAACCCATCCTTTACTGGAAGTCTGGCAGTGGTTAGACTTCATCGTAATCCGATGAGTGAGGAAGCGATCGAGCATAACTACCAAGGTGGCGTGATGCTCGGAACTACTCTACATCCGAATATTGATCCATATGTATCGCGAAACGATGCTTTCCAATATGACGCTTGGTCGGATGACAATCCTGATGATTACTTCGTTGCGGAATCAGATCACTTTAGATTCAGAATTAGCAAGGAACGGATTAACCAAATGTCAGCTGGTGAGCGGAATGCTTTCTATGCGAGAATTCCTGAAATGTTAGACTTAGCGGAACTAAGCTACAAAACATACGCAGAGATTCATGCCTTGAGACTTCCGATCGTGAGTACCTTGCCTCAGTATCGCGGTGATGGAATCAAGTATAAGATCGTAATTTTCGCATCCGATGGTTCCAATTGGGCGACTCTTAACGGCAATATCGGATTTGGTTACCCTGCCCAAGGAGCGGGACATATAAATCCGCATGAATTGGTACATGCAACACAAATGCATACAGGTGGTGGATTACAAGGAAACTACTGGGAAGCCCATGCTAACTGGCCTCAAACCTATTTTGGTCTATATCAAACAGTTCCTCCAGCATTGCTACTAAGGGACTCAATGCTCTTTGAAGCAACAGGACGGAACTACTACCATGCACGCTTAATGATGCAACATTTAGCGGAAACACCAGAGTATGGTCCAATGTTTATTTCCAAGCTTTGGTACGATGGTAATGGTGAATATCCTTGGATTATTTTCCAACGCGTTGATCCTGACCCAAGCACTTCGCTCGGGTATGAATGGGCGCGGATGGTACAAAGGAATGTAACCTGGGATTATACCATCTATGGAGATAATCCAAATCTATATGTACAAGATGCAACCCGTGATATGGATGAAATGTTGCGGTATGGACGGGTACTGTTAGAAGAAATTCCTTATGAACCAGATTGGTATCGTCCACCAAAGGAAATGGCTCCGCAACAAACTGGTTGGAATATCGTTCCACTGGAATTTGACTCAAGACAGGTGAAAGTAGAGTTATCTGGCTATATCAATCCTGAAAGGGGCTCAGATTGGTATGCTGGCTTCGTAGCAGTAGATAATGATGGCAAACCACGCTATAGCGATATTATTTCGACAGGTGAAACCCTCACCTTCGATTTACTGGATAATGAAGTAGAGCTTTACATGACGATCGCTGCGATCCCATCCAAAGTCATGGCGATCGATATGACTGGGGATGTTCGTTCACCAGAGCAAGAGCAATTTGTATATAAAGTACGCTTTGAAGGAGCAAAACCAGTAGATCTACTTTATAAGCATTATCAAGAATTAGCTAGCAGAGTAAGTGGTCGTAGACATCCTAATGGCGGTGGATTTGTAGCTTCAACCGCAACGGTTGATTCAACCGCATACGTTGGACCGAATGCAATTGTCTTGGGCCGATCAAAGGTGCTTGGCAATGCACGAGTCGAAGACTATGCTGTGGTTAATAACGGTACAGTGAGAGACAATGCGGTGGTAAGTGGTAGGGCGATCGTAACTGGTAATGCGATCGTGCAAGATAACGCTCGCGTTGACGGTTATGCGCGTGTTTGGCAAAACGCAGTGGTAAAAGATAATGCCCAAATCTATGAACATGCTACCCATGGTGATAATAAGACAGCTTCGGGTAATGTTACCATTAAAGGAGTAAGCAGTAACTACGGTAATGCTACTGGAACAGCGATGCTT
This sequence comes from Bacillota bacterium, assembly GCA_012728115.1. Taxonomy (GTDB): domain Bacteria; phylum Bacillota; class Limnochordia; order Darwinibacteriales; family JAAYFS01; genus JAAYFS01. Next base: position 1,068 of record JAAYFS010000013.1, on the reverse strand, counting down.
GATGGTCATTATGCCAAGGGTAACGAAATAACCAAGGGTAAGTGGTTCTCCTGGAGCTGGGGAACTGGACAGAACGCAGGCGAAATAGATGCCGAATTTAATGGTCTATATCTCCAAATGACCTTTGAAAAAGACCATCCATGGATGGCTTGGGATGACTTTGGCCTCACCTGGGGTTACTTAGTAAATGGTGCTAAGGCAAGTAATGGTGTGCTGACCCTGAACGGCAAGGACCAATTCGTGGAATTGCAAAAAGATGTTGTTAACCATCAAAATTTAACACTGATCTTAAATGTTAAATGGCATGGTGGTGATAACCAACATCTCTTCGAATTCGGGCGTTCTGAAGATAATCGGATGTACTTAACCCCAAGCAACGAAGATGGTGTGGCTGAGTTTGTCTTAATCAATGGAAACATAGTTGAAAGATTAACTGCTGACCGCCCTCTAGCAATCGATGAATGGGAGAGAGTAATTATCCAATTTGCTGGCAATACCGCTAAACTCTTTATCGGTAACGACCTAGTTAGCGCAAACGATTCGTTGAAAATTTCAGCACTTGATCGACGTGGTGGTGTAAACTACTTGGGTAGAGGTTATGGTGAGGATACTCACTTCCATGGTGAAATCGATACTTTCGAGGTTTATAAACTAGCGCTACCTATTGATGAGCCATGGGTGGAGAGAATAAATAAGCCGTTCCAACTTGGAATAGTTCCAGTTGGTGCAGAACAAAACGTAAGTGTCGGTGTGGTTAAAAAAGAAGGTGTACCCATGGCTGGAACTGTACAAATCAATTACGGCGATGGTTGGAAAGAAATGACCGCTACTCAAACTACTGGAAATATTGTGGTTTACACTTATAAATGGCTCGTTGAAGAAGCTGGTAAGATTGAATATGAGATTCGCGCAACCGACTTTATCGGCAGTCCAGAAAACACAGTAATTATAACAGGATCTTTTCGAGCGATCTAAAAAGAAACCTAAGTCCGATCTCGGCTAGAACGAGATCGGACTTTTTTATGTAAATGCTATTTCCATACTGAAAAACTGATCCCTTTCTTTTAT
>JAAYFS010000002.1 GCA_012728115.1 Bacillota bacterium | reverse complement strand
GCTAATAACATTGTTATAGCTGCGGTAGTGGTTGTTTTACCATGGTCTACGTGACCAATTGTTCCCACGTTAACGTGAGGTTTGGTTCTTTCAAACTTCTGTTTTGCCATTATTCTCTTCCCCCTTAATTTATAGGTGTAATAGTCTTTTAATTTTTAACTGAACCTAAGTTATTTGAAAAAATCTTTTGGTCTTTAAATACCTGCTTTTTCTTTAATCGCTTCCGCAACACTGGCTGGAACTTGTTCATAATGTGAAAATTCCATCGAATAGGTTGCACGTCCCTGGGTGGCCGACCGTAGGTCTGTCGCATAACCGAACATCGAAGCTAATGGAACAAAAGCATTGATTACTTGCGCATTACCGCGTAGTTCAGTTCCTTCGATTCTTCCTCTTCTCGAATTCACGTCTCCGATAACGTCTCCCATGAATTCTTCAGGTGTAACTATTTCAACGCTCATTACAGGTTCTAATAGTACAGGTTCTGCTTTAGCTGCTCCGTTCTTAAATCCGATTGAACCAGCCACTTTAAAAGCCATCTCCGATGAGTCCACTTCGTGATAAGAACCGTCCACTAAGCTGACCTTAACGTCTACCATCGGATAGCCAGCAATCACTCCGCCTGCCATCGCTTCTTTAATACCAGCTTCAACAGGAGTGATATATTCTTTTGGAACAACTCCACCAACGATTTTGTTTTCAAAGATAAATCCTTCTCCTGGTTCAGCAGGTTCGATTTCAAGTACAACATGACCGTATTGTCCACGACCACCAGATTGGCGAATGAACTTACCTTCAGTCTTAACTGCCTTAGTAATAGTTTCTCGATAAGCTACTTGCGGTTTTCCGATATTGGCTTCAACCTTAAATTCTCGCAGTAATCTATCGACAATTACCTCTAAGTGAAGTTCTCCCATTCCTGAGATTATCGTCTGACCTGTCTCCTCATCAGTATGAACTCTAAAGGTTGGATCTTCTTCAGCCAGTCTTTGCAAAGCAATTCCTAACTTATCTTGATCCGCCTTCGATTTTGGCTCAACGGCTTGATTAATTACAGGCTCTGGGAACACTAGTTGTTCTAAGAGGATAGGGTTGTCCTCTGCTGCCAAAGTATCCCCTGTAGCAACGTTTTTCAGGCCCACCGCGGCAGCAATGTCGCCAGAAAATACTTCAGAGATCTCTTCGCGGTGATTTGCGTGCATTTGCAAAATCCGCCCAATTCTTTCTTTCCTATCCTTAGTTACGTTGTAAATATAACTGCCTGCTTTTAAGGTTCCAGAGTACACTCTGAAATAAGCCAACTTACCGATAAAAGGGTCCGCCATAATTTTGAAGGCAAGAGCCGAAAACGGACTGTCATCATCAAGGTTGCGATAAACTTCTACTCCCGTTCTGGGATCGATTCCCTTTATAGATGGCAAATCTTTCGGACTTGGCAGGTAATCTACTACCGCATCCAGGAGTAATTGCACCCCTTTATTTTTGAATGATGACCCGCATAAAACCGGAACTAGCTTAACATCGAGACAAGCACGCCGTAAGGCTGCTTTTAATTCGCTAACAGTTATCTCTTCGCCCTCAAGGTACTTATTCATTAGTTCATCGTCTTGCTCGACAATAGACTCGATCATTTCCTCCCGAACTTGGGCAATATGCTCAACCATATCTTCGGGAATTTCGGTCTCGTCACTTTGTGTACCTAGATCATCAACATAGATATAGGCTTTATTAGCTATTAAGTCGACGATTCCCCTAAATGAGTCTTCGGCACCGATCGGCCACTGAATTGGAACTGCATTAGCTCCTAAGCGGTCTTTAATCATGTCGATTCCTCGTTGGAAATCAGCGCCAACTCTATCCATCTTATTGATATATGCTAGGCGTGGAACTTTATATTTATCAGCCTGTCGCCAAACTGTTTCTGATTGAGGTTCTACTCCCCCAACTGAACAGAAAACGGCAACGGCACCATCAAGGACACGTAAAGATCGTTCAACTTCAACAGTAAAGTCCACGTGGCCGGGTGTGTCGATAATATTTATTCGATGGTCCTTCCAGAAACAAGTAGTAGCGGCAGATGTAATAGTGATACCGCGTTCCTTTTCTTGGACCATCCAGTCCATCGTAGCAGCACCTTCATGGGTTTCACCCAATCGGTGAACTTTACCAGTGTAAAAAAGAATTCTCTCTGTAGTAGTTGTTTTTCCGGCGTCAATGTGGGCCATTATTCCTATGTTTCTTGTTTTTTCAATAGCATATTTTCTTTCCGCAGATTGTTTTCCCACTTTTCTTTTACTCCTCCTAAGCTGAGTTTGACGCTTCTAAATTAAATTCAAAATTTAAATTAACTCGCATTAATAGCGGTAATGTGCAAATGCCTTGTTGGCTTCTGCCATTCGATGGGTCTCTTCTTTCCTTCTAACAGCCCCACCTTGGTTATTGGCTGCGTCGATGAGTTCGCCAGCCAATCTCTCAATCATTGTTTTTTCTCCACGCTCCCGGGCGTTTCTAACTAGCCAACGTAGAGCAAGAGCAACTCTTCTTTCAGAGCGGACTTCTACTGGAACTTGGTATGTTGCTCCTCCAACACGACGAGGTTTTACCTCTAAAACAGGCATTACGTTCTTCATTGCTTGATCCAATAATTCCATTGGTTCGGTTCCTGTTCTTTCTTTTGCCAGTTCTAAAGCTCCGTACATTATAGACTCCGCAAGACCTTTCTTGCCGTCTAACATCAAAGCATTAATAAAACGTGAAACTAAAACACTATTATATACAGGATCGGCAATGGGTTCTCTCTTTTGGATTTTTCCTCTTCTAGGCATCATTTCACCCCTTTATTTCAGAGTCCTTACTCAAATCTACTTGGGTCGCTTAGCGCCATATTTTGATCTTGCTTGTCTGCGATCTGCAACTCCTGCTGCGTCTAAGGTTCCACGAATGATATGGTAGCGAACACCTGGTAAGTCTTTAACCCTACCTCCTCTGATCAATACGACACTATGCTCCTGCAAATTATGTCCTTCCCCAGGAATGTAGGAAGTCACCTCAATACCGTTAGTAAGGCGCACACGAGCTACTTTTCTTAAAGCTGAGTTTGGTTTCTTAGGCTTTGTGGTGTAAACTCTGGTACAAACTCCTCTTTTTTGAGGCGAACTAGCTCCATAAACTACTCTATCTTTAAGAGTATTTTGGGTGTACCTAAGTGCTGGTGCAGTGCTTTTTGCCTTCTCTGCTTTGCGCCCTTTTCTTACTAATTGGTTAATGGTTGGCATAACGGATAACCTCCCTTCGTGTAAAAAGATTTATCAATCAATAAATTATTCAATTATCGCAGCAACAGCGGCTCCTACGTCTATCGAACAAGCTTTGCCTAATTCAGCCATAGAAGCAACTTCAATCACTTTGACACCTGTCTGACTACACAATTGAACTATTGGTTGGGTTACATGAGTATCCGCATCTTTGGCAACATAGACAGCGCGTGCTTGCCCAGTTTGCAAAGCTTTAAGGGTTTGTTTAGCCCCTACCAATTTCTTGGCGCTTGTCAAATCAGCCGTCATCACGTTTCCCCCTTATCGGCAGTTCCCGCAGGGTTTTTTGACCCTGCGGGTTTGCACACTCGTTTATTGTACCACCGTGGATTTTAGGTGTCAAGATCTAATCAAGTTTGGGTTTGCACAACGTCAAAAGCCTGATTAGGATCCGCTACTTCTCCGTTGGTTGTTTCGTCTTTTCCATCTTGAATTTCGATCTCTATATTACTGTAGCGTGACATTCCTGTACCTGCTGGAACGAGTTTACCGATAATAACATTTTCTTTTAAACCAAGAAGTCTATCTACTTTGCCTTTGATAGCCGCTTCAGTTAAAACTCTTGTGGTTTCTTGGAATGAAGCAGCCGATAAGAAGCTTTCCGTAGCGAGCGAAGCTTTGGTGATTCCGAGTAAGACTCGTTTTGCTACCGCAGGCTCGCCACCTTCAGCGATTACTCTAGCATTTTCTTCTTCCAAATCGAAGATATCTACAAGGCTTCCTGGTAAGAGCAAGGTATCGCCAGGATTTTCTACTTTAGCTTTTCGCAACATTTGCCTAACTATTACTTCGATATGTTTATCGTTGATGTAAACTCCTTGTGAACGATAAACCTCTTGTACTTCTTGAACCAGGTAAGCTTGAACTCCTCTAAGACCGCGAACATTTAGGGTATCATGTGGGTTAACTGAACCTTCGGTGATGCGCTCACCAGCTTCGATTACGCTACCTTCTTTAACCCGAATTCGCGCTCCATATGGGATGGTATAAACCTTTTCTTCTCCATCGTCGGCGACAACATGTGCCTTTCTAACTCCTTTTGTTTCGACGATACTGACTCGACCAGTAATTTCAGTAATAACAGCCTGACCTTTTGGTTTTCGGGCTTCGAACAGCTCTTCTACCCTTGGCAAACCAGCGGTAATGTCGTCTCCAACAACTCCACCAGTATGGAAAGTCCGCATCGTTAGCTGAGTTCCAGGCTCACCGATGGATTGTGCTGCGATAATACCAACTGCTTCTCCCACATCTACTGTTCTTCCAGTTGCTAAGTTTCGGCCGTAACATGAAACGCATACGCCGTACCTGGTACGACAGTTCAAGACGGAGCGAATCTTTACTGTTTCTATTCCTGCTTCTTCAATCGCTTTAGCTATATCATCATCGATGACTTCATTTCTTTCGACAATAACTTCCTTATTTTCTGGATGAACAACTGTTTCAGCTGCAAAGCGACCAGCAATTCTTTCCCATAAAGGTTCGATTACTTTTTCTAAATCGCCTGAGACTTCCTTAATAGCGCTTACTTCAATTCCTTCCTCGGTACCGCAATCAAATTCTCTTACGATTACGTCTTGAGCTACGTCTACTAGACGACGAGTTAGGTAACCAGAGTCTGCTGTTCTGAGAGCGGTATCCGCAAGTCCCTTACGGGTACCGTGACTGGAAATAAAGTATTCAAGTACGCTAAGTCCTTCACGGAAGTTCGATTTAATCGGAATCTCGATTGTCTTTCCTGTTGGGTCACTTACCAACCCTCGCATTCCTGCTAGTTGGCTGATTTGGTTCTCGTTACCACGAGCTCCCGATACAACCATCATATAGATCGGATTGAATTTATCGAAATTCTCGAGCATTTCCTTGGTAACAACTTCTTTGGTCCTGGTCCAGATATCACAGATTCTCTGATATCTTTCATCAGCAGTTAGTAACCCACGTCGATATTGAAGCTCAATTTGTTCAACTTCTTTTTCAGCCTCGGTGATTCTTTCTTGTTTACTAATTGGGACGATAATATCATCTACCGAGACTGTAGCTCCCGAGAGGGTTCCGTATCTATATCCTAATTCCTTAATTTTATCTAGTGTTTCGGCAGTGCGTTGTGCACCAACCTTTTTGTACAGTGTTTCAACTAGTGGTCCAAGTTTCTTTCTATCTAATTCTGTTTCGTAGTATTCCATTTCCTCAGGCAAGACACTATTGAATAGGTATCTTCCTGCTGTGGTTTCTCGTCTAGAATCACCCTCGCGAACATAGATCTTGGCGTGCAGACTAAGTTCTCCCGCTTCATAGGCATGGATTACTTCTTCTAGCGAACCAAAGTACTTGCCTTCACCTTTAACGCCATCTTTTTGCGAGGTGAGATAGTACAAGCCGATTACCATGTCTTGAGTAGGTGTTACGATTGGACGGCCACTAGATGGAACAAGGATATTATTGGTTGAAAGCATCAATAATCTAGCTTCTGCTTGTGCTTCGGCAGAGAGTGGTACGTGAACAGCCATTTGGTCACCATCAAAGTCAGCATTATATGCTGTACATACTAATGGATGAACTTGAATGGCTTTTCCTTCAACTAATACTGGTTCAAATGCTTGAATCCCGAGACGGTGAAGGGTCGGTGCTCGGTTTAACAACACTGGATGTTCCTTAATAACATCTTCAACAACATCCCACACTTCAGGTCTAACTCTCTCTACCATGCGCTTAGCACTTTTGATATTATGCGCTAAGCCTTTATTAACCAATTCCTTCATTATAAATGGCTTGAATAATTCTAATGCCATCTCTTTTGGTAACCCGCATTGATGCATCTTCAGTTTCGGTCCGACTACAATAACCGATCTTCCAGAATAGTCAACACGCTTACCTAAAAGGTTTTGTCTAAAGCGACCTTGTTTTCCTTTGAGCATATCGCTCAGCGATTTTAGTGGTCGATTACCTGGTCCAGTAACGGGTCGTCCACGACGTCCGTTATCGATTAAGGCATCCACCGCCTCTTGAAGCATTCGCTTTTCATTGCGAACAATAATATCAGGTGCTCCAAGTTCTAAGAGTCGTTTCAATCTATTGTTTCTATTAATAACTCGACGATATAGGTCATTTAAATCTGAGGTAGCGAAACGACCTCCATCCAATTGAACCATCGGACGCAATTCAGGCGGAATAACTGGGATAACATCCATAATCATCCAGGCAGGATGATTACCTGATAATCTAAATGACTCAACAACTTCAAGTCTTCTGATCGCCCGAACTCTCCGTTGACCAGTAGTTTCTTTAATCTCTTTGCGTAAGCTTTTGCTTAATTTGTCAAGATCAAGATCCTCTAATAATTTCTTTATTGCTTCCGCTCCCATTCCTGCAACAAATTCATTTTTATACTTATCGCGATACTCACGATATTCTGCTTCAGTTAGAAGTTGTTGCTTAGCAAGCGGAGTCTCACCTGGATCAATCACCACGTAAGAAGCAAAATATAACACTTTTTCTAAAGTGCGTGGCGACATATCTAAAATAAGTCCCATTCTACTAGGAATACCTTTAAAAAACCAGATGTGGGAGACAGGGGCAGCAAGTTCAATATGCCCCATTCTTTCTCTCCGCACTTTTGCCCGAGTGACTTCTACTCCACACCGGTCACAAACGATACCTTTGTATCTAACACGTTTATACTTACCACAGTGACATTCCCAATCACGAGATGGTCCAAAAATCTTTTCACAAAATAGACCTTCGCGTTCTGGTTTAAGTGTACGATAGTTTATCGTTTCAGGCTTTTTCACTTCACCGCTAGACCAAGCCCGGATCTGTTCAGGCGAAGCTAATGCTATTCTCATCCGATCAAAATCATTGACATCCAGCAAGGGCTTTCCCTCCTTTGTGTCTTACAACCCCAGGATTAATAATCTTCCTCGTCGTCTCCGAAAATATCTTCATCTTGGTCGTCATCGAAGTCGTCATCGAAATCTAAATCAAAATCATCGTCCGAATCATCCTCTTCATCGGGAACAAGATCAAAGTCTAGATCCAAATCTTCATCGAAATCTTCATCTATTTCTCCATCAAAATCCTTATCGATTTCAGGGATCTCTTCACTATCATGTTCTTCTTCATCAATTTGTTCATCTATTTCCTCATCTATTTCTTCATCTTCTATATCATCAGAGGATTTCTTGATTGCGGCAGGTTTAGTTTTGGGTTTGGGTTCGGGCTCACGGATTTGAATATCGATACCAAGTTCCTTTGCCATTTCACTGATATCTTCATCGTCCTCGCGAATCTCGATTTCCTGCTCTTCTTCGCCAAGTACTCGAACATCAAGACCCAAGCTTTGTAGTTCTTTAATAAGAACTTTAAAGGATTCTGGCACGCCAGGCTCTGGGATGTTCTCTCCTTTTACAATCGCTTCGTAGGTTTTCACCCTACCAACTACGTCGTCAGATTTAACTGTTAGGATTTCTTGGAGTGTATAAGCCGCTCCGTAAGCTTCTAATGCCCAAACCTCCATCTCACCAAATCTTTGTCCGCCGAATTGAGCTTTTCCACCCAATGGTTGTTGCGTAACTAGTGAGTATGGGCCAGTCGAACGAGCGTGGATCTTATCATCAACCAAGTGAAGCAGTTTAATCATGTAAATAGAGCCGACTGTTACTGGGTTATCAAAAGGTTCTCCAGTTCTACCATCATAGAGGATGGTTTTTCCATGTCTAGCCATCCCTGCTTTTTCCATCATGTCCATTACTTCGATCTCCGTTGCACCATCAAAAACAGGAGTTGCAACGTGAATTCCAAGTAATCTTGTAGCCATTCCGAGGTGTGTCTCGAGAATTTGACCGATATTCATTCGTGATGGAACGCCTAATGGATTTAGCACAATTTGAACTGGAGTACCGTCTGGAAGAAACGGCATATCTTCGACAGGCATAATGCGCGAAATAACACCTTTATTACCGTGTCTGCCAGCCATCTTATCTCCTTCGGAGATCTTACGTTTTTGAGCGATATAAACTCTAACTAGTTTATTTACTCCTGGCGAGAGTTCGTCCCCGCTTTCACGCGTAAACACCTTAACATCGACAACTATTCCTCCCTCACCGTGAGGAACTCGCAATGAGGTATCGCGAACTTCACGTGCTTTTTCGCCAAAAATTGCTCGTAAGAGCCGTTCTTCAGCTGTAAGCTCAGTTTCACCCTTTGGAGTAACTTTCCCAACCAAGATATCTCCTGGTTTAACCTCAGCACCGATTCGGATGATTCCGCGTTCATCTAAATCGCGCAAGCTCTCTTCGCCCACATTCGGTATATCACGAGTAATCTCCTCAGGTCCAAGTTTAGTATCTCTAGCCTGTGCTTCATACTCTTCTATATGAATTGACGTAAATACGTCTTCTTTAACCAAATCTTCACTTAGTAAAATGGCGTCCTCATAGTTAAAGCCTTCCCAAGGCATAAAGGCAACTAATACGTTTTTACCTAAAGCCAATTCACCCATATCAGTTGAAGGACCGTCTGCCAGGACATCGCCTTTCTGAACCTGTTGACCTACAACCACTCGGGGTTTTTGGTTAATACATGTTCCTTGGTTTGAACGCTTAAACTTCAGAAGTTTATATGTTTCATCGCCATTATCTGTAGTTACTACAATCTCTGTACCAGAAACACGTTTAACTACACCAGGATTCTTGGCAATTAATACTGCTCCTGAGTCTACGGCAGCCTTATACTCCATGCCTGTACCAACCAAAGGCGCTTCAGTAGTAAGTAGCGGTACGGCTTGCCGTTGCATGTTTGCACCCATCAATGCTCTAGCTGCGTCGTCATTCTCCAAGAAAGGAATTAAGGCTGTAGCGATACTTACTAATTGTTTGGGTGATACATCCATAAAATCAACGGAATCCGCGGGAACGATTCTGATTAGATCACGATCACGGACTGTAACGCGGTCATTGATGAATTTCCCAGTCTCATCCGTTTTTTCATTGGATTGAGCGATCATGTAATTATCTTCTTCGTCAGCAGTTAAATACACTATTTCATCGGTAACAATACCATTCTCAACTTTTCGATATGGTGTTTCGATAAATCCGTATTCATTAATGCGCGAGTAAGTACATAACGAACCAATCAAACCGATGTTTGGACCTTCAGGAGTTTCGATCGGACATATTCTTCCATAGTGAGAATGGTGAACGTCCCGAACCTCGAAACCAGCGCGTTCACGCGAAAGTCCACCAGGTCCCAGTGCACTTAAACGACGTTTATGAGTGAGCTCTGCGAGCGGATTTGTTTGATCCATAAACTGCGATAATTGGCTCGAACCGAAGAATTCTTTAATCGCTGCGACAACAGGTCGAATATTGATCAACGCTTGTGGGGTAATAATATCCACGTCTTGAATAGTCATTCTTTCACGAACTACTCTTTCCATTCGGCTTAGTCCGATTCTAAACTGGTTTTGAAGTAGTTCACCCACTGATTTTAAACGTCGATTGCCAAGATGGTCTATATCATCGATATTACCTACTCCATAGGGTAGGTTAACCAAGTAGTTAATTGTTGCTAATATATCTTCCTGAGTAATAATTTTTACCTCATCATCTGGCTGCCCATTACCGACAACGCGTAGAATTTCACCATCCTTGGTTTGAATCGCAACAGAAGAAATTCCAGCTTCCTGGATTTTTTCGGCAACCCTTCGAACAATCTTTTCGCCAGCTTCAGCAAGAACCTCGCCTGTTTCGGGATGAATAACATTTTCAGCTGCGATCCGATTGACCAATCGCTCGGTAAGTCGTAACTTCTTATTGATTTTATAGCGACCTACACCTGCCAAATCATATCTTTTCGGATCATAAAAGAGCGTTTCAAATAGACCACGCGCACTCTCCTCTGTAGGAGGTTCTCCTGGTCTTAAACGTTTATAGATCTCTACTAATGCTTCTTCGGTGGTTTCAGTATTGTCTTTTTCTAAAGTAGCCTTGATCGATTCCGCATTGTTGAAATAATCCAGGATTTTAACATTACTGGAAAGACCAATAGCACGAATAAGCACGGTAACAGGGATTTTACGAGTGCGGTCAACTCGAACCGATATAATATCATTTGAATCCATCTCGAACTCGAGCCAGGCACCTCTATTTGGGATAATACTAGCGGTATAAAGCGGTTTACCACTGGTATCGATTGTGAAGTTGAAGTACGTTCCAGGAGAGCGCACCAATTGACTCACTATGACGCGTTCCGCTCCATTGATGATAAAGGTTCCTTGTTCAGTCATCAATGGAAAATCTCCCATAAATACTTCTTGTTCTTTTACTTCGCCAGTATCCTTGTTTATTAAGCGTACTCTCACTCGTAGTGGGGCTGAATAAGTAACATCTCGATCTTTACACTCTTCTACATGGTACTTTGGTTCGCCCAAGGAATAATCAATAAACTCGAGAATAAGATTTCCTGTGAAATCCTGAATCGGAGAAATGTCCTCGAACATTTCTAAAAGCCCTTTTTGCAAGAACCAATCATAGGACTTTCTTTGGATTTCGATAAGATTGGGCATTTCGAGAACTTCGTCGATTTTTCCGAAGTTTATTCGTTTCCGCTTACCTTCTTGAATGGCTACCGCCAATGGCCCTCACCTCTCCTTTTTGTCATACAACTACCAAGCTCAGTTCGATCAAATGTTAAGAGCATTGCTAATTACAATGTTACAAACAACGTTCTTAACACAATTACAAAAGTGTAGCAAACACTTTTGCCTACATTGTTAATAACATGAGCAAAAGCAAGGAGATTTGTCCCCCTCGCTTTAAAATTATAAACTCTTGCTTCTACCTACAAATAAACGTCCTTATGTAATTCAAACTCCCCCATTGCTATAATGCATTTCGAATAAAAATTATGTAAAATATATTATATTAACTAGCATCACCAGCACCGAAAAAAATATTCATGTATTAGCAGGAATTACATAGGGCTTTGTTGAATAAGAGTAAAGCTGGTATTTTATTCGATTTTAACGCTAATCTATCATATCATAGCAGGATTTTCTTGTCAACAAGTTCTTGATTGCTTGTTGCTCTTTTCGTAACTAAAAAAGCACCCAAACTCAATGGGTGCTTTTCTTAATTAATTCTTACTTAAGTTCAACACTAGCTCCTGCTTCTTCAAGTTTGCCCTTTAATTCTTCAGCTTCTTCTTTAGAAACGCCTTCATTAACAGCCTTTGGAGCTGAGTCTACTAAGTCTTTAGCTTCTTTCAAGCCAAGACCAGTTACTTCGCGAACAATCTTAATAACGTTGATCTTCTTGTCGCCAGCGGATGTTAAGATAACATCGAATTCAGTTTGTTCTTCAACTTCTTCAGCAGCACCAGCTGCGCCACCAACTGCTGCAACAGCTACTGGAGCTGCAGCGGATACGCCAAACTTTTCTTCCATAGCTTTTACTAACTCAGATAACTCTAAAACAGTCATGTTTTCTATCGCTTGCAAAATTTCCTCTTTTGTCATTGAAAAATGCCTCCTAATTTCAAATTATTGATATTTAAGTTTGATTAATAATTTATGCTGCTCCTTCTTTCTGCTTTCTAACAGCCTCAAGAGCATAAACAAAGTTTCTGATTGTACCTTGAAGTACGTTGACCATACCAGCGATCGGAGCTTGCATACCGCGAACCACTTGAGCGAGAAGTTCCTCTCTTGATGGTAGTTCAGCTAATGCTTTCACTCCATTAACATCAAGTACTTTTCCTTCTAGCAATCCACCTTTTAGCTCTAACGCTGGGTTAGTCCTGGCAAAGTTATTTAAGATTTTTGCAGGTGCTACTGGATCATTGTAGCCAAAAGCAATAGCGGTTGGGCCATTTAAAAGTGGGAGTAAATCATCCAAACCTTTTTCTTCGGCAGCACGTCTTGTCAATGTGTTCTTGAGAACCTTAAATTCTACCCCTGCATCACGTAATTGCTTACGCAATTCAGTTACTGCTGCAACGTTAAGACCTCTGTAGTCAACAATGACAGCTCCTTGGACACTATCTAACCGTTCCTTAATTTCTTCGACTATTACTACTTTCTCTGGCCTTGCCATTCTGTCACCTCCTTAAAGAGAGCGATTCGGTGAATAAAAAAGACCTCCACCGAGACAGGAGATCTTAAAACAGCTTAACAAATAACCCAAAGAAGGGGTGTTGCACTATTGTAAAACCTCGGATGGCGAGCACTAGCTCCTTAAGTCCTAATGGACACCAACTGTCTACGGTCTTTTATATTCTATTTCAAAAAACAATTTTAATCAAGTACATGTTGTGTTTGAACTTTGATACCAGGTCCCATTGTCGAAGAGATCGAAAGCTTTCTCAAATAGGTTCCTTTGGCAGCTGCTGGTTTTGCTTTAATAATAGCATCCATTAAAGCTAGGAAGTTATCTCTTAGTTGATCAACTTCGAAAGAAACTTTTCCGATTGGGCAGTGAATGCCTGCTTCTTTGTTCACACGGAATTCAACTTTACCAGCTTTAGCTTCTTTAACAGCTTTTTCAATCTCAAGGGTAACGGTTCCTGTTCTTGGGTTAGGCATTAATCCTCTTGGTCCAAGAATTCTTCCGAGTCTACCAACTACGCCCATCATATCAGGGGTAGCGATAGCTACGTCGAAATCTGTCCATCCACCTTGAATTTTGGTAGCAAGATCTTCGTCACCGACGAAATCTGCTCCAGCATCTTGTGCTTCTTTAGCTTTGTCGCCTTTAGCAAAAACTAAGACTTTCATTTCTTTACCTAAACCATGAGGCAAAACAACAGTACCTCTTACCTGCTGATCAGCGTGACGTGGATCAACACCAAGTTTGATTGCTACCTCGACAGTTTCGTCGAATTTCGCATTTGCTACTTCTTTGACTAATTCTATTGCTTCATCTCTTGTGTAGATTTTGCGAGGGTCAACTTTCTTGGCTGCTTCCAAATAACGCTTGCCTTTCTTAGCCATTCTACTTTCCTCCTTTGTGGTACAAACGGAAAATCCTCCCACATATTTCAAAAGATCTTACTGAGTAATTAGTCTTCTACAACAATTCCCATGCTTCGGGCGGTACCTTCGACCATTCTCATAGCTGCTTCAATATCTGCCGCATTTAAGTCTGGCATCTTAATCTCGGCAATTTCTCTAACTTTATCCCGTTTAACGGTTCCGATTTTTGTCCGGTTAGGCTCACCTGAAGCTTTTTCGATATTCAAAGCTTTCTTCAATAGAACCGCTGCTGGCGGAGTTTTGGTAATAAAGGTAAACGAACGGTCTTCATAGATTGTGATAACCACTGGAATAATCATTCCAACTTGGCTTGCTGTCCTTTCGTTAAAACCCTTGATAAACTCCATCATATTTACTCCATGCGGACCAAGAGCCGAACCAACCGGCGGCGCCGCTGTAGCTTTTCCTGCAGGGATTTGCAACTTTACTATTGCACTGACTTTTTTTGCCACGGCGCATACACCTCCTTACAATAAATGTGGTAATGGCGGACTTACATCCTCCCACGTCAGGCCACTCTCAAAGTTTATACCTTTGCTATTTGGTGAAAATCTAATTCAACAGGAGTCTCACGTCCAAACATCGAGATGCTTAAACGTACTTTCCCTTTTTCTTTGTTAATTTCCACAATCTTTCCAGAAAAATTCTCAAATGGACCAGACATCACGTTCACTGTTTCTCCAACTTCAAAATCGAATTTGGAATGGGCATATTCAACACCCATGTTCTGGAGAATTTTGAAAACCTCATCATCTTCTAAGGGAATGGGTTTTACACCAGAACCAACAAATCCTGTGACTCCTGGTGTATTCCTTACAACATACCAAGAATCATCTGTTACGATCATTTCAACTAAGACATAACCAGGGAAAACTTTCTTCTGAGTAACCTTCTTTTTACCATCTTTATACTCAACGACGTCCTCAACAGGAACAACGACGCGAAAAATCTTGTCTTCCATTCCCATCGACTCGACTCGCCTTTCAAGATTGGCTTTTACCTTGTTTTCATAACCTGAATAAGTATGCACAACATACCAAAGTCTTTGGTCAGTTACTGAGTTACTCATGATGGAAAGAACCTAAATTAGGTTCTTCACCCCCCCAATCTGCTTAAAAAACCTATTAGTCTAGCAAAAACCACGTCAAAAACACCCAGGAATAGCGCAACAATTGCAACTGTAACTAGTACAATAATTGTATAGGTTATCAATTCCTTTCGGTTAGGCCATGCAACTTTACGCAGTTCGCTTCGAGCATCACGGAAATATTTTAATAGTCGTCCCCAAAAGGAAACTTTTGCTTTTCTGGCTGTTGCTGCCACGCATCTCACATCCTTTTTCTAAACCCTAGCGGGTTTCTTTATGAACGGTATGTGTCTTACATTTCTTGCAATATTTCTTTAGTTCAATGCGTTCCGGGTCATTCTTTCTATTCTTATTGGTGCGATAGTTCCGGTTTTTGCATTCTGTACATTCAAGGGTAATACCGACACGCACAGCCGACACCTCCAGATTCTAAAATACCTTATGAATGCTATCATATTTTAGGAAACCTGTCAATACCTCGCACCCACGCGTTTTGAACATAATATAACACCCTGACAAGCCAGGATGTTATATTATGTCGACTTTTTCTTTTATTTAATCAAAAGAATTATCAGAAGAAATTATTGGAAACTTACGAAAGAATCTTGGTTACAACACCAGCACCTACGGTGCGGCCGCCTTCACGAATCGCAAAACGGAGTCCTTCTTCCATTGCGATTGGGGTAATCAATTCTGCGATAATGGTTACGTTGTCACCAGGCATTACCATTTCGGTTCCTTCTGGTAATTTAATGATACCTGTTACGTCAGTGGTACGGAAGTAGAATTGTGGACGATATCCATCGAAGAATGGCTTATGACGTCCGCCCTCTTCCTTGGTTAGTACGTATACTTCACCTTCAAACTTGGTGTATGGCTTGATTGAACCAGGTTTTGCAAGTACTTGACCTCTTTCGATAGACTCTCTATCAATACCGCGAAGTAGTACACCAATGTTGTCTCCTGCTTCAGCTTGGTCAAGCAACTTACGGAACATCTCTACACCTGTTGCTACTGTCTTTCTGGTCTCTTTTAAACCTACGATTTCTACTTCGTCGCCTACTTTAATTACTCCACGTTCTACACGACCAGTAGCTACTGTTCCACGACCAGTAATGGTGAATACGTCCTCTACTGGCATTAGGAATGGTTTTTCGATTTCACGTGCAGGTGTTGGGATGTACTCATCTACTGCATCCATTAGAGTCATTAATCTTTCACACCATGGACCTGGTGTTCCAGCTTCTAACTCTTCAAGAGCCTTAAGAGCACTACCAGATACTACTGGAATATCGTCACCTGGGAATTCATAAGCGCTGAGAAGTTCACGAACTTCCATCTCTACTAATTCCATTAATTCTTCGTCATCAACCATATCAGCTTTGTTGAGCCATACTACGATTGCTGGTACGCCTACTTGACGAGCTAGAAGAATGTGCTCGCGAGTTTGAGGCATTGGACCATCTGCTGCTGATACTACGAGGATAGCTCCGTCCATTTGAGCTGCACCAGTAATCATGTTCTTAACATAGTCTGCGTGACCTGGGCAGTCTACGTGAGCATAGTGACGCTTTTCTGTCTCGTACTCTACGTGAGAAGTATTAATAGTAATACCGCGTTCTCTTTCTTCTGGAGCGTTGTCGATCTCTTCGAATTTCTTAACCTTTTCTTTATTACCATGAGCTAATAACATTGTTATAGCTGCGGTAGTGGTTGTTTTACCATGGTCTACGTGACCAATTGTTCCCACGTTAACGTGAGGTTTGGTTCTTTCAAACTTCTGTTTTGCCATTACTTGATACTCCTCTCCGAAATCTTTCATCCGGCAACACCGGAAAATAGAATTAAAAATCTTATTCGGCGTTAGCCAGAAATCTCCTTCTATTCTAAAAGAAATACCTCTTCGTTTATTTGTTATTGTATCCATTTGCCGTCAAAAAATCCCAGAGAGAGTTTTTCTTCATGGAACCAAGATTTTCCACCCTAAAGGTAGTAAGGCACCGAGCATCACCAAGAAGATCTGCGAACTATCTAGTTCGCTAAAGCTCTTGTACTTGATTAATTTCCAGATCAGAATGCTAGAAACAACGAGGGGCCAGATCAGCCAAATTGGGATCAGAAAAAGCAAGATAAATGACATAACAAATCCGCCAACGAAATACTTTAGCACACACCCACCTCCACACCGCGGTCTACCATATTGCATGGTATGAACCACAGGTGAGAAATGCGCCACAAACACAACAAAAGCTGGCCTCATGAGACCAGCTTAATTAGCTAAAGATTTATATCGTTACTATTGATGTGAAATTTCAATCCGATAGTTGTATGCGTATTGGTTGCGGGGGTAGGATTTGAACCTACAACCTCCGGGTTATGAGCCCGACGAGCTACCAGATTGCTCCACCCCGCGGAAATTAAATGGTGGAGGGAGCAGGATTCGAACCTGCGAAGGCACTGCCAGCAGATTTACAGTCTGCCCCCTTTGGCCAACTCGGGAATCCCTCCACAGAAAAAACTATTTATTATGGAGCCGGTGGAGGAACTCGAATCCACAACCTCTCGATTACAAGTCGAGTGCTCTACCAATTGAGCTACACCGGCTAGTCAGAACAGTTATTATATTAGCAGGTATCTTTTAAAATGTCAACTACTTTTTAGCCTTTTAATTTAACCAACACTTTCTCTTTTTTCCAGGTAAAGTTCTAGTTTGCGTTTTACTCTTTGAAGCGCGTTATCGATCGATTTTACATGCCTAGATAATTCATCGGCTATCTCTTGATAACTTTTTCCTTCTAAGTATGCCATCAGAACTTTCCATTCCAATTCACTTAAAAATTCACTCATCTTGTTTTCAATGTCCATGAATTCTTCATGACTAATCAATAACTCTTCAGGATCGGTTACTTTAGTTCCAGAGATTATATCAAGCAGTGTTCTATCTGACTCTTCATCGTAAATCGGCTTATTCAATGAAACATATGAATTTAAAGGAATATGTTTCTGGCGAGTTGCGGTTTTGATTGCTGTAATGATTTGACGTGTAATACATAGTTCTGCAAAAGCCCTAAAGGATGCAAGCTTGTCCGCTTTAAAATCGCGAATCGCTTTATAAAGACCGATCATACCCTCTTGAATAATGTCTTCGCGATCAGCACCTATTAAAAAGTAGGAACGTGCTTTAGCTCTCACAAAATTTCTATACTTATTAATTAAAAATTCAAGAGCTATCTCACTACCTTCTCGGGCATATTCCACAATCTCTTCATCAGTCATGGATTCGTACATTTCGCAAAAGTCCTTTTGAACATTTACTCCCAATTACATCGCCTCCGTAAGGAATATATAAGAGGGTTCCAAGCCGATGAGTTGCCCGAAAGCCCGATAACGGTTAATTCCTCTCAATCACAGGTTAATTATACACCACTAAAGAGATAGCGTCAAGGAAGCACGGGATAAGCATCCTTGGTCAAATGCCCAGGTACACGACTTTTGGCTGTTCTGGATAAATGTCTTTTGATACTAACTCTCTCAGCTCTTGTTCATTTTGTACCTTAATCCGATAAACCTCAACCTGGTATCCCTGCCTGCCTTGCTGAGCTACAACCTCTTCTCCTTTTGGGAGGGTAGGATCAGGAATAATTTTTACCTCAGGTTCAATAATGCGCGCCTCTCCTACTTCAATACGATAGCTAGTATCGATCGGTTGAGGAGCATAAATCGCAATACTAAGTCGATTCTCCGAAACTTCGGTTTTTATTTGGATCGGGAAGTCGTAGGGATTACGAAAACGAAAATCAAGACTATCGTAGTAGACTGCAGCATCACGACCTAAGGGAATATAACCGACTGGTAAGGAATGGTTCTTTCGATAAGCAATCTCCATCCCTGACAACAAAGCGGAATTATACAGGGTAGTGGAGACTTGGCATACACCTCCACCTAAACCCATCACAAACTCTTGATTTACGATTACCAAGGCATTTTGGAAACCCTTTTCTTGAGAGGTAGGTCCTACCACTTTATTAAACGAAAACTCATCCTGTGGTGCAACTATTATATCATTAAGCATGTTAGCAGCCAATTTGATATTATTAGTTCTTCCTTCATTTTCTGGATCAAAGTAGGTTGAATACCGTGCTAATCGCTCCGAATAGTTTTCATTTTTATAATCTGGTACTTTGGTAGGTTCAAGGAGCTCGATCACTAACGAAACTGGTTCGGGACTACCTTCCGAGATTCTTTGTTTGATAAGCTTTAACGTCGCATCAAGATCAACGCTCCTTCCTGCCTCTCCTGGAATAACCACTTGATTCAGAAAATCCCACTTTTCATTTTTAACTGGTTGCTCGATCTGAGTGTTGATTTTTTGTAGCTCCTTTAGTAACATTTCTTCGTCGAAATCAGGACTTAACGATATGTTCCACTGCCTTTCTCCATCTTGAAGAATCAGAGTTTGAAGCGGGGAAGATTCAATAGTATCAGGTGGATCTGGGTTTGAGCATTGATTTAATCGACCAGCGAGTAGATAAAAAATTCCACTAATACAAATTAAAATTGCTACAACAATGATTCGTTTTTTTCTCATAAAAAAATCCTCCTCGGTCAAGTTATAGCTTAACCATTAGGAGGAAAAAAACTACTGAGAAAATTTGCGTTGTCTCACAATCTCATACATTATTAACCCACCAGCTACAGAAGCATTCAAAGAATTGATCTTACCAAACATTGGGATGCTCACGATAAAATCACAGCTTTTTTTCACCAACTCGCTCATCCCTTTTCCTTCACTTCCTACTACTAATGCGATTGGACCCGTAAGATCTTGTTGGTACATTGTAGTACCATCCATATCAGCTCCAACAATCCAACAACCATTTTCCTTTAGTGTTTTTATCGTCATTGCCAGATTGGTTACCCGACAAATCGGTAAATGGAACGCCGCACCTGCGGATGTCTTGATCACGGTAGCAGTCACCCCAGCAGCCCGATGTTTTGGAATTATCACTGCCGTTACTCCACTTGTTTCGGCGGTCCTGATTAAAGATCCGAGATTGTGAGGATCAGATATCCCATCCAATACCAAGTAAAAGGCGTTTTTATTTCCTTGATTTGCTTCCAACACATCATCTAATTCCAGATATTCGATTGGGGAAATTTGGGCAATAACCCCTTGATGTGCGCCAGTTTCACTCAACTTATTCAGGTATTGACGTTCAACCAATTGCAAAACAATGTTTCTTTCTTTGGCTAATGCGATTATTTGCTTAATTGAACCATGATGTTCCCCTTTGGCGACCATCAGGCGATTAATGGTTTTCCCTGTTCTAAGTAATTCTAATACAGGTTGTCTGCCTTCAATATATAATGGTGAATCAGGCACGTTTATTGATCACCTCACGCTCAAATTCCTCAAAGCACATTGGCGCTTTTTCTTTTACTAATTCCAAAATCACACGTGCATATTCCCTAATCTCAAATTGAGCAGCTTTGTCCAGTCTGAGGTGGAGAAAATTCATTAACGAGCTTCCGTTAACGGTCCAATAGAACTTCGTATAGATTCCTATAGGTAGGACACTGCGCGCTTGTTCCTTTTTAAGGCCTTGGTTATGTACTAATTCATCGTAAAAGTCAAAACAAGACTCATGGTGTTTTTTCCACTGATCGAGTTGCTCACCCGTTAGCCCGTCAGGAATATAGTAGTCTCTTAGGGCAATACAGTAGCGCAATGATTCCTCATTATAGGATGCAATTCGGTGACGAAACCATTGGCGAGCAACGAAGAGCGGAGCTTTAACATCAAACGTAAAGACTGTAGCTTCAAAAGGTGATTTATGACCAGCCGTTATTAAATGTCTGATCAAATTACGATCTGAGGACTCTCCTTTTGATTCGCTTCGCCAACAACGACGAGCATTGCGGATAACCGCCTGATCGTGTCCGAATGATTCAATTAACTCCACATACCCGTTGTTTAATACCTTTGGCACATCAATCAACTCCTATTCCGATCTTTTCTAATAGATCCCACAATCTTTCGTGGTCACCTGAAAGATACAGGTAACCGATTAACGCCTCAAAGCCAGTGCTGTGTCGATAAGTGATCATATCCGTGCTCTTGGGTACATTACTCTTCACATTCCTGCCTCTGCGGACGATATTTTGCTCCCTTTCATTTAAGTACTCATTCAATTCTTCTAAAAGGCTGGCCTGTTTTGCAGCTTTGACAAACTGCACTACTTTGGTATGAATGTTATGTGGAGTAAAATGACCGCCAGCTAATAACTTTACTCGAACGTAGAGCTCGTACACAGCATCACCGACATAAGCCCAGATTAAAGGCGATAATTGCTCTGCATTAACTTGTTCACTAAAACATTCTACTAATTTATTGTCCATTCATTTGCTTCCACCTTGGTCCCTGCGGAGTATCCTCCACCAGGATATTAAGTTCACTAAGTTTATCTCGTATTTTATCTGCTAACTTAAAGTTCTTTTCCTTGCGAAGATCCTGTCTTAATTCGAGAATTAGTTCCATGAGTGGATTAACCAGATCATCGCTACTCTTTTCCTCATCCAGGATTAAAATACCCAAGATATCACCAGCCAAAACCTTAAAGGTTTCCACCGCTTTTTCTAAAACAGTAGCATTAATACCCTCTTGATTAGTTGTTGAAAGGTAGCCGTTTAGTTCTCGACAGAGATCAAATAGTGAGGCGATCGCAAGAGCGGAATTGAAATCATCTTCCATCGCCGCGATATAATCTTTTTCGCATTGCTCAATTTTCTCAAGTATTCTTTGATCCTGTTTATTTAGTTCACGATTTTTTGCAAGCGAAATAGCGCAGATAGCATTCTTGACTGTTTCGTTTAGTCTTCTTAGCCCTTTATTAGACTCAGTCAGCTTTTCCTCATGATACTCTAGTTCAGAGCGATAATGATTAGATAGGATGAAAAAGCGAATAAGCTCTTTTGGATATTTTTTAAGAACATCCTTGATTGTTACTATATTACCAAGTGATTTGGACATCTTGCTATCTTTAAAGTTCATCATCCCATTATGCAACCAGTATCTTGCTAAAGGTTGTCCTGTTGCAGCCTCTGATTGAGCAATTTCATTTTCATGATGAGGGAAAATTAAATCGTTTCCCCCACCATGAAAATGGAAATTCGAACCTAAGTACTTCTCAGACATTACTGAGCATTCAATATGCCATCCTGGTCGGCCTGGTCCCCAAGGGCTATCCCAGGATATTTCGCCTTCTTTGGCACTTTTCCACAGCGCAAAGTCCATCGGGTTTTTCTTGTTTGGATCTACTTCAAATCTGGTACCAGATTGTAGTTCGTCTAAACGTTGATTCGATAACTTCCCGTAATCGGTAAATTTCTCAACATCATAATAGACATTGCCCTCGGATGGATAAGCATATCCTTTTTTGATCAAGCGCTCGATCATATTAATGATTTCAGGGATATGTTCACTTACTTTAGGATAGATATCTGCTCGTGATACACCTAAAGCGTCCATGCTTTCCAGATAGTCTTGAGCATATTTTGCCGATAGTTCAAGAGGAGAAATGCCTTCTTCATTCGCTCGGGCAATGATCTTATCATCCACATCGGTAAAGTTTTGCACATGATAAACTCTGTAGCCTCTCCATACTAAGAATTTCTTAATGACATCCCAGACAACAGAAGGTCTAGCATGACCTAGATGGGTAGAGGAATAGGGTGTCACTCCGCAAACGTAGACTCCTATCGTTTCCTCTATACTTGGCGCAAAATTCTCTTTCTTTCTTGATAATGTATTGTACACATGAATTGGCATACGTGTCACCCGCTTTCACTCTTTCTTAACTGATTTTTGTTTCAAACTAATTACACAGCCTCAACCTACGTTCTTGTTCTCTTTCGCCTTCTAATTCAGCAATTCTTTGTTCAAGTTTGGCAATTTGGTCCTGCATTTTATAAATCGCATTCGCTACTGGATCTGGCAATTTGTCATGGTCAAGTGGACCAACCTTTTTTCCATCACGAACAACTATCCGACCTGGTACACCTACTACAGTACAATTATCAGGAACGCTTTGGAGAACAACTGCCCCTGCCCCTATGCGGGCATTCTTACCAACAGTGAATGAGCCAAGGATTTGAGCACCTGCACTTATCACTGCACCCTCTTCAATCGTTGGATGCCGTTTTCCTTTTTCTTTTCCTGTTCCTCCTAATGTCACCCCTTGATAAATGGTAACATTATCTTTAACAACAGCAGTCTCCCCTATCACTACTCCCATTCCATGATCGATGAACACCCCTATGCCAATTTGGGCACCAGGATGAATTTCGATCCCTGTAAAGAAACGATTTATATGACTAATTATTCTCGCTAAAAGAAAGAACCTTTTTCTATAAAAGAAATGTGCTATTCGATGCATTTGCAGTGCATGAAATCCTGGATATGCCAAAAGGATTTCTATTACACTTTTCACCGCTGGATCACGGTCGCGAATTGCTTGGATATCCTTCTTTAAACGTTTGAACATATTTTCACCACCTTTTTAATCAAAAAACCCTCGTCATACAGAGACGAGGGCCGCGGTTCCACTCTGTTTCCCACATATTTCAAGCCGCAAGGGCGAAATACATAGGGCACTTAACCACACTCTAACGGGTGTAAGCCGTCCACACCTACTTAAGATTTCAGTATGGAAGATCAAGGGTGCACTTCGGCCCAACATTCTCTAAGATGCTCACAGCTACTGCATCTATTCTCTGAAGAGAAAAATTGAACTTACTCTCCCTCTCAACTCTTCTACATATAGTTTTTTTCATTATATTCAATCAGGTGGAAAGTGTCAATCCGAACAATGCTTTAATCGAGTATGAAATTGTAAGCTTAACAAAGAATAATAAGGATAAATTGTTCTAGACAGGAGGAAGTCTATTATGAAATTTTTACGAATCGGAGCTGGAATTGTCCTGGTTTTAGCAGTTGTTTTCATAATACTATATGCTTTTTATCCTTCTAAAAGTAATCCTTTTTCCGCTAGTGAAGATGCTGTTATTCAGCGAGTTAAGGATGCCGAGCCTTCTTTTGAAAACCTTTCTTTTAGAGAGGTCGATATCGTTGATGGTCACGTGAGAATTAAAGCCGAATTTAAGGAAGACGCCCTCAACCGACCCGAGGAGCCTGTAGCCTGGCACCAACTTGCGGAAAAAACAGCACAAGATTTGTACTTCGATTTTGTAAAGAATCGGATCGTAGAGTTACAGATCTATGAAAATGGTCAGTTTAGAAGCGTTGCGGTAGCTGGGATCTGATATTTGCCACTGCATATGAAGCGATCCCTTCACCTCGTCCTGTAAAACCAAGTTTTTCGGAAGTAGTAGCCTTAATATTTATATTTTCCATTGGGATCTTTAAAGTCTTGGCTAAATTCTCTTTCATTTCAGGAATGAAAGGAGCTAGTCTTGGTTTTTCAGCAACGATCGTCAAATCCACATTAATAATCTGATACTTACCTATTTTAAGAAGCTCAACCACTCGTTCCAAGAGAACCATGCTAGAGATGTCTTTAAATTTTTGATCAGTATCTGGAAAATGCTGTCCGATATCACCAAGTCCTGCTGCGCCAAGGAGCGCATCCATCAAGGCATGAACAGCAACATCGGCATCTGAATGCCCAGCTAATCCACGATCATAATCAATTTCTAAACCGCAAAGGATCAGTTTCCTTTCAGGAACTAATCTATGTACATCATACCCAAAACCTACCAATTGTCTCACCTGTTTTTCACCGCCCAGTAAGAAGCTTTCTGCTAGGATCAGATCTTCTGGTGTGGTTATCTTTATGTTCTGGTAGCTACCCGCAATCATTTTCACTTTATGACCGAATGCTTCTAGCAAGCTACAGTCATCAGTATACTGCTGTTTTTGAGTTCTTGCTTGTTGATGCGCTTGTAAAATGGTGGAATAAGAAAAGGCTTGAGGAGTTTGAATAGCCCATAGGGTACTTCGATCAGGTGTTGAGATAATAAATCCATCTTTAACAACTTTGATCGTATCTTTCACTGGAACTCCAACACCAACCGCTCCGAACCGCAAAAGGTTTTCAAAGCAATCTTCAAGGATTTGCCTACTAACTAATGGCCGAGCAGCATCGTGAATAAAGACCCATTGTGTATCTTTGGGCAAAGCCATTAATCCATTATAAACCGATTCTTGTCTGGTCTCTCCTCCGCTAATTATGCCTTTAACTTTTTTTAGCTCACTTTGAGCTACCAAGGAAGCGAGCGATTTTTTTTCATCTTCCCTAGCAACAAGATAAATGCCCTCGACAAATTCCAGGCCTTCAAAAGCTTCGACACTTCGAATCAAAACGGGAACTCCAGCAATTTCGGCAAAGATCTTGTTCTGGTCTAATCCCATCCTTGTTCCACTGCCAGCAGCAGCTATCACCACTGCAACTTTATCAATGACGGCTTTTTCATTGGTAGTTCGGCACATTGTGATCACCCCGCAAACACACATAGGAGAGCAAAAGCATCGCTATTTACTCTCCTATAACTTTTTCCTTCAAGAATTATTTATTCTCTTTCGTTAGTAAACTAACTACAATAAAAAGATCGATTGGTGAATAGTCCTTGATAGGCTTGTTTTAATATCAGTTTTATAAAGCTTTTTCCATTGCTTTTGGTTTAGCAAAAATCATTCTGCCAGCAGCAGTTTGTAATACACTAGTAACTGATACTCCTATTGTTTCGCCAATAAACCTGCGACCGCCATCGACAACGATCATGGTTCCATCGTCAAGATAGGCAACGCCTTGGCCTTGTTCTTTTCCATCTTTAATGACATGTACACGTAACTCTTCGCCAGGAAGCACCACTGGCTTCACTGCATTGGCTAGTTCGTTAATATTTAGAACAGATACGCCTTGAAGTTCACAAACCTTATTAAGGTTATAATCGTTGGTGATTACCTTACCAGAGATAAGCTTTGCCAGCTTCACCAACTTTGAATCTACTTCCGTCAGATCATCAAAATCTTTATCGTAAACTTCCACGCTTACGTATGGTTCCTTTTGGATCCGATTAAGAATATCTAAACCCCGCCGACCTCGGTTACGTTTTAATACATCCGATGAATCAGCAATATGTTGTAATTCTTCAAGAACGAATCCTGGCACGAGGATCGGACCCTCGATAAAGCCAGATTTGGTTATATCCGCAATTCTTCCATCAATAATAACACTTGTGTCAAGTATCTTAGGTACTCCATCGTTATGGTTTTTCGAACTATCGCCGAATACTTTCGAAAAGTCATCGCGCTTACGTAAACCTAATGACATTCCAGCAAAACCGAGTAAAAAAGTAATGAATGCTGGTAAGTAACCTCCTATCGTAGGAATTTCGGGCAAGAAATTTGTTATTAAAATAGCTAGTAACAATCCAATTGCTAACCCCACAGCTCCTGAGGCTAATTCACTTGATGGAGCTTTATGAACTAATTTATTCGCCTTATTTAGAATTGATTTGATTACCCATGATAAGAATGGGGCAACTCCAAATCCAGAAATGATACCTATCGCTATGAGAAAGCCATATACGTAATACTCATTGATGCTTGGTGAAATCAACCCTTCACTAACCAGGTATTTTGCACCTTCATAGCCTAAGAAAGCACCCAGTAGTACGAAGAAAAAGCGCAAATACTTCTCCAAGACTCTTTTCACCTCCTTTGGCAACAAATCTTCCGCCCAAGACTATTATCACCAAATCTAACAGAAATATTCAAATTAAGCAAATGAATGAAGGTTTTTAGGCTAATTATAAGGGGCTATACAGACTATCTTACTCATCTTGAAGATCTTCATCAAGATTATCTTCATCTTCCTCATATTCATCTGGAAAATCTTCATCTAAATCATCGAGACCCTTATTCTCAATACACTTTTCAAGGAGCTCATTTACTTCCTCTTCCGTGGACTCTGTCACAATAACCAATTCACTAATGAGTATTTGGCGAGCTGTATCTAGCATCTTTCTCTCACCAGTAGAAAGACCTTTGTCCCTATCTCTAATCGAGAGATTTCTCACTACTTCCGCAACTGCAAAAACGTCACCACTTTTGATCTTTTCCATATTTGCACGATAGCGATGATTCCAATTTGAAGACATCTTCGTTTCGTCACCATTCAATACTTCGATGACTTTTTCTGCTCCTTGTTTGTCGATTACTTTCCTCAAACCGACTTCTTCGGCTGAGTTAATTGGAATCATAACCTTCATATCACCGATCGGAAGAGCCATTATATAGTACTTCTGTTTTTCCCCTAATACTTCCCGCTCTTCAATCGCGGTAATTATTCCTGCTCCGTGCATTGGGTAAACTACTTGGTCCCCAATACTAAACACAATTTAAACCTCCATTCTTGAGAAGAAGTTTTTTCCAATTTACCACTGTTTGACTGAAAAGTCAATAATTACACTATTTTCACTTCATTTATAGATGCCTATCTAAAAGCGCTTGTTCGCGAAGCCTTCTCAATCCTTCTTTGATAGCCTTTGCCCTAACTTCTCCGATACCCTCAACATCATCAAGTTCTTCAATCGAAGCATCCATAATCGATGGAAGTAAGCCAAAAGCCCGAACAAGGTTTTCAATAACAGGCATAGGTAATCTAGGAATCTTAGTTAAAATCCTATATCCTCTTGGGGTAATCGATTGCTCTAAGACATTGGTCCCTCCGCCATGCCCTAAAGCTCGAGCAATTGATGGTAGGTTCAAAAGCTCCTCAGAATCCCAGTCAATGAGATCTTCCCAGATCTCTTCTGCCCTATTAACTGCTTCTTCATCCACACCTAGATCACAATAATCCTTTACAATTAACAATCCTTCATCCTCAATATCGCCCATTAACTCTTCAAGCTGCATGCTCACAAGACGTCCTTCTGTACCAAGTTGAATTATATATTTCTCGATTTCCTTGGCAATTCTAGCAACCATTTGACCACGTTGGAGAACTGCTGCAACATCAAATAAAGTAACTAAATCTTCAAATTCCAGAGCACTTAGGTTGACGAGTGCTTGTTCGAAAACACTACGATATTTTTCCAAGGTTGACAAAGCTTGGTTGGCCTTTGTTAAAAGGACGTTTACATCTCGTAAAACAAACTTACCATTACGATAATACATCGTAATAACATTACGCCTTTGTGAGATAGAAATAACTAGCGCCTGCGTCTCTTTAGCCACTCGTTCTGCAGTTCTATGTCTGGTACCAGTTTCAAAGCTAGGGATCATTGGATCTGGTGTTAACTGGGCATTTGCATAAAGAATGCGTTTGGCATCAGATGAGAGAACGATAGCACCATCCATTTTCGCAAGCTCGTACAAAGCGGCAGGATGCATTTCGGCGTCGATCTTAAACCCGCCGTTAACTAAAGCTAATACATCCTCATTATCTCCTACTACAATTAAACCTCCAGTTCGTGCCCGCAAAACATTTTCTAAACCTTCATATAAAAGTGTACCTGGTGCAACTAGTTTTAGGTATTTTATAAGGACATCTTCTGGATTATTTTGATCATCTCTCACTATCGTCACCTCCCTGTGCTTTTAGGATGTGGAGCGCATCTTTAACGGAATTAACTCCGATAACCTTAATTTGGGCATTTTCTTTAACATTATTGATTGGAACGATACATTTTTTGAATCCTAATTTAGATAATTCGTGAAGTCTTTGCTCAATATGACTTACAGCTCTAACTTCACCAGCTAATCCCACTTCACCAAGTACTGCCCAAGATTGAGGGAGGGAAATGCTGTTAATGCTACTGGCCACAGCGATCGCAATCGCTAAATCTGCCGCGGGTTCTTCTAGTTTAAGACCCCCCACTACGTTGACAAAAACATCTTTGTTTTGTAGAGGATAGTGATTTCGTTTTTCCAAAACCGCCAACACCATCGAAAATCTTTTATGATCCACGCCTGTTGTTTGCCTTCTAGGGACCCCACCAAAGATAGTATTCCCCACTAAAGCTTGTAACTCAACTAATAAGGGTCTACTTCCTTCCATACTTGGCATAACCACCGAGCCTGGTCCGTCTTGCGGTCGTTGGGAGAGGAAAAGGCTTGAAGGGTTATCGATTACGACTAATCCTTCCTTAGTCATCTCGAAAACTCCGATTTCGTTGGTTGAGCCAAAACGGTTTTTTACTCCACGCAAAATTCTAAAAGTTGTATGGTTTTCACCCTCAAAATATAATACGTAATCAACTGCATGTTCTAGCACTTTTGGACCAGCCAGTGCGCCTCCTTTTGTAACATGTCCAACTAACATAATCGGAATCCCCGTACCTTTGGCAATTTGCAGAAAACGAGTGGTGCATTCCCGCACCTGACCGACACTGCCTGGAGTAGAGGTTAATTCTGGAAGATAAACGGCTTGGATAGAGTCTATTAGCACTAATGACGGTTTCTCATTTTCAATATGAATAGAAATCCGTTCGACATCTGCCTCAGTGACAACTACTAGGTCATCATTAAGTGCCTTTAAGCGTATTGCCCTTTCTTTAAGCTGTCCGACAGATTCCTCGCCAGATACATAAAGGACCTTACCATAGGTGGAAGCCACATAGTTAGAAACTTGCATCAATAAAGTAGATTTCCCAACCCCTGGATCTCCACCAATTAAGCCTAAAGAGCCTGGTACTATCCCACCGCCAAGTACCCTATCTAGATCTTTAAGTCCCGTGTGATACCTTTCGATCTGACTACTTGAAACCGCAGTGATTGGCTGTGGTTTATTGGTACCAAAAAATGAAACCCAAGAATTCTTGGTCCCTTTAGTTCCTTTAACAGACACTTCTTCCACTAGGGTGTTCCACTCGCCACAACCAGTGCATCTTCCCATCCAACGCGAAAACTCATTTCCGCAGTTTTGACAGACGAAAAGCGTGGTTTTCTTTGCCATAAATCACCCAATCCCTAATTTTGATCACTACATCCTTGATATTATTATATCATTCAAAATAAAAGCACACAACCAACCGATTGTGTGCCTTTTTCGTATTTTTGCAACTTTATTTTTTCGCGGAATCTGCTACAGAAAATTGCAATTCACCATCTTTTGCATCGATTAAAATTACGCCACCATCAACAAACTCGCCTCTTAATAATTCGTCGGACAATGGGTTCTCAATCAGTCTTTGGATCGCTCTTCTAAGTGGACGAGCACCAAAGTCCCTGTCAAATCCTTTTTCAACGAGGACTTGCTTAGCAGCCTCGGTAACATTGATCTCGATATTTCGTTCCTTAAGTTGCTGTGTAACTTCGTTAAGCATAATGTCAACGATTTGACCGATATGCTCTTTATTAAGGGCGTGGAAGACAATTACTTCATCAACCCGGTTGAGAAACTCAGGGCGGAAGGTTCGTTTTAATTCATCTGTGACTTTGTCTTTCATCGCTTCATATTCGCCTTTTTCATCATCTACAACCCTGAAACCGATACTGGTTTCTCGTTGGATTTGTTGAGCCCCAACGTTGGAAGTCATGATGATTACAGTATTCTTAAAGTCAACCGTTCTACCCTTTCCGTCGGTTAAACGTCCATCCTCTAAGACTTGAAGTAAAACATTGAATACTTCTGGATGTGCTTTTTCGATCTCATCTAAAAGCACAACCGAATATGGACGTCTTCTAACCTTTTCTGTTAGTTGACCACCTTCATCGTAACCTACGTATCCTGGAGGTGCTCCAACTAATCTAGACACCGTGTGTCTTTCCATATACTCAGACATATCGAGCCTGATCATGGCTTCATCATCGCCAAACAAAGCATTCGCTAGTGCTCGAGCAAGCTCGGTCTTACCTACTCCTGTCGGACCAAGGAAAATGAAGGAACCGATCGGACGATTAGGATCTTTCAATCCTACCCTCGCACGGCGTACAGCTTGCGAAACCGCTTCAATAGCTTCATTTTGCCCAATTACCCGTTCGTGTAAGACTTCTTCAAGGTTTAAGAGTTTGATGGTTTCTTCCTGAGCGATCTTGGCCACTGGTATTCCAGTCCAACTAGCTACTACATCTGCTATATCGTCTTCTGTAACAACTGCTTCTTCTCTTCCTTGATTATTCTTCCATTGGGATCTCATACTTTCAAGTTTATCCTTTAGCTTTTGTTCCTTATCACGGAGGCTAGCTGCTTTTTCAAATTCTTCATTCTTAATTGCTGCATCCTTTTCGAGAATAACTTCATCGATCTCTTTTTCTAAATCCTTAACCTCTGGTGGAACTATCAATCCTCTTAGCCTTACTTTCGAGGATGCTTCATCCAATAAGTCAATCGCTTTATCTGGGAGATAACGATCAGTAATATATCTACTTGATAATTTAGCCGCACCTTCGATCGCCTCATCCATGATTTTCACCCGATGATGTGCCTCATAGCGATCACGCAATCCTTTTAAAATCAGAATGGTTTCTTCCACTGTAGGTTCTTCAACCATTACTGGTTGGAAGCGACGTTCAAGTGCGGGATCTTTTTCTACATGTTTACGATATTCATCTAATGTAGTTGCCCCGATGGCTTGAAGTTCGCCTCTTGCGAGAGCTGGTTTGAGGATATTCGAAGCATCGATAGCACCTTCAGCAGCCCCTGCGCCAATAATGGTATGCATTTCATCAATAAAGAGAATGATATCGCCTGATGCTCTGATTTCTTCCATTACTTTTTTCAAACGTTCTTCAAATTCCCCTCTAAATTTGGAGCCTGCTACCATTGAACCAAGGTCCAAAGTTACCACACGTTTATTTAGTAAAAGTTCTGGTAGATCTCCTTGAACAATTTTAATCGCTAATCCTTCTGCAATCGCCGTCTTACCAACTCCTGGTTCACCGATCAGACATGGATTATTCTTGGTGCGACGACTAAGAATTTGGATAACCCGTTCGATTTCCTTTTCCCTACCGATCACGGGATCAAGCTTGCCTTCGCGAGCAAGTTCAGTTAGATCTCGTCCAAACTGCTCCAAGGTAGGAGTCTTGGTTGTCTTTCGAGCTCCTTTTTGTCCACTGGTACCTGCATGACCTAAAAGATCCAATACTTGTTTGCGAACTTTATCCAGTTCTGCCCCTAGATTGGTTAGTACCTGGGCGGCAACTCCTTCGCCTTCTCTAATTAGACCTAATAAAAGATGTTCAGTTCCGATATAACCATGACCAAATTGCCTTGCTTCATCGAATGCTAGTTCCAAAACGCGTTTTGCTCTTGGAGTAAAACCGATTTGACCCTGAAACATTTCTTCGCCGCGTCCGATTACTTTTTCAACTTCTTGACGCACCTTATCTATATTTATCCCTAGACTTTGTAATGCTCGTGAGGCTACCCCTTCACCTTCGGCAATCAACCCTAGGAGAAGGTGTTCAGTTCCAACGACAGTATGCCCTAATCTTCTAGCTTCTTCTTGTGCTAGAACAATCACTCTTTGGGCTCGTTGAGTAAATTTACCGAACATATTCTCACCTTCCTTTTCTCGAATATTTTTCCTATTTATTCAATAACTTACCTCTAATTAGAGCCGCTCTTAAACGGTCCCGTTCCTCTGAGGGTAAATTTTGTCCCATAAATTTTTGTAAATGCGCTTGCCTAATTAGTACCATTAGTTGTTTTAGTATATCCTTATCAAGATCTTTGATCAATCCTAAATCTATTCCTAAACGTACATCAGATAGCAACGACATAGCTTCTTTGGATGTGATAATTCTCGCATTTGTCAAAATACCAAAAGATCGGTGTACCATATCCTCTATCTGTAATCTTCTCTCAGACTCCAGTAAGTATTCCCTAGCTTTTCTTTCGCCCGTTAATACTTGAGAGGTTATTCTTTGCAGATGATCGATTATTTCCTCTTCACTATGTCCTAATGTAACTTGATTGGATATCTGATAGATATTGCCGCTCGATTCGCTACCCTCTCCATACAACCCTCTGACAACTAAACCAAATTGCGTAATTGTGGTAAGCATTCTTTTTAATTGATTAACTCTGGTTAGGGCAGGGAGGTGTACCATCACCGATGCTCGCATCGCTGTTCCAACATTTGTCGGACATGCAGTTAGAAAACCTCTTTCCATATCAAAAGCATAATCGACCTTTTCCTCAATTACATCATCTACTTTGTTTGCCTTTCTCCAAGCGGATTCGAGCTGTAAGCCTGGGAAGAGAACCTGAATCCGGAAATGGTCCTCTTCATTGATCATAATACTGGTATCTTCATTCTCCCCAAGAAGCAAACCCTTGGTACTGGTATTATGGATATGGCTAGGACTGATCAAATGTTTTTCGACTAGCAATTGACGTTCCAAAGAATCCACTTCAGCCATTTTAAGGAAAGTAAATTTTTCCACCGAACTTAGTTCAGATACTAATCCTTCGGAAATATCGAGCAAATGCCGTAGTTGTTCTTTTTTTGCTGTTGCAGGAAAAGGTATCCCAACAACATTGCGTGCTAGCCTTACTCTAGTTCCCAGTACGATATCACCGTTTGGCCCCTCGACCTTCATCCAAGAACTTAATGTGCGAGCCATCGAATCTTTAATATCCATATCAGTCTGCCCCCTTCACCGCATCCTTAAAGCTCCTTCTCTAATCGGCGAATTTCATCGCGCAATTCTGCTGCTTTTTCATAGTTTTCTACGCCAATAGCTTCCTGTAACTGTT
This sequence comes from Bacillota bacterium, assembly GCA_012728115.1. Classification (GTDB taxonomy): domain Bacteria; phylum Bacillota; class Limnochordia; order Darwinibacteriales; family JAAYFS01; genus JAAYFS01. The sequence goes on along the minus strand of JAAYFS010000002.1, from coordinate 40,705 downwards.
TTTGAAGGTCTTCGATCTGACGCTGTTTTTTCACCTTGGCATACCGAGTAGAAGGAATTTTTCCTACATGCCTGGTACTTCCATGAATTCGTCGCAGCAATGGATTTATTTCATTCTTGAATGTCTCATAACATCCACTACAACCTAATTCCCCAATGCGTTGAATATCCGCTAAGGTTTGGTTACAATTGCTACAAGCTACTGTTGGTTGCGAAGTCTTACCCCAAATATTCGATTGTTCGAAAAGACTTGCCAACATATTGCTAAAGTCAAAATTGATACTAAAGCCTGGAAGGAATTCATCGTAATGCTGGGCACATTCCTGGCACAAATGAACCTCTCGCTTTTCATGATTGTCGATCTGGGTCATATGCACCGTCGCTTGTTTTTCACCGCATCTTTCGCAAAGCATAAACTCGCCTCCCCTGACCCTAATCGTTGATCTCTTGAAGTTTCAGACAAAGCATCGCTCTCAATAGTTTTGCCCTTAACATATCCTCACCTTGAACAACGCCTGCAGTTTCTTGCTGAATAACACCCCGAATTAGCTGAACATTCTTTGTCGAAAGAAATCCCATATCATGCAGGACAACTAAAATGTTGTCTACCCCTTTTGGTGATATCGAATTTCCAATGCGACCGATCAACTTCCCTACAGTCTTATCTATATCATCCGAACGAATTTTAACAATGCGAATGTAACCGCCACCACCGCGGCGACTTTCAATAATGTATCCTCGCTCTTTATTGAAACGCGTCTCCAATACATAGTTTATTTGAGAGGGAGCGCATTCAAAACTGTCAGCTAATTGGGCTCTATTTATCACCACTATACTATTGTGACTTTTCTGTAACTGGCGTTTAATATAGTCTTCGATAATATCTGCTAACGTTGCCAACAAATCCACCTCCGTCTGACCATTCCTGACCTTCGCATTTTTATTATAACACATAGCTTTTAACGATATGCAAGATTTAAGAACAATGGTCAGGAAACATCAGACTTCGAATTCCTTGTTTTTCTCCTTTTTTCTCATCATTTCTTACTATCTTACTCCAATAGACAAGCTTTAGTAAAAGTGGTAAAATTAGTGTTGTATAAACTTTTATTCATGATTAAGGAGGAACAAGAATGCAGTATCGCACGTTCGGCAATACTGGTGTAAAGTTGTCTAATCTCGGATTTGGCGCAATGCGTCTTCCAAGGGATGAACAGCAAGCTATCGCTGTTTTGCGCCGGGGCTTTGATCTGGGAATTAACTATGTCGACACCGCTCCTGGTTATCTTGACGGGGACAGCGAAGTCTTTGTTGGCAAGGCTTTGAAAGATGGATATCGCGACAAAGTATATCTGTCCACCAAGAACCAAATCCTCGACGATAGCGGCGAGAACTGGCGTAAACGTTTGGAAGATTCATTAAGAAAACTTGATACAGACTACATAGATTTCTATCATATGTGGGGAATTAACTGGAAAGTGTATCAAGAGAAAATCGATGTTCCAAACGGGCCACTCGAAGCAGCTTACAAAGCTAAGGAAGATGGACTTATAAAGCATATTTCATTTTCTTTCCATGACAAACCAGAAAACCTCTTTAAAATAATCGATACTGGTCATTTTGAATCAATGTTGGTGCAATATAACCTACTTGACCGCTCTAACGAAGAAGCGATCGCCTATGCCAAGAGCAAGGGTCTGGGAGTTGCTGTAATGGGTCCCGTTGGCGGCGGACGGTTAGGCGCTCCTTCAGAAGCGATCATAAAAATGATCCCTGGCGGAGTTAAAAGCACTGCCGAGGCTGCTTTGCGCTTTGTTTTTGCTAATCCTAATGTGGATGTAGCTCTTTCAGGAATGCAATCTATAGAAATGGTTGAAGATAACGTAGCGATAGCCTCACGTCCAACTCAACTCAGTACCGAGGAAATCGAACGGATCAATGCAATGCTTGAAGAGAATAAGCGTTTAGCTGATCTGTATTGTACAGGCTGTAATTATTGCATGCCTTGCCCTAATGGAGTAAATATTCCTGAGAATTTCCGTAATATGAACTATCACCGCGTTTATCAACTCACAGATTACGCAAAAAGAAGGTATTCACACTTGGTCGATAGAAGCGAACATGCCGGAGCATGTATCGAGTGTGGTGTGTGCGAACCTAAATGTCCACAAAAAATTAAGATTATCGAACAACTCAAGCAAACTGCAGCAGCGTTATCTTAAATTAAGACTTAATTTGAACATGAATTAGAATATCTTATGCTAAGTAGATACCCCGTGAGGCGGACCAATATGTAGTCCCTTACGGGGTATTTTTTATCGCTAATTAAAACAGATGCTTTCGGGTAACGTTTGGTTCTCCTCTAAATTAAACTAGTTGGCACTTTAGTCAAAAAAAGAGCCATCTTTCGATGACTCTTTTGTGAACTTGTGATTAACTTGCAGTATGCGACAGGTTTTCGTTCACCCTGATCACAACTTCTAGCACTCGACAATAATCGGTTTTCGAGACTATAACGGTTAAATTGCCGTATTCAAACTGATCGCCTTCATTTGGGATTCTTCCAAACTCTTCGATCACCCAACCGCTCACTGTGGAAACGTCAACTTCGTCCTTAATCCCGAAAAAGTCGAACACTTTGTCTATACTGATACTACATAGTACTCTGTATTCATCTTCACTTATTTGTTCAAACTCGGTAACAACTTCATCGTGTTCATCCCATATTTCCCCAACTAATTCTTCTAAAATATCTTCCATTGTTATTATCCCACTCGTACCTCCGAATTCGTCCTTAATGATAGCAATGTGCGATTTACTTTGCTGTAATAACGACAGTACGCTTGAGATCTTCATCGATTTGGTAATGAACACTGCTGGTTGCAAAACACTTTTCAATGGTTTACCACTGGAAAGCACGCTATTATAAAAATCTTTGTGGTGAAGGATCCCTATAACGTTATCAATTGTTCCTTTGAATACAGGAAGTCGCGAGTACCCCGTTTCAATAAAGACTTGTTTGATCTCATCTAATGTTGCTGTGTCGGAAACCGCTACTACATCTACCCGTGGAGTAAGAATATCGACAGCTTCGAGATCGTCAAATTCAATAACACTACGGATTAAATCTCCCTCTTGCTGATTAATTCCACCGTCTTGTCGTGCTTCTTCCACGAAAGTTAATAAGTCCTCTTCGGTAATTGCTCGTTCGTCACTTACTTTAATAAATAAGGATAAGAACTTTTTCCAATAAACAAAGAGGAAATTTATTGGCGACAGAATAACGTCAAGAAACTTAAGAATCGGAGCAGAAAACATCGCAAAGCTTTCTGGGGATTCTATCGCAAAACTCTTTGGCGAAATCTCTCCGAAAATTAACACTAAAACAGTGGATACGCCTGTTGCTATACTAACTCCAACGTTCCCATAATATTTCACAAAAAATGCGGTCATTAAAGACGCAATTAAAATATTGACAATGTTATTCCCGATTAGGATCGTCGAGATCAGGCGATCGTAATTTTCAGCCAGTGATAGTGTTAGCTCAGCACGTTTGTTTCCAGTTGATATTAAGTTTTTCAAACGAATTTTACTTAAAGATGAAAAAGCAGTTTCGGTTGCCGAAAAATACGCCGACATTAACAGAAGTACAGCAATACTAATTACAACCGTTATACTACCGTCCATAAAATCTTGATTCCTCCAATCGCTTTTTGAGATGACATCGAAAACAGATATCATCACTCAACAGAGGAATCTAGCCGGAGGAGCATTCGACATCCTTGCCAGTACCAACACATAATATTTAAGCCACATTAAATACATGCGCGGAGGTAACGGCGAGTCATCCATGTTGCAAAACCCTCTTTCATTATTTATTCTAAGAAAATTATAACATATATCTTTTTAAACAACAATTAAATTAGAAAGGCAATTAACCTGTTCCCTGTCAACTGATTAATATCTTAACCAGTTAATATCAGCTCCCTTTTTCGCATATCAATTGAATGACTTGTATCCAAGAAGGGGGAACACTATGATCAATATTATTTGGTTCTTGATGATCGCTTCGGGAATAATAATGGCTGTAAATAACGGAAAAATCGATATCATTACGCAAGCAAGTTTGCAGGGTGCTGAGCAAGCCGTTACGATCGCCTTTGGGTTGATCGGTATTATTTCCTTTTGGTCTGGAATGATGAAAATTGCCGAAGATGCTGGCTTAATGGAATTTATCGCAAAGGTTCTTCAACCATTGGGAAAATTACTCTTTCCTGAGATTCCTAAAGGACATAAAGCGATGGGCGCTATTCTTTTAAGTATGAGTGCAAATTTTTTGGGATTGGGAAATGCCTGTACACCCTTGAGTTTGAAAGCAATGGATGAAATGCAAAAGATAAACAAAGATAAAACTGTCGCTAGCGATAGCATGTGCACATTTGTAGCCATCACCTCTTCTAGTTTGACGGTTATTCCAAGTACCGTTATCGCTTTTAGGGTTGCCCAAGGATCCGCAAATCCAACTGAAATTATCGGAACCACTATTATAGCAACTTTTGCTTCAACCTTAACTGCCTTCACATTTGATAGAGTGCTCAAAAGGTTTTCTAGGAGGGGTAAATGATGCTTTCTTTCATTAACTCAATCTCGCGTTGGGCAATTCCCCTCTTGCTTTTAGCAATCCCTACAATCGGAATAATTCGTAAAGTTCCGATTTACGAGAGTTTTGTCGCTGGAGCAAAGGAAGGATACAACACATCGGTAAGGATCCTACCTTACTTAGTAGCGATGCTGATTGCCATTCAAATTTTCCGTCAATCAGGAGCAATGGATAAACTGATTATGTTCATGGCTCCTCTTACCCAAAAGTTAGGAGTTCCAAATGAAGTGCTTCCCCTGGCAATCATTCGCCCTCTCTCGGGTTCGGGAGCATTAGCGATGCTTTCTTATATCCTTGGGACGTATGGTCCCGATTCCTTTATCGGGAGACTCGCCTCTACAATTCAAGGATGTACAGAAACAACCTTTTATGTCATCACAGTGTATTTCGGTTCTGTTGGGATCAAGAAAATTCGCCACTCACTTATTACCTGCCTGGCTGCTGATATCGTTGGATTTATAGTTTCAGTCCTTATCGTAGCAAAAATCTTCGGCTGATGTGAAAAATTTGGAATAAACCTCCTAGTAAGGGACATACTGTTTATCAAGAAGGTTTAATGCTAAGGAGGACGTTCGATGGCAGTAGTGACAAGACAGGATCAGGATCGGATTAAAATGATCAAAGATGCAATTGAAGCTATTAAAAAGGAAAATACTCTCAGCAAGAGTGCAAAGAATCGCGGGATAAAATCATTAATGCAAGCCTATAAAAGGCTAAAGAACGATTAAATCTTGCCTTTGGTGTAAACAGCATACTAAGTTTATGTAAAATAAAAAACAGAAAGCGTTCTTTAAAAGGGTATCCCTTTTCAACATAGAATATGAAACACGGTATTTCGAATCACTGCAATAGAACATTTGTTAGTTATTATTGCAGTGTTTTCATGTTCAGCGCTTTTAATCTTTTTTGAGAAGGGGTCAAAAAGAATGGACATTTATATGTTTTTAGGACTTGCGGGGGGGCTCGGGCTTTTCCTTTATGGGATGCAGGCGATGGCCGAAGGATTACAAAAGGCCGCAGGTGAACGCTTACGCAGAATCCTTGAATTGTTCACCTCTCATCCGCTTGTGGCAGTGCTCACTGGCGCAATCGTAACCATGTTGGTACAGTCAAGTAGTGCCACTACCGTAATGATCATTGGTTTTGTAAATGCAGGACTAATGAATTTGATCCAAGCAGTTGGAACAATAATGGGTGCTAATATTGGTACAACTATTACAGCACAAATCGTATCCTTTGACATTTCGCATCTGGCTCTTCCAGCAATTGCACTGGGATTCGCTTTAAATTTCTTAAGCAAGAGTAGAGTTACCCGCTATGTGGGTCAATCGATTCTTGGTTTCGGAATCCTCTTTTTAGGGTTGACTATTATGAGCGACTCGTTGAAGCCATTGAGAGACTTTCAGCCTTTTATTGATCTATTAGTCAAATTAGGTAGAACGCCAATCTTCGGTGTCTTAGCAGGAATGGTTTTTACAATGATCATTCAAAGTTCGAGTGCTACTACTGGTATTGTGATCGCTCTTTCATTGCAAAACTTAATAAGTTTCGATTCTGGGCTATCGATCATTCTTGGAGCTAATGTCGGAACTTGTATAACTGCTTTACTAGCATCAATCGGGGCTTCCTTAACTGCCAGACGAGCAGCTGTAGCTCACGTTTTATTCAACGTCCTCGGCGTCTTGATTGCCTTAATCCTTTTAAAACCATTTTCTCAATTAGTTCTTTCCATTTCTCCAAACGTGGTAGCTCGACAAATAGCAAACGCACATACCATCTTTAATATTTCTACTTCAGTTATTCTCTTACCATTTATTAAGATATTCGTAAACATACTGACAAAAATTCTTCCAGGTGAAGAAGAAATTCTCGAATGCAAACCAAAGTTCCTCGATCGCCGGATGTTGCACTCTCCAGCCGCAATTCTTAATGCTACCCAAGAGATTAAACGGATGGCTGACCTGTCATTGGACATGCTAAAAGAAGCCGTTGAAGCTTTTATCAACAACGATACAAAAATGATTACTGATATAAGACGTAAAGAGGAAGTTGTTAACGAATTAGAGCGTAGCATAACTGCTTATCTTTCCGATGCGAGTCAAAACCCTATGACAACAAAACAATACCATCTCATTACTAGTTTAATGCATAACGTAAATGATATAGAACGAGTTGCGGACCATGCTACTAATATTTCGGAACTTGCACTAGAGAAGATCGAAAATAATATTCATATCAGCGAAGTCGCGATGAAAGAGCTTGATATGATGTACAGCGAAGTTATTCGGATTTATACCAAAGCGATCGAATTACTACAGAGTGATAAACGTGAAGAGGCTGAATTATTGATTAGGGAAGATGATCTAATCGATAAAATGGAACGAGAATTTCGCGAGAACCACATTCAACGTTTAAATGAAGGGCTTTGTACACCAGATTCTGGAATGTTGTTCCTTGATTTGATTAGTAACTTAGAACGAGTAGCTGATCATGCAAATAATGTTGCAGAGGCTGTAGCAGGTGTCTATCAACGCACCTTTAATAGTATCGACAATAAAGATTAGGATAAAGTGGATTTGGGTCAAACAAAAACAAGCGGATAGAAATGATTTCCTTTTCTATCCGCTTCCTTCTATCTATCCTAAACTGTCTTTAAGTAAAACGAACAGAGACATCACTAGAGTAGATAATCTTACTACCATGGGGAGTCTCTACCGCTAACGCTCCATCAGCCAATACTTCTTTTCCAATCCCTGTAAATTTATGTTCACCTTCAATAACAATCAGTTCCCGACCGAGAAAATTACCGTATTTTTTTAATTCTTCGTTTAAATCTAGCGTTCTATTTTTCCATTCATCAAATCCTTGATCAATTTCTTGAAGAATTAAATCCAGCACTTGCTTGCGATCGTGGCTTTTTTGGGTAGCTTGCTCCAAGGAAATTGCACCTTCCAATGTTTCCCCGTTAACATTTAAACCGATCCCTACCGCTACCCAGATTTCATTTCCTTTAATCGTACTTTCACTTAATATTCCAGCCAATTTTTTATCATAAATCCAGATATCATTTGGCCATTTTACTCTTGCTTCTAAGATGATCTTCTGTAACGCTCTTACCACCCATAAACCTATGTAGAGTTGTAAAATTGCTAAATTCTCGTACCCAAAAAACCGCCAGATTATACTAAAAGTTAACGAACCATTATTAGAAGTCCAGCGTCGACCAAGCCTACCTTTACCACGGGTTTGCTCGTCTGCCCATATCACTGTGCCATGTCGACAGCCATCCTTGATGCGCGCTTTTGCATAATCATTGGTTGACGGTAAGGAAGGGTGAAATTCTATATGGGAGATATTCGCGCCCAGCCATTCAAAAATGGTAAAACTCACAAAAAATACCCCCCTTGAACTTGAAAATTAGAGTGTTATAATTTTTTTGGAAAGACAAAATATATTCGATAAGGAGGATTCCATGATGAGAAACAAACGTTTATTGAGCTACTTATTGGTATGTTTGATGCTCGTTCTAACAGGCGTTATGGTTATCGACCAATTTGTTCTTTCCGATGTCTCGCTGGCGAGAGAAGAGGTCGATGCATCGCTTGCAGTGGGGGAAGTAAATCCTAACGAAGAGATAGTTTCCAGCCCTCAAGCAAGCAAAGCAGGATTATTATCTGCTACGATTGGTAATCCGCACCTCATTGCAGATATAGCTGAACAAGCAAGTCCTGCTATCGTCTACATTCAAGTAGAGTGGCCACAACAAAAGGAACAAAGAAACAGGATCAGTGATCCTTTCTGGGACTTTTTCGATAGTTGGTTTTTTTCTCCTTTTACTACCCAACCTAGAAGTGTTATTAGTCAGGGTACGGGATTTATTATTGACGAATCTGGTATAATTCTAACAAACCAACATGTGGTTGGCAACAAAGGCGAAAATCAGGTTATTAAGGTTACTCTCAATGCTCCTGGAATCAGCGGTGAATTTAACGCTGAGATACTTGGTTCCGATGCGAAACTAGATTTAGCGGTATTACAAATTTTAGATGCTGATGGTCCATTCCCTACTGTTCCGTTAGGCGACTCAGATGCAAGCAGACCAGGCGAGTGGGTAATCGCTATCGGTAATCCATATGGAAAGCAATTCGAGCATACTGTAACAGTAGGAGTATTAAGTGCAAAGGGACGAGAGATTGCTATCCAAGTTGATTCTAATACCACACAAGTTTACCGCAACCTAATGCAAACCGATGCTGCTATTAACCGTGGTAACTCGGGGGGACCATTGTTAGATATTACTGGTAAAGTAATTGGAATTAATACCGCTGTTCATGCCCAGGCACAGGGAATTGGTTTTGCAATACCAATCAATGTAGCAAAAGAAGTTTTACAACAGTTGATCGAGACAGGTGGTGTTCAAAGACCATGGTTAGGAGTATATCCACTCACATTAACTCCTGAACTCGCTAATTCTCTTAGAATTCCTAACGATAAAGGCGTTCTGATCTCTGATATTATAGCTGATTCACCGGCGGAAAAAGCTGGCATCAAGCCATGGGATGTTATTCGCAGAGTAGACAATAATGACGTCACAAGTCAAGAGGAATTCTTGGAACTAATCGGTAAGAAAGCTCCTGGAGATCAAGTCCTCCTAACAGTACTACGTGATGGTCAAGTTCACCTAATAACTGTAACTTTGGAAAATAGACCGCCTGAATATCTATAGAAATAAGGAAATCCCCTCTAATAGTTGAACTATTAGAGGGGATTTATCTTACCTCGGTTTTCTTCTGATTTCGACTTCCAAGTAATCAATTGGACCGCCTACAGGAACATGAGTTTTTCTTACTCGCACCACTACTTCCGTAATATCGTACATTGCTAGAATTTGTGATGCAATGGTTTCGGCTAGGGTCTCTAGTACGTTAAACTCACTTTCTTCGACAATTTCTCGTACCACGGTATAGGCGTCGACATAGTTAAAGGCCAGTTCCGTGTCATCTGCGGCATTCTGCAAATCTGTGTAGATTTCTAAATCCACCTCAAATTTTTGGCCTAGTTCTCGCTCTGCCGAAAACGCTCCATGATACCCGTAAAAAGTCATATTTTTTAAAACAAGTTTATCTGACACTAAACAGGCCTCCTCTAAATAATTAATCCTTTTCATCTATGTTCGCTCCTAAAAAACTAGGAGCTTATTTTTATTCTAAACCGACTACTGGTTCTGTCTTTGTTTTTATAACCCTATTCTCTTCCTCATTGTATGCAGCTACAGGAGTTTCGGAACCAGCTTTTGCCGTTTCTAGATCTATTTCTTGCCCTGACATAATTGCCTCAAATTGTTCCTTATTCAAGGTCTCAATTTCTAAAAGTGCTTCGGTAACTGATTCTAAGCGATCCTTGTGCTCCGCTAAGATTTCTTTGGCTCGAACATAACTGTCTTCTATTATCGAACGAACCTCACTATCGATCGTCGCTGCTACTTCTTCACTGTAATCACGATCTCTACCTAGATCACGACCCAAAAATACTAGTTGATCATGGTTTGGTCTACCGAAAGTTAGCGGACCGAGTTTTTCACTCATCCCCCACTCCATCACCATTTTTCTGGCGATTTTGGTAGCTCGCTCGAGGTCACTTTGAGCACCAGTACTTACTTCATTTAAAGCGATCTCTTCCGCAGCCCGACCTCCAAGGAGGTTTGCTAATTCATCTAGTAGTTTGGATTTATTCATTACAAACGATTCTTCTTCGGGTAGCATCATTGTATAACCGCCTGCACCACCCCTACCGATGATACTAATCTTGTGAACAGGGTCTGCATGCTCTAAATAATATGCTACCACAGCGTGCCCTGCTTCATGATAGGCGAAAACTTTCTTATCATTTTCGGTAAGCACGCGATTCCTTTTTTCTGGACCCATAACAACGCGGTCGATGGCTTCTTCAATATCTTCCATCAGGATTTTCTTTTGGCCCTTCCGAGCTGCAAGAATAGCAGCTTCATTTAGTAAGTTTTCAAGGTCTGCACCAGCAAAACCTGGAGTTCTTCTTGCTATTACTCGTAAATCAACATCCTTATTAAGAGGCTTATTGCGAGCATGAATTTTTAGGATTGCAAAACGACCTTCAAGATCAGGTCGATCAACTACTACCTTTCTATCGAAACGTCCAGGTCTCAATAGCGCGGGGTCTAAGACGTCTGCTCTATTGGTAGCAGCCATTACGATAATCCCAGAGTTGGTTTCAAAACCATCCATTTCCACGAGCAACTGATTTAAGGTTTGTTCACGCTCATCGTGCCCTCCGCCTAAACCAGCCCCTCTTTGACGGCCAACTGCATCTAGCTCATCGATAAAGATCAAGCAAGGAGCATTCCTTTTTGCATTATCGAAAAGATCTCTTACGCGTGAGGCTCCCACACCCACAAACATCTCAACAAATTCGGAACCACTGATACTAAAGAATGGAACCCCAGCCTCCCCAGCTACTGCTTTTGCAAGGAGAGTTTTTCCTGTTCCAGGTGGTCCGATTAATAAAACACCTTTAGGAATTTTAGCGCCAAGATCGGCGAATTTTTTCGGTTGTTTGAGGAAATCAACCACTTCAACTAACTCTTGCTTAGCTTCATCTACTCCTGCTACGTCATTAAACGAAATCCGTGGTTTATCATCAGTATGAAGTCGAGCTCGGCTTTTACCGAATGACATCGCTCGATTATTTCCACCTTGCATTTGGTTAAGAATGAATAACCAAATCGCAACAAAGACCACCAACATCAGGATATTGGGCAACAAAGAAACCCACCATGATGGTTGTGGTGGCAAGGCAGCTTCGATTTCAACTACCCCATGCTCTCTTAACTTTTCAACAATACTGGACATACTGCCAGAAGGTACAACGGTGGTAAAGCGCGTTCCATCTCGTAAAACTCCTTCGATTTGCTGCTCTCCCACCATCTTTATTGACTTAATTTCATTGTTTTCTAACCTAGCTTCAAACTCGGAATAAATGAAATCCCTGACTAAATTTGGAGGCTGAAAAAGAAAACTAAATATAAAGATTACAATGATTGCAACAAATATATAGACACTAATTCCGCGTAAGAATTTATTCAAAACTTGCACTCCTTTCAATTACAACACTTAAACGGCGAACATGTTCAATTATATCACAGCTACATTTTACTTACAATCCTTCTAGACCTCAAACGTTAACCTAAGTACTTCTCTAGTTGCTGGAGAAATCCTTCCTTTTTCGCTTCGTCTAACCCCTGGAATATAAAGGATACCCGTTTGATCACAGATAATTGGAATTTCATCCCTTAACTGGACAGGGATTTTATGATCGATCAAAAGATCTTTTACTTTTTTATTGTGAGCTCCAAAGACCTCTATTCTATCACCTGGTTGGCGACGACGGACAACCAAGGGCAAAACAAGCTTTTGATAGTCATAATCCTCAGCATTCTCTTGCCGTTGGGGTAGCTCATTGATCGAATATACTCGGGCATTGATCTTGTATCTACCTAAAACTACCGTTGAAGGTATATTTAATTCGAAAGGTTCCCATTCAGATCGTACCTGATATCCACCAAACACTATAGTATTCGAGTTCCCAATAATCACTATTGAGGGCAAATCCATCTCAAATGTACCTGGTTGGACGACGCGATTTCTCAATTCCTCGATATGTTCAAAATTGATCCCTACCAGATCTCCTTTGTAATCAGCAATCCCTTTTCGCAATACTCTACGTTGCATACTCGGAGATAAAGCTCGAAACCTTTCGCGGTCGATACTTATTTGCTTTGGTTCAGCACTTTCTAGTTCCAGTTCGGTAAAGATTTGCTTCGCACGTTCTTCTAATTCCTCATCATCATCATGGACCATTTGAGCGAGCTTAACCAAGTGATCTCGAATCGCTACATTATAATCTTTTTCTAGGATAGGAATTAGGTGATTACGAATTTTATTACGGAAGTAGACAGTAGACTTATTGGAATCGTCGATCACAAAAGGGATGCTAAAAGCATTGCAATAATTAATCAGTTCTTCTTTATTAACACAAAGAAGCGGACGTATGTAATGGTTGCGAACTGCAGGGATGCCAGCCAATCCAGTTAACCCTGTACCTCTTACAATTCGCATCAACACCGTCTCCGCCTGATCATCAGCATGATGGCCTAAAGCCACCTTGGTATAACCATACTTTTGCCTTAATTCTTCCATTAATCGGTATCTAATAGTCCGGGCGCCTTGTTGCTTAGTTTCGCCCGATTCTTCGAGATATCTTAAAATATCATAAGACATAATATGATGTGTTAAATCCCATTCAGTAGCGATTTTTTTGACAAAAAAAGCATCCTCTTCAGCTTCTGGGCGAAATTGATGATTCAAATGAAAGACCCCGACTCTATTTTTGTTCCATCGCCAAAACAAGTGCAATAAAGCCATAGAATCAGGGCCGCCACTCACCGCAACTAAAACTTTATCGTTTACATCAAGCATATTGTATTTATTTAGTGCTTCTTCAAATCTCTCATACAAGTCAAACTGCACTACTCTTCCTCCGATAAGATATAATATCACCGTCATCTCTAATCAATTTTGCAACAAGAATCATCATATCGTCTCTATTTTCACTTGATTTTTCCAAACAGATCTTCATTAGTTCTTTTGACAATTCTTGAGTATCCAATGACGGATCCAATCGTCGTAGGATTCGACAGAACCATTGGTCTTTATGAATTATGTGCCTTTGGGAATCTAGAATTCCATCGGTGATCATAATCAAATATTCTCCTTCTTTTAGCAATCTCCTGTCTTGCTCAACGTCTACATCTTTAAGAATTCCCGCTGGCAAAGCCCTATTCCTCACAATCTCAATATCCCTACCACGTTTAATAAAACTTGGTGCGGATCCGATCTTAACAAACTCAACCAAACCATTTTGCAAATCAACAACTGCTAAATCAATGGTAGCAAACATTTCTTCAGCGCTTCTAATTAGAAGTGCTCGATTGACTATCCGAATCGCTACATCCCATGGATAACCAACGCGAATCAGTTTTTCAAGCAATCGGACCGCAGCAGTACTTTCATTTGCTGCTTGCTGACCTTTGCCCATTCCATCGCTAACCAGCAGTGCAATTTTTCCAGAAGAAAGTTGAAAAACCATATTGCTATCGCCAGAAACACCCTCACTGGCTACCTTTGCCATTTTTACTTCTAAGCGATATTCAGGTTTGGGTTCAATGCGAAATGAACATTCTCCTTCAGTAATACACCCATTCGCGGCTACTTGATAGGATGAACCAAGCAATTGCGAGGAGATCTCGGTAACATTTTGACACCAATTCTTCCCATTGCAAGGAGTGTTCCTTGCACCATAGATATCATATCCATCATAACTTTTTATTACTGTCAATTCCTTTAAATCTGGTGAATTAATATGTTGAATCAGCTTTCCTTCAATTTCTTCGGAAAACTCAACTTGCGGCTGCATCTGAAAACTTAAGGATCTAACTATATCAGCAATTCCGCTAAGCTGCTCAACTAATAAGACATCCTTGCCTTTTTTTGACTTGGTTTTCATTGTATTGGCTAATTCATCAAAAACATTAGCAGATTGATTTAGTTTGCGTTCCAAAATCCCTCGAATTTTGTTCGCCTGTGTGATTTGTCTTTCTTTATAAAGTTCGGTACCTGGTATAACTCTTTCTAATTGTCTTAAAAGATGTCCAGGAGTCAGATATACTAAGCCAGCGGCAAGAAAAATAATAAAAATGTATGGAACATTGCTAGGTTGAACTGGTACTCCTTGAATCAAAAGAGTAGCAATTACTCCGCCGAGCACAATCCCACCTGGTAAACGACTGATCAATCCTGATATTACACCGATTCCAATAAGCAAAGTACCAAAGCTAATCGGTTCATTTAATAAAATACTAATAACACCTAAACCCGCTGCCATTACTGATGCTAATACCACGCCACCGATCTTGGCTGCCCCCAAAACTAGATAACAACAGATTACATAACGTAAGGAAATCCCGTAAACGGTAAGATTAATTCCCAAGACTGCTGCGATTAACAAAAGACCAAGTTGAATTTGAGTAGGGGCTAGTACATACGCTTTTCCACTATGAAATAGGTGGTGAAGCAACGAGTAAATCGCCAGCGCTAACCCTGTTTCGAAAACAGTGTTAAACCAGTTCATTGGGACTGGATAAAAGACGTATCCAATAGGTCCCCTGATTAATATAAACGAAACAGCTATCCATAACAGCCAATAATGATAATTCTTTTCCTTGTTGCGTGGTCCATCGCCTACTAAAAACAAAAGCATTAGACCTGCTAAATATGGTGAAATCGTCGCTTGATTAATGATAGTAATTAATCCAAGCATTACTCCTATCAATTGGATGGTTGCTTCTTTCCTCTGCATGAGAGTACGAACTGCGGCATAATAGGCAATACCAAAAGGAATAAGTTCATTAAATATCAGTGCTCGTCCAAAAAAGACACCACAAAAAAATAACGGCCATGAAATATTCGATAGCGATATTAGGTCATTAAAAATGTTTTTCTTGTCGCGTGTTGAGGAAATTGAGACCGTTCGATAACTATGTAAGCCTATTTCTGTTCTACCCATAAAATCAGCTCCCAAAGATAAGTACAAAACGGCTAATTATCATCTTAACAAAAATAGCAATATAAAGATGTCGAACGATCCACCCAATTTTATCTAATATTTCTTTAGTTTTCACCTTATTTCAAGATTCCGATAAAATCCCCCAAAAAATTTTTCTCTAGTGATATTATCTTGATATTCTCTCCAGAGAAAATAAAAACCTTATAGCCACAATGCTATAAGGTAAGAATTTCTCATATTGGTAGCGTCGGCTGGATTCGAACCAGCGACACTACGGGTATGAACCGTATGCTCTAGCCAACTGAGCTACGCCGCCATCCTTTCGACAACTTATATTATACCAGCCTTTAAACGATTGTCAACCCAAGAAAAGTTGGTTTTTTCTTTTAATAATGCAGGAGATACTTTGGCGTGGTCAGAAAATTACTATCTAGGAGGGATTGGAAATGAAATGGAAAAAGCACTTCTTTTCAGCACTGCTTTTATTGCTTTTATGGTATTTTCGTACCTGGTTTCATGGGTTAGTAATGCTCTTTTATAAAAATCCCGTTATTATCGAAGTAGTATTACTTACCTTAATTATTCATTATGGGATACTTAAACGCTCTACAAATCTGGCTAGACCTCGCCCGATTATTAACGATGCCTCCAAGCAAACAGTCGGATACACTAACTATGCTTTCTGGCTGTCATTGTTAATTTTCATCGCTTTATTGATTCCAGGGATCTTTCTAGCACAGTTTGCTAGCGGAGTACATATTGCCGGGAATATCGAATACCGTTTGCGCGATACCCTTCCCGAATCAACTCTTGGATTAAGATTGATGCCATATTCCGTTGCGGAACGCTATGCTAAGGATTCCTTACAATTAAGTCAATATAAGCTAGGAACTGAAAATATTTCGATCGTGAACGATCGGCTACATTGGACCTTCCCACTTAAACCCGATGGTTTAATCATTACCTTTACGAAGCAAAACCGCGGTGTTGTTGCGGTTGATGCAACCACTCAAGCGAGAAACACAACTCATTTCATGGTCGATCTAGCCATCGGGGAAGGAATGCAGCTTCGGGACAATCTCTATTGGAACATCTGGAAAAATCGCTATTTTGTTGATACCGATGATCCATTCTATATTATAACCGATAACGGCGAAGAGATCCTCACCGTTGTTGGAGCTATCAACTATAGCTTCCACTTCCGTTGGGGTGTTTTCTACACCGTTCCAAATTTTGCAGGGGTATTTGTGATCGATAGTGCAGGGAAAATTGAATTCCTCTCACCAGAAGAAGCCTTAGAGCATCCCGACTTGGCTGGTAATCGAATATTCCCTGAAAACCTTGCTCGTATCTACGTTGATGCATATCAATATCATCTCGGATTGGCTAACAAGCTTTTTATTCACGAGGATCAAATCAAAATCCAAGATGCCCCAAATGTGGATTCAACTGTAAATAAGCAACCTTATTTAATGGAGACTGTTGAGGGTTTAAAATGGTTTATTAGTGCCGAACCATACGGTGCCAGCCACGGAATATTTAAACTTTTCTTGGTGGATGCGCGGACTGGCGAAATAGAAATCTATGAACTACCTCCTACCGAGACTTTGACTGGACCTGTAAGAGCGATCGACTATGTCAGGCGTGCTAATCCCGTGGTAAGTTGGGATCGCTTCGATTCGGTGGAACCGCTACCCTTTATCCGTGATCAAGTACTCTACTGGAAACTAACGGTTATTCCTACCGATGCGGCAGGAATCGCTTACCAAGTTTTTATTAACTCAGAGACTAATGATATTGTTGAGCTTACTAGTGATGAAGAGGTAATCGCCTTCTTACATGGAAAATATGAAGAAAAAGTGAGACAAAGCGAAGAGCTTAAGTCAGATGATGAAATAATTGCATCGATAAAGGCTAAAATTAGAGAACTTGAGGAATTATTAGAGCAGCTTGGAAATTAGCGATTTAAGGAGGAAGAAATGTCTGGTTCTAGCTTCGGAAAGAATTTTGTGATAACAACCTGGGGTGAATCTCATGGCAAAGCGCTCGGAGCGGTTGTTGATGGGTGCCCCGCAGGAATAAAGCTTTCAGAAAACGATATTCAAAAAGATTTAGATCGACGAAAACCTGGTAATTCTCGTTATTCCACTCCGCGCAAAGAAAGTGATCGAGTTCAGATCCTATCTGGGGTTTTTGAAGGAAAAACGACGGGAACACCGATTTCGCTGTTAATCCCGAATGCCGATCAACGTTCTAGTGATTATTCTCAACTTAGTGACCTGTATCGACCAGGGCATGCAGATTACGTCTATGACCAAAAATATGGTTTTCGGGACTATCGTGGCGGAGGACGTTCATCAGGAAGAGAAACAGCCGCACGTGTAGCCGCTGGAGCAATCGCTAAAAAAGTTCTGGCGGAATTTGGGATAGATGTTTTTGCTTATACCTTTGCGATCGGTGAGTATCAACTAAGGAATAGTATTTTCGATCGCCAGAATTTAAGCTATGATGAGTTAATGATGCCTGATCCTGAAATTTCGGCAAAGGCCAAAGCATATTTGGAAGAAATGACGAAGAATGGGGATTCCGTCGGCGGAGTCGTTGAGTGTATTGTCCAAAGGTTGCCCGCAGGAGTCGGAGAACCAGTATTCGAGAAGCTTGATGCAAAGCTAGCCCAGGCGATTTTCTCGGTCGGAGCAGTAAAAGCTGTTGAAATCGGTAGCGGAATCAATTGTAGCAAATTCACTGGAAGCGAACACAATGATCCGTTACAGTATCAGGATGATAGAAGTGCTTTATGCTTAAGAAAGCTAACCAATAATTCGGGTGGAATCGTAGGGGGAATCAGCGAAGGTTTTCCAATTAAAATAAGAGCAAGTTTTAAACCTACTCCCTCCATTGCGATGCCACAACAGTCCGTTTCTAAGGCAGGGGAAAATATCGAACTAATTGTTAAGGGTAGGCATGATCCGATCATTGTCCCACGAGCTGTTGTAGTAGTGGAAGCGATGACAGCGATTACGTTAGTAGATTATCTTTTTCAACGAGTGCTGTCACGAATCGATCTTTTGAAACTTGCCCTTAAAGGTAATGGATACCAGGAAGAATAATGACCATACTAGAAACATCACTTTCGATTGAAAGGATGTTTCTAGTTTTATGAAAAAGCAAAGCCATTTCCTTGCTTGGGCGCTACTCTTAGTGCCATTTATTTGGTCTTTAAGTAACTCGATGATTATTCCTATCCTACCAAGAATTCAGCAAGAATTAGGTATAAGCAAGGTGCAAGCAGGGTTAATTATCTCTGCTCTCTCAACACCAACCGCCATCCTTTTACCACTTGCTGGATTTTTGTCTGATCGTTATGGAAGAATCACCATTATGATTCCCGCTATCCTGCTCTACGGTCTTGGTGGTTTAGTCGCTGGATTAGCTGGTGCGATCAATTCCTACATCCTCCTTCTGATTGCTAGAGGCATCCAGGGAATTGGTGCAACTGGAACATCCCTACTCGCTATCTCATTAGCAGGGGATCTTTTCCAAGACCCACAGCACCGAACTAAAGTGATCGGAGCCCTAGAGTCTTCAAATTCGATCGGGAAACTAATAAGTCCTGTTTTAGGCTCTGCGGCCGCTTTGTTATTTTGGTATGCACCGTTCTTTATCTATCCAATTCTTTCACTACCCATAGCGATTCTTTTGTTTATTTTGCGTAAAGGGGAGAACAAAGCACAAAAGTACTGCACACTTAGGCAGTACTTTCAAGAACTTTATGAGCTTTTAAGGAAAAAATTCCTTTTATATCTAGCTTCTTTTAGCTGCATACTTATCGCGGTGATGATCTGGTTTGGAACCCTATTCTTTCTCTCAGAAATAATGAGTGAGCGCTTCCAAATTCAAGGCATCACAAAAGGATTACTTCTTTCGGTGCCAGTTTTTACTCTGGCATTAACATCATTTATTGCTAGTCGTTATCTGACATGTGGTTTGGCAAAACGCACTTACTATGGTTTGGGATTAATCTCTTTAACTTTACTAGCTACCATAGTACTCCCAGATTCTTTTTTATTATACGTAACCGTAGGTTTAATCGGAATCGGGTTTGGCTTAGTACTTCCCTCTATGAACACACTAATTACTAGTTCTGTAGATATAAAAGAGCGCGGTGTAATCACCGCGACCTATGGTTCAATCAGAGCATTAGGTTCGGCAATCGGACCAGTCACGGTAGGTGCTTTACTAGTTGCTACAAATGAAAACATGGTATTAATATGCACTGGTACCCTTGCCTTAATCGCTACTTTTATCTGCTATTTTTTTGTTAATGAACAGGAGTTGATGAACTAACTAACGATACTACTTGTGGTTTTTTCACCTTGGTTTCCAGCCTTCGTACCGAGATTCTGGCAATAAAAATGGAAATCAGCAATCCTGCCAAGGCACCTAAGCCAGCAACAGCATCGTCTTCTAAAACTAAGAATGAAATAAAATACCCTAGCAGCAATCCTATAAGAGGTATTCCATACAAAGTTATCATTACCTTAGCCACATCTTGAGAAGAGGTTTCGATAACCACCCAATCACCAATATCTGCGTTTATTGTATTTTCTACGTCTATAACGTGGGCATCGGGTTTTTTCTCACCCGTAATGCTGATACAACCAGAGCAATTACTACAGGCATGACCATTTTCCGTTTTTACCCAGATTCGCCCACCTTCAACCTTGATAACTTGACCCTTCTGGCGCATCCTCCAAACCTCCTTTTGGAAAGAACAGCGATTCCTAACTGGAACCGCTGCTTCTTTAAGTTTGATCTAAATTGACAAGTTGTTCAAGAAAGATATCTAATTGACACATCACTTCTTCGCCGCCCCACCTTTGACACGTTTCACAACTTCGTGTTAAATTTTCATCCGTGCTGACGGCAACATATTCTGAGCAAGTCTGTCCTACGGCTTCCAATTGTTCTTTACTAGGCATGGAGGTTCCTCCTTAGAAAGAATATATTGTTATTCTTTCCTTGCCTCGTTAGGATATTACTCTTTTAGCATTTGAAAAACCTGGTCAGCGTCTTTATCGCCTCTACCAGAGAGATTAACGATAATTACTTTATCTTCAGGTAATGTAGGCGCAAGCTTGAGCGCATAGGCAACTGCATGCGCACTCTCAAGAGCTGGAATAATTCCTTCAACACGAGAAAGTGTTTGGAATGCTTCCAATGCTTCTTTGTCATTTACAGTAACATATTTAGCTCGTCCTGATGCATGATAAAAACTGTGTTCAGGCCCAACACCAGGATAATCAAGACCCGCAGCGATAGAGCTTGTGGGTGCTGGCTCGCCTTTTTCGTCTAAAATGGTATAACATCTAAATCCATGGATAATTGCAGGAGCACCATGGTTAATTGGTGCTGCGTGCTCACCAACTTTTACTCCCTTTCCTCCTGGTTCAACGCCGATCATTTGGACCGCCTTGTCTTCATAGAAATCAGCGAATAGTCCGATCGCGTTACTTCCGCCCCCAACGCAAGCGATTAGATAATCTGGAAGACGTCCGATTTTTTCTTGTAATTGGGCTTTTGCTTCCTTACCTATTACCGATTGAAAATCACGGACTATATCAGGGTATGGATAAGGACCAACAGCTGAACCAAGCATGTAGTAGGTAGTTTTGTAATTTGCGATTAAATCTTCAAGCGCTACATCTACTGCATCCTTCAATGTTCTTGTTCCTCGAGTAACCGGAACAACTTTGGCACCTAAGAGCTCCATTCTAAAAACATTAAGTGCTTGGCGCTTGGTATCTTCCTCACCCATGTAAACCACACAATCCATATCAAACAAAGCACAAGCAGTTGCGGTTGCAACTCCATGTTGTCCCGCTCCAGTTTCAGCAATAATCCGTTTTACTCCCATTCTCTTGGCTAATAGAGCTTGACCAAGAACGTTATTGATCTTATGGGAGCCAGTATGATTTAGGTCTTCACGCTTGATGTATATTTGCGCTCCACCTAATTTCTTGCTTAGATTTTCGGCATAGTAAAGAGGGCTCGGTCTGCCTACATATTCCCTAAAATAATAGCTAAGCTCTTCCTGGAAATCTGGTTCATCTTTGATTGCGTAGTATTGTTCGGCAAGATGGTTTAGTACTTCCTTTAATTCGTCTGGGACAAACTGACCCCCAAAATCACCAAAAAATCCTGTTTTCAATGAAATGCTCATCTTATCTCTCCTCTACTATTCTTTTTCTCTACTCATCTAGGCTAAGCTAGTTGATTCCTCATGTATATTTCGCCATAAATTTAAAATACCCTATTAACAATTCATTCCACTATAAAAATTACTTTGTAACTAGCGAAGTAATCGTATGCTACCAATGACTCAATTATCTTTTGAGCATCTTCATCACTAATTACCACACTTGATTTGGTAGGATCAGCTGGTCCAAGCGGTCTAACTATCAAAGGAATCGCTAATGGATAAGAAGGATCAACTTGAATCCGCTCTAATAGTTTCGGTGTGATTTCAGTACCATAGGCTACAATACCGACTTCTTGAATATAATCCATCGATGCGGATACCCCACCATAGAGCAATTGTCCAGATTCTGATAGAATCCTCGGGCTCATTCCTCTTCTAATATCTAGACCGCGAGCATCGATTATTAGTCCAGTGTATACTGTACCATAGATAGTAAACTTTTCTTCCCAAATTTCTTTTAAAGTATGCTCGGAATTATCGATTGTTACGATTTTCAGTTCTCTTAGCCAGTATTCCCCTTCTTTACTCGCAGCTAAAACGATTTCCGCACTGGTTACCTCACTAGTAGTCTGAAATTCCAGCCTAATTGGGATCCAATCTCCTTCATGGCCCAAGCCACGGTACACTTCTAGAAAATCTACTACTTGATCATTCTCATCGCACAGATTCACTGAAACCGCTACCTCTACATCCCGTAGATCAGTTCGGACATTAACGCTTATCGCATACTCGTGGTTAGGAACAATTTGAAAACGATGACGAAAGAGATTACCTTCGTCAAGCGAAATTTTTGTTCCAGTGTCGGAAGCCCAAACAGAACCAGTTAGGGAAAATAAGAGAAAACCAAGAATTACATTTACAATGATACCCTTTCTCATAGGAAAACTCCTTATTTCAATCATATTACTACAGTTTCTCCGCCTTTTACCTCATTCCTCTAAAATACTACAAACAATTACCATTATTGACTCAAAACCCCAGCTATGTTACGTTTTAGTTGCAACAATTTTTTAACAAAGGAGGCAACTATGATTAAATTTGGTAGATTATCCTTAATCCTTGTACTTATATTATTCGTAAGCGGTTGCAGTTTTCTTGCTGGTAAAGGTCCTGATATCTTTGATCCAGGAGAGAAAGACTATGTAGAAGATAGTATAGAACCATCGGACGAGCCTTCGGACAGTATTGACCCTGCCGTCCCGATTGCCGATGGGTTTGATTTTCCCGTAGGTGGCCGAAATGGCGAAGGCTGGGCAATCACTGGATACGACTTTCTTGTTTGGAGCAATGCTAGTAATTCTTGGCATCCAGGTGAGGATTGGAATATTCCTGGTGCTGGCGATGGCGACTGGGGTGAACCAGTATATAGCATTGGACATGGAGTGGTTGTCTTCTCAGGTTGGAACACTGCTCAAGGAAACATAGTTACTATTGAACATCAATTAGCAAATGGTAGTAAAGTTTGGTCTCAGTACGCACACCTTGATCAACGGTATGTTCAAGTTGGTGAAACAGTAGAACGAAGACAAGAAATCGGCACGGTAGGAAGAGGCCCGAATAATAGATTTACTGCACACCTTCACTTTGAGATTAGAAAAACTTATTTAGCCTCGAATGCATGGCCTCGTACAAATGGACAACCATGGAATCGTTCCCAACTACTCCAACACTGGCTCCATCCTTCAAATTTCATTAATCAAAACCGACCACATCAATGAATTAACATATAAAAGAAGGAAAAGCATAAACTAAATTGAAGACTAAAGAATTGAAAAAGGCGGGAACCCGCCTTTTTAGCTGTACCTTTGAACAAAGGAGTGCCTTTATGAACATCTTGCGTGACTTTCCCATGAAGAATGTGACTTCACTAGGGGTCGGTGGTCCAGCGGACTATTTCGTAAAAGTAAAAAGTAAAGAAGATATTCAAGAAGCTTTGCAATACGCAGAGCAAAACAACCTCCCTGTTACAACCATCGGTTATGGTAGTAACTTATTGGTAACTGACAAAGGAATCCGGGGGCTGGTAATTCAAATCGCTGATTCCTTTGCTAGTGCAAATATAAATGGTTCAAAATTAACCGCTACAAGCGGCTGTCTTCTTAGTTGCATCAGCAAATTTGCAGCGTGTCATGCACTTTCTGGCTTAGAGTTCGCAGTAGGGATTCCCGGTAGTCTTGGCGGAGCAATTTATATGAACGCAGGCGCCTACGGAGGCGAAATCGGTCCACTAGTTGAGAATGTTGTGTGGATAACGTCTGATAAAATCGGCGAATGGAATCGAAATGAATTCTATTATAGCTACCGCTCAAGCCGCGCTCAACAAGAAAAAGTAATAATAGCTGAAGCAACACTCAGCTTAACTCCTGGAGACAGAGAAAGTATTTTTGCCAAAATGAAAGAACTTCAAGCCCAAAGAATAGCAAAGCAACCTTTGGAATTGCCTAGCGCAGGGAGTACATTTAAGCGCCCGCCCAACGCTTACGTAGGTCCCTTAATTGAAAAAGCTAATCTTAAAGGATATCAAATTGGCGGGGCACAAGTATCAACCAAACATGCAGGCTTTATAGTTAACACAGGTGATGCAACAGCTCAAGATGTTTTAGATTTGATTCAACTAATCCAAAAAACAATTAAGAAAGATTTCGGTATCGAACTTGAACCAGAGATTCGGATAATCGGTGAATTATAAAAATAAGCCCATATTTCAGGGCTTAAAATTATCTGAAATAAAGAAAAAGGCAGGGACAAGTATGACCAATCCTAATAACCATTTTCCTTGAGCAAAACCAAGAAGAAAACTAAGCACCACACATAAAATTGCAATGATATTACGCATGCAAGAGCACTCCTTTCTGTAAAAAAACAAAGTAGTACTCTTAAACTTCAATTAGCTCCTTCGAAACCCCTGCCTTAGTTAAACTACCTTTTATAACTCTATTGTAATTCAAGCAAAAGATCACCTACAAAAATTACATCTCCAGGTTTGACTAAGATGCGTTTAACGACTCCTGCTTGTGGTGCTTGGATCGTGGTTTCCATTTTCATCGCCTCAGTTAGAATTAGATTCTCCCCTTGTTTGACACGATCGCCTTCTTTAACTAATACTTTGCTCACCGTTCCTGGCATCGAAGCACCGATATCTGTGAGTTTCGCAGGATCCGCTTTTTCTCTTGCGAGCATTGTAGGAACAACCGATTTATCAACAACTGTGATTTCTCGCAGTCGCCCGTTTAATTCAAAATATAGCGTTCTAGTACCATCTTCTTGCGGATCACTAACGTAAAGCAGCTTGATAATTAGCACTTTACCCTTTTCTATTTCAACACGAATTTCCTCACCTTGGCGCATTCCATAGAAAAAGGACGGAGTATCCAAAACCGAAACTTCCGAAAAACAAGTACGGTGATTTTGGAATTCTTCAAAAATCTGCGGATACATTAAGTAAGAAAGAATATCCGCTTCCTCCATCATACAGGCAAATTTCTCCTCTAAATACGACTTAACTTGGTTAAAGTCGATCGGTTCTAACATTTTCCCTGGACGACAAGTAAGTGGTTCTTTTCCTTTAAGGATGATCCGTTGAAGTTTTTGTGGGAACCCTTGATATGGTTTACCCATTTGTCCTTGGAAAAATTGCACCACTGAATCGGGAAAATCCAAAGTTTCTCCTCGATGGTATATATCTTCTTCGGTCAAATCATTTTGCACCATGAAAAGTGCCATATCTCCCACCACTTTTGATGAAGGGGTGACTTTCACTATATCACCAAACATCATATTGACGGTTTGATACATCCTTTTTATCTCATCCCAGCGATTTGCTAAACCTATCGCTTTTGCTTGTTGTTGAAGATTGCTGTACTGTCCCCCTGGCATCTCGTGAAAATATACTTCTGTGCTGGTAGACTTAATCCCAGAATCGAAAGCTTGATAATACGAGCGAACCTTCTCCCAATAATTTGATAATAGATTTAGATTCTCTAAGGAGAACTCTGGGCATCCTTTTTGTCTTTCTAAGGCTGCAACTAAGGCGTTAAAGCTTGGTTGAGACGTAAGCCCCGACATTGTACTGATCGCTACATCCACGATGTCGGCTCCAGCGCGAAAAGCTTCCAGATACATCGCAATGCCATTGCCACTCAGGTCATGGGTATGTATGTGAATCGGCATATCTACTTCATTCTTCAAAGCGGAGATCAAATCATAGGCGGCAAATGGCTTAAGCAAGCCAGCCATATCCTTGATTGCCAGGATATGTGCTCCTGTTTTTTCGATTTCTTTTGCTAAATTAATATAGTAATCTAAGTTATATTTCTTTCTTTGTGGATCATGGATAT
This sequence comes from Bacillota bacterium, assembly GCA_012728115.1. Classification (GTDB taxonomy): domain Bacteria; phylum Bacillota; class Limnochordia; order Darwinibacteriales; family JAAYFS01; genus JAAYFS01. Next base: position 14,791 of record JAAYFS010000002.1, on the reverse strand, counting down.
CGCCTGTATAACAAATAGCAACTTCAGCAATCTTCCCTGTTTCTAAAACGGAATCGATCGCAAAGCGCATTCCTTCAAGCCAATTGAGGCTATCGAATATTCTAAAAACATCAATACCTTGCCTTGCAGTTTCTTTTACAAATCGATTGATTACGTTATCGGGATAACTCTTATATCCAACTGCATTAGCGCCGCGTAGAAGCATTTGAAGCAAGATATTTGGCATCCGATCACGAATTAAACGTAATCTTTCCCATGGATCTTCTTTTAAAAATCGCATACTCACATCAAAAGTAGCCCCTCCCCACATCTCGAGGGAGAATAGGTTGGGGATTAATCTACTTGTTGATTCGGCAATATTAACGAAATCTCTAGTTCTAAATCTTGTAGCATATAGCGATTGATGCGCATCACGGAAAGTGGTATCGGTAATTAACAAATTTTTTTGATTCTTAATCCATGCGATCAACCCAGCGGATCCTTCTTGCTCAAGGATTTGTTTTGTTCCACTAAGGGTAATATCTCTAGCGGCTGAAGTTTCTTTAGAACATAATTTCGGTATAATTGGGATCGCAAAATCGGGTTTCCCAACCTGTCTTTCTATTCCTTGATATCCATTAATCGTTACCTCACCAAGGTAGTGGAGTAATTTGGTGCCACGGTCACGGACAAGTTTGAATTCAAAAAGTTCTGGTGTATCATTTACAAAATTGGTGTTATATTCACCCCTGCGAAACGACTTATGGTGAATGACATTTTCCAAAAATGGGATGTTAGTTTTTACCCCTCGAATCCGAGTTTCGCGTAAATTGCGAATCATCTTCTGAACAGCTTGTTCATAAGTTAATGCCCAAACCGATATTTTTACCAAAAGCGAATCATAGTATGGCATGATATTTGCTCCCGTAAAACCATTGCCCCCATCCAACCTAGTTCCAAAGCCACCACTAGTTCGATAAACCAAGATACGCCCAGAATCAGGAGCAAAATCATTTTCTGGATCCTCTGTGGTTACCCGACACTGGATTGCATATCCGCGACGCGTAATTTGATTTTGTGAACAAATACCAATTTCAGGGGAATCAAGCCGATAACCCGCCGCAATTTTAATTTGCGCTTGAACAATATCGATACCTGTAACCATTTCGGTGATGGTATGCTCAACCTGAATCCTAGGATTAATCTCGATAAAGTAAAACTCTTTGCCCGAAACGAGAAATTCTACTGTACCCGCATTGACGTAATTTACTTGTTTCATCAGTCTAACAGCGGCATCACAAAGCTTGGTTCGTAATTCTTCATCAATCGCAACGCTAGGCGCTACTTCCACTAGCTTTTGGTGACGCCTTTGCACAGAGCAGTCACGCTCGAATAGATGTACTATATTTCCCTGATAGTCACCAAGGATCTGAACCTCGATATGCTTAGGATTTTCTAAATAGTATTCAAGATAAACCGCCGGATTGCCAAACGAAGCATTAGCTTCCGAACAGGCCCGTTCAAAAGCTTCTTTTACTTCCTCCTCTTTAGAAACGATCCGCATGCCCCGTCCGCCACCACCAGCTGCCGCTTTGATAATAATTGGATAACCATACTTTGTGGCAAAATCCTTTATTTCCTCTAATTTGTTTACTGGCTTGTTAGTTCCCGGCAGGACCGGAATTCCAGCTTTCGCGGCTTGTAATCGTGCCTCTAGTTTGTCACCAAACATCCGCAAGTGTTCCGCTTTCGGACCTATAAATGCAATACCTTCTTCGAGGCAACGTCTAGCGAATTTTTCGTTTTCGGCTAGAAAACCATAACCAGGGTGGATCGCATCCACTTCATTTCGTTTTGCTATAGAGATAATATCCTCGATATCGAGGTAAGCTTCTATCGGTCCTTTTCCTTCTCCCACAAGGTAGGCTTCATCTGCCTTGAAACGATGGAGACTTAACTCGTCCTGCTTAGCATAGATCGCTACCGTTCTTATTTGTAATTCACTACAAGCGCGAAAAATGCGGATTGCTATTTCTCCGCGATTAGCTACAAGTATTTTCTTGAACTTTAACAGACTCATCCGTATCCCCCTAGTGTACGTGGATTATTTTTCCACTATACACTAGGACATAACATTTTGTCAAATATATTTTAACGCAATTTTAATAATTAGCTCTAGTGCTTGTTCCATTAAATCCAGACTCATTGATGCTGTGCCAGGATGCTTTACAGCTTGTTCTGGTAAGTACGGTACATGAATAAAACCAGCTAAAGTCCTTAATTCTTCTCTTTTGATATATTCAAGCACCCCATACATTAAATCGTTACAGACATAGGTTCCTGCGGAATTTGAGATTCGCACAGGGATATTATTATCTCGTAGTACATCAACAATTTCCGTCAATGGTAAGGTGGAAAAATACGCATCAACGGAATCTTGATTTATTCGTTCTTCTGTTCTCTTGTTCCCCGCATTATCAGCAATCGTGGCATCTTGAACATTTAAAGCAACTCGCTCGATCGAGATATCAGGTCTTCCTCCTGCCTGGCCAAGAGAGATAACAACGCATGGTTCAGACTCCCTTATTTTTTTAATCGCCTCTTTCACCGCGAGATTATACACACATGGGAGTTGAACTGCTTCAATCGTTGCTCCTTCAATTTTTCGTTCTTTGACGTTCTTTACAACTTCCCAACTGGGATTGATCTTTTCACCACCGAAGGGTTCAAATCCAGTTAAGAGAACGTTTTTGACCAAATATTTCACCCTCTATCCATATAAAAATAAAGAAAAGTTCGTTTTCCCCTTTGTGGAGGTTAAAACTAAATCGCCGCCTAACTCCTCGGCGATTTTTTTGCAAATTGCTAAACCCCACCCAGCTCCATCTCTCTTCTTCGAAGAGTATCCAGGTTTCCAAACCTTTGACATAATATCTGGATCAATCTCAGGACCATTATTCTCGACACTTAGCACCCTGCAATCATCCTTCATATACCAACGTAACTCGACATATGGTGATGGAACACCGCAAACAGCGTCAAAAGCATTATCCAATAAATTAGCTGTTAGTTTCGGTAAGAGTCTTCGTTCATTGATATCTGCTGGCGATGGTGCGTCCATCGAAATGTTAAGGATGATATCGCGTTTTTCAGCTTCCTCTTGTTTGATACGAATCAACGTTAGCCATGCATCATAAGGCAAATCGATGATATTGTATTTATCAGATAGACTTGCTGCTGTTAGTTCTAGGTAGTTTTGTGCTTCTTTGTAGCGTTGTAATTGTAGATATGAGGAAATTAGTGCGAGATCGTTAAGAATGTCATGTCTTTGTTCTCTTAAAGTTTCGATAGCCATTTTTTGTAGCTCATTCTTCTCAATTTGGTCCTGGTAAAGCCTCCCTTGATAGGCAGTGTTTAAATAGAATGTGACGCAAATCGCTATTAAGATTGTGAGCACCGTCGCTAATACTATCGCCAAAACAAAAGTGCTTTCCCACGAACGAAAATAATTTAGTGCGGTACCCCATAATAAACTAACCAATCCTAGAACGCCTATACTGAGAATAATTCTTTCGTAATAATTGCTACGCATTTCCCTTATCTTCCTTCCTCCTCGCCGATTTCTTAATGGCACAGGGGAAGAAATTCTTTCCATGATGTATTAAAACCTTCTGCAAAATTATTCCTTTTTCCTAAGAAATCCAAGAAAAAAGGAGGGCTAATCTACCCCCCTTTTTAATCAACCCTTTGCTTAGAAATATGTTTCTAATTCGTCGATCAGTTGACCTACATACGCTACTGCTTGACGAATCGGTTCAGCCGTTGACATATCTACACCAGCCAGTTTAAAGAGTTCTAGCGGTTTGAGTGTTCCGCCTGCTTTCAGCATTTCTAACCAGCGTTCAACGGCAGGTTGCCCTTCTTCATCAAATTTTTGTCTACAAACTGTTGCCGCTGTTAAACCTGCGGAATAGGTGTAGGAGTAGAGACCAAGGTAGTAATGTGGTTGACGCATCCAGGTCAATTTAGCTCCATCGTCTATCTCAACGGTATCGCCCCAGAACTCAGAAAGGATATTTCCTTTTTGTTCGGACAATACACTCGCATTGATAGGGACTCCTTTTTCTGCTAATTCGTAAATTCGTCTTTGTAGTTCCCCCTCTAACAGGTGAGTTACAAAGTTATGATAGTAGGTTCCCAAAAATTCCAAGATAACTGATCGTTTCACCCTCGGATCTGTCGATTTTTCGAGAATATATTTTCCTAGAAGGAGTTCATTCATCGTTGAAGGAGCTTCGCCACAATAGTTGGAAGGCCATAGGTTCGCTAATCTCTGATATCGACCTGCTAGACAAAAATGACCAGCATGACCTAATTCGTGTACCAAGGTAAAGATCGCGCGCATTGAATCAGACCAAGTCATTAAAATAAAGGGATGTACACCATAGGTGCCACTACAAAAAGCTCCAGTTGCTTTCCCAATATTATCTGCCCGATCAACCCATCTTTCGGTCAAAGCCTTTTTCATAAATTCATTGTACTCATCGCCCAGGATTTTAAGCGATTCTAGTACTAGTTCGGTGGCTTCGTCGTAAGTAACTTTTTGTTCGAATTCAGGATCCAATGGGGCTTTTAGGTCACAAAACATCATTTTGTCTAATCCCAATACCCTTTTCTTTAAGCGGGCATATTTACGCATATGGGGAGCAAGTTCTTTTTGAATCACGTCCAAAAGCGTATGATACATCTTTGGAGTTACGTCCTGTGAATGTAAAAACATATGGGTAGCTGACTCGTAACCTCTCAGTTTAGCTAAAACCACATGCTTCTTTACTTCAGTTGCGAAAGTCGCTCCCAAAGTATTTTGATACTGTTTTAACCCTTTAGTGAAAGACTGGTAGGCAGCTCTACGCACGTTTGGATCGGGATCCATTTCATATTGCTCTTCAAAAAGTGAAAATGAAACTGGTAATTCATTCCCCTTACTATCCTTGAACGGTTCAAATTGCATATCAGATAGTTTCGTCCGCTGATAAGTCATATATGGAGCACCATGGATTTCACTTAGGGCTGCTAGGGCTTTTTCTGTTTCAGGACTTAGACGATAGGGTTTCTTTTCTAAAAGATCGAGCAAAACTCTGCGGAATGGTTCCAATCCAGGTTCCTGTTCAAGATATTCTTCAATTCTGCCATCTGGAAGCTCCAGGATTTCGGAATCTACAAATGATAACGATGCCTCGAGCTCAGCAAGAACGCCTGATGCTTTTGCGGCATTTGCTTGATTTTCTGGATTAGTACTATCCTCAGAAAAACGCAAATTCGCATATGAACTAACTTTGATAACTTTCTTGGAAAATTCCTCCTGCGCTAAAAGGCATTCTAAGAGCACTGAGGCTCCTTCATTCAGCCTGCCTTTGAATTTTGTTATCGAAGTTACATCATTTCGCAATTCTTGTAGATCAGCTTCCCAAGCTTCAATTGTATTGTAAATGTCCTCTAAACGCCAAGTCTGTTCCACAGGGATATCTTGGCGATGAAGTCTCATAGCCTTATCTTGTTCCATTGATTTCCCTCCGTTTAATGCATTTTCGATTAACGTTCATTTCTGGAGATAAAATGGAAATCCTGCCTAACCATAAATAGATTAGAAAAGGGTTTCTTTTGAAAAGAGTTTAATTAGATTAATACAACAGACCCTGGGAGGTGCTTGCTGTGCGTTATTTTGCCATAGTTGTGGTGATTTTAGCACTTGTGATCGGAGGAGGCATACTATCATATAATTTCCTTTATCCCACTTCATTGGAGGTAGCGGAAGACTATTTAACCGCTCTGAGCGAAAAAAGCTATGGTCAACTTACTTCGTTCTACCATGGCGAAGAACAATTCCCATCGAGCGCAACTTTAGTTGATAACTTTAAAAAATTTGCAGATGCCTTTGGCTTAACAGAAATAGAAATCGTTGATTTCGAGCCAATCAAAGAATCCCTTTTGGACGCGGAATATCAAGCAAAGATCGAATACTCTAGTACATATTTTGACCCGATCACCATCACAATTAATCTACGATTGGAAAGAGAAAACTATTTTGACTGGAAAATAGTATGGGCAGACGATTTACCACTCCCTACTATCGGTCTTAATGCAGAATACGAGCGGGAAATAGTGTTTCCCGAACGCGGTAGTATTTACGATCGCAACGGTTACTTGCTTGCTGGCGAGGGAAGCACAATCACCATTGGAGTGCAACCTGGAAGAATTAGCGACCCAGTAAGGCTTTTTACAACTCTCAATGAGATGCTGGGACTTAGCGAGAGTTATATTCGCAGTCAATATCAAGCCCCTGGCGTGCAAGATCACTGGTTCGTTCCCTTAATCACCGTTTCCGAAAGTTACTATGAAGAAATCAATCAGATCCTACGACCTATTCCTGGGGTGTTTTTCCGACGTAATCCCAGCAGAGTGTATCCATCTGGTGAAGCCGTCGCTCATATAACAGGATATTTAGGAGAAGTAAGCGCAGAAATGATTGCTCAGTATCCTGAACGGGAGTACCAAGTCGGCGAACGTGTTGGTCGAAGTGGTTTAGAATATGGGGAAGAAGCTATTTTGCGTGGACACGTAGGTTATCATTTCTTTGTTCGTTCTTCCAATAGTTCAGAACCAGTCTTATTTGCTGAAACACCTGTAAAACATGGGGAAGATATTCAACTTACACTCGACATCGGCATGCAGGAGCTCGCTGTGCAAGTTCTTGGTTCCCGAAAGGCTTCCTTCGTGATTATTGATGCAGAAACTGGTGAAATCTTGGTTCTAGCTTCCACTCCGAGCTATGATCCAAATGAGTTCATTATTGGAATAAGTAATATCCGCTGGCAAGAATTAAACTCCGAACCATCTAGACCAATGTTCAACAGAGCACTGCAAGGAAGGTACCCTCCTGGTTCTGCTTTTAAAGCACTAACCGCAGCTATCGCTTTGGAAACAGGAACGTTTTCCGCATTAAGCGAGTTTAATGATTCGGGAGAAATAGTAGTGCAAGGAAACATTATCCGTAATTTTGAAGGACAATCTTTTGGAGAACATACCTTGACGGACGCACTGGTTAAATCGATTAATACTACGATGGCTAAAGTAGGGCTTGAGCTCGGCGCTCCAACATTTAGAGAATATTTTTCTCGTTTCCAATTAGATCAACGTCCAGAACTATCGCTGCCTGCAAATGCGGGACAAATTGGGAATCCTAACCGTAGTCAAGTCGCCTTAGCTTGGAGTGCAATTGGGCAGGACCAAGTTTTACTTACTCCATACCACATGGCTTCGCTTTTCTCGGTCTTTGCCAATAATGGAATGCTAAAGAAACCTTACCTGATCGAAGGTAGAGCCGAAGACGCTGACCAAGTGATTCAACCCGAAACTGCAACGGAAATGAAGATGATGCTAGAAAAAGTGGTTTTAGAAGGTACAGGTAGGCAAGCTGCTGTTGAGAACTTAGTAGTTGCTGGCAAGACTGGTACAGCTGAAGTTACTAATCAACCTTCTCATGCTTGGTTTGCTGGTTATATCGAAAACTTTGGCGGCAAGAATTTGGCCTTCGCTCTAATAGTTGAAGAAGGTGGTATTGGCGGGGCTGTAGCTGCGCCGATTGTGAGGGAGTATTTCTCATCCTTACTCCAGCTGAAACATTACTAACGTAATCTTGCGAGGTGCAAAATGCAGATAAGAAAAGTTATCGTTGATGCTGATGCTTGTCCTCGGTCATGCCTAGAAATTATTAGAAACAAGAAAAATGTTTACGGATTCGAACTTCTGACTGTAGCATCAATCAACCACGTAATCGATAACGAAAACCACATCATTGTAGGTAGTGAACCTGATGCAGCAGATTATGCGATTGTGAATAACACGGATCCAGGAGATATTATCGTAACACAAGATTATGGGTTAGCTGCTTTAGTCCTCGCCAGAGAGGCTTTTGCTCTTTCGCCATCGGGTTATATTTATTCCAATGATAACATCGAACAGTTACTGGAGCATCGCTCATTGATGGCTCGTTACCGCCGCATGGGTGGAAAAACTAAGGGGCCGAAAAAGCGAACAGAATCGGACAACAAGAAATTTGAAATGGCCTTAACGATACTTCTACAGAATGATCAATGGCGGATAGGTTATTGATTCCTATCCGCCACATTTTTTGTTGACTATTTTGCCCACCTAGCCACAGCCTCTAGTAAAACTTTTTTATTTACTCGTTTGTTTCTTGCTTCTTTCTCGTAGGTTTCTATCGAGAATCGCCTTCCTCATCCGCAATGATTTTGGTGTAACTTCAAGATACTCATCATTTGCTAAAAATGCGATCGCTTGTTCAAGACTAAAAACTCGCGGTGGAACAAGCTTAACTGTATCTTCTGAACCAGCAGCCCTCATATTGGTTACATGTTTTTTCTTCACCACATTAAAATCTAGATCTTCCGATCTGTTGTTTTCGCCTACCACCATACCAGCATAAACATGGGTTCCTGGTTCGATAAATAAAGTTCCTCTTTGTTCAGCGTTTTGCAAAGCATAGCTGGTCGCAATTCCTGTCTCCCACGCAATAATACTTCCTGTCTGCCTTGTCGGAATCTGCCCTGCCCAAGCTCCATAATGCGAAAAGACGTGGTGCATAACTCCATACCCCTTGGTCTCGGTTAAAAAGAGCGAAGCGAATCCGATCAGGCCCCTTGCTGGAATCACGAATTGTGCTTTCAAACGATCTCCTACTTGATCCATGGTTTGAAGTTCGCCTTTGCGGACTCCAATCAACTCCATGACGGCGCCAAAATAATCCTTAGGAACGTCGACAACCAATAATTCGTAAGGTTCTTCTACACCAGAGTCGCCCTGACGCAAGATTGGTTCGGGCTTGGAAACACAGAATTCATATCCTTCTCTTCTCATTGTTTCGATCAATACGCTTAAATGAAGTTCTCCTCTACCAGCCACTAAGAAAGCCTCTGGCGAATCGGTAGCACTTACCTTAAGGGCAACGTTTGTCTTCTCTTCTCGCAATAAACGATCTCTTAAATGGCGTGAAGTTAGATATGTGCCATCTTGACCAGCAAAGGGTGAATCGTTGACGCGAAAAATCATGGTCATCGTAGGTTCATCAATTTTTAGTGAAGGTAGAGGCAATGGATTATCGAGTTGATTAACGGTATCACCGATTTGAATTTCATCAACTCCACTAAAAGCCACAATATCACCCGCACCTGCCATTTCAATAGGTTTACGGTTTAATCCTTCAAACGTGTATAGTAGAGCGATCTTCCCTTTTTTAACCTCTGTTTCACCATCATGAGTAATTAATATTTCTTGTCCTTGTCTGATTTCCCCTTGATGCACTCTACCAACAGCAATTCGACCTACATAATCATCATAATCGAGATTACTCACCAACACTTGTAGGGATCTGCCCACACCTACTTCTGGCGCAGGAACATAGGAAATAACCCCTTCTAGGATTGGGAAAATCGTCCCCTCCGAACCAAAACTATCTAGATTCATGGTCGCTACTCCAGATAAAGCAGATGCATAATACACAGGAAAATCCAATTGTTCATCATCTGCGCCTAGAGCAATTAAAAGATCGAATACCTCTTCCACCGCCTTGTGTGGTTGAGCTAACGGACGATCCACCTTATTTATTACTACAATCAAGGTTAATTTGTGTTCCAGTGCTTTTTGCAATACAAAACGGGTTTGGGGCATCGGTCCTTCAGCTGCATCCACTACCAGAATTGCGCCATCTACCATACCAAGAACTCGCTCAACTTCCCCTCCAAAATCCGCATGCCCAGGGGTATCAACAATATTTATTTTATAATCCTTGTATGGAACCGAGATATTCTTCGCTAAAATGGTAATGCCACGCTCACGTTCTAGCGCATTTGAATCTAGGATGCGATCATTTGAATGCTGGTTGTGCTTCACCATCCCTGTCTGTTTCAACATCGCATCAACTAGAGTTGTTTTCCCATGATCAACATGAGCGATGATTGCTACGTTTCTAATCTTCAAGTTATTTCCTCCAACTATCTAAAAATTAGACTACAGTTCAATATACCATAAAACCTTTTAGTCTACCAAAAATTTTTTTGCCAAGTTTTCTTTTCGATCCGTGATATTCCCAGGTTATTAATTTCCCTGAAACCAAGAATATAAATAGCTACTAAAATTTTGGAGGGAAAAGAATGCTAAAAAACAGACATCTTATTGTTTCAATCGCAATTTTCATTGTATTAATTGCTGCGACTATGATTCAATCCATGGCAAACAAACAAGAGCAGGACATTTCGCAGCTTTCGTTATTTGGTTCAGCCAGTTCGACCCTGGAACAAGTTGAACGCTTTGATTTAGAAATTGAAGGTACAAATGGCGATCGGGTGGACATGAAGTTCCACAGCCAAGCTAAAGATAAGGACGATTCGCTATTCAGAAAGAGAATTAACAATGAAGAGACAAGATTGATTGGCGAGCAAGCTGAAGTAGAAATCAATAATTTAGTAAAGAAACTACCGCATCCAGCCCAAACCAAACCTCTTGCTTTTGTTGAAAAATTATTAGAAGAGTTAGGGATCCCTCAAGAGGAAGTTCGTGAGTTTGAACTAAAGATGCGGCTTAGCAGTGGACAACGAGTAGAGATTGAATTAGATGTAGATTTGAATGCGAGGGACGATGATGACGACGATGACGATTAATAGTTAAACTTGAGAAAGGTGGCTCTGACCACCTTTTTTTGATCCAATTTTATGGTTATCTCGTTATACTTATCTCGTTTCGTAAGATAGGTCACCAAATTATACTGCACATCAGCTTAAGTTAGCACTCTTAAAGATTTCTTTTTGCTAAATTGCTAGTCCGACGGAACAGCCACGTAGCAACACTCCACCAAGCAATAAATATAAAAAAGGCGGGGATTGGATAAAGCCAGGATTTGAATTCAAACAGTTCAGCATTATGAACTAGGTACCCATACCCAACGCTCATCATTGCCCAATAGATAACGTATAGATAACGAAACCATTTTCGGTTTGGCAAAAAGAAAAGAAATAGCATCACAGTTAGTGTCCATGCCAAGGGGGACAATGCATGATGGCCCAGCACATAGAAGATTCCTTGGTTTTTAAACTGCATTACTCCAAAGAGATTCTGCATCAACATAACAACTACGATATCTCCTAACCCTCCAACCAAGAGACCATAGATCAAATACTCTTTGTAGTGATCGCGAGGAATAAATATCAGTGTCAGAGTTAAGGTGAAAAGAACGTAGATTGGATAAAGAAGTTCGGTTGCCGATAAGTTTTGCATCATATTCCTCCATAACTTTAGAATAACTCCGAAGACATCGCCTTAAGTATTCCCTGGATAATGCCATTTAATTTACAATAATTTATCAAACTCGCAAAGGAATACTGTAATCTGTCACGAATGTTTAAAACTCGTGACCAAGTCGAGGAGGTTTAATTCATGCAGAACGTTGTCATTATTGGAGCAGGTAATGGGGGAACTGCCATACTGAAAACTCTTCTCACCACAAGAAATGTCCAGATACTTGGTATAGCTGATCCAAATGAGCAAGCAGAAGGAATTAGACTTGCTCGTCAAAAAGGTGTCCCCGTTAGCCGCGATTTCAAACGTTTTATCAACATAAATTCTAAGAAAATCATTATCGATGCCACTGGAGTCGAAGCTGTAAACCAAGAACTAAAGAAGTTCGAATCTCCAGAAAATACGATAGTACCACCAGATGTTGCATTACTCATTATGGATATTGTTGATGAGCGGGAAGAACTGAATCAAAAACTAATCGAATCATCAACCAAGTTGGTTAATTTCATTGAAACTGGAATCAATCAAATCGACTTGTTAAATGAAAAAAGTAATGAGTCCTTAGTGGAAACAATCGAACAGATTACCGAATTAAGAGAAGCGACGGAAAATAGTCAACAATTACTGAAAGAAACAAAAAAGATCCTGGATATTATCGGGAATATAGCAAATCACACAAAATTGCTTGGCTTAAACGCGGCAATCGAAGCCGCTCATGCTGGTGATTACGGTAGAGGGTTCTCAGTGGTTGCCGAAAACATTAGAGAGCTTGCTGATGACTCATTGAAAGCAAGCAAAAATGTGTCAGATACTCTAACCCAAATCGATAGTGCAATTAAAGCTGTCTATTTCTTGGTTGATCAAGTAGTAAAAGATACTGAACTACTTGAAAAAAATCAATCAAACCTAACAACAGAATTACATCACACCTTAAGAGAGATGCACGATACAGCTCATGCTTTGCAGGTATTAGCTAATAGAACAGAGAAATGACTTCGTGGAAAAATAAAAAGTGGAGTTCTCTAATTAGAGAACTCCACTTTTAGTTTACGCTAATCAAAACGCATTTTCAATGATACTGGGCAATGATCACTTCCCATTATCTCAGCATGGATTCCTGCATCAACCATTTTCCCTTTAAGATCTTCAGATACGATGAAATAGTCGATTCTCCAGCCAATGTTTTTCTCTCTAGACTTGTGGAAATATGACCACCAGGTGTAGGCATCAGTTCGATCAGGATAGAAGTGGCGGAATGAGTCGATAAATCCAGCTGCTAATAATTCATTCATCTTCTCTCGTTCTTCATCAGTAAATCCAGCATTTCTTCTGTTCGTTTCGGGATTCTTTAAATCGATTTCTTTATGGGCAACATTAAGGTCACCACAGAGTATTAAAGATTTTTCTTCCTTTAGCTTCACAAGATAATCTCTAAATGCATCTTCCCATTCCATGCGATAAGCTAATCTGGCTAACTCTCTTTGTGAATTCGGAGTATAGACATTAACTAAGTAGAAATCATCATATTCAAGAGTTATCACTCTACCCTCTTGATCATGTTCTTCGATTCCAATTCCATACCTTACATCCTTTGGAGTATGCTTCGTGAAAATGGCGGTTCCTGAATAACCCTTTTTCACTGCGTAATTCCAGTATTGTTCATATCCTTTTAAATCTAGTTCTATTTGACCATCCTGAAGTTTAGTTTCTTGTAAACAAACAAAGTCACTGTCAATTTCCTCAAAAAACTCCAGAAAGCCTTTTTTTACACAGGCTCGTAGTCCGTTTACGTTCCATGAGATAAATTTCATCCTAGCCCTCCAACTAACGATAGTCTCGATAATTCGAGATTCTATTTTTAGAACTATAAACCCTCTAAATGTTGGTTCTTCAATCAATGCTACAAACAACTGAATTAAGATAATACTTCAATCGGGTTATTCCACCGCTTTCACTGAGTATCTTAGGACTGTTCTTAGCTTATCCTTTTCAGTTTTGCGGGGATCGGAAAGATAAATCTCCCGATGAACTTTGCTAGTACGGATATAGCTATGTGCATCACAGAAAGCCTCCATTTGCCTAAAACTAGTTGGTTCATCATCGAAGCTGCCAATATGCATCATTTGGCAACTTCGACCATCGGTGATCTGTTCGAAACGAATCCCATCTAAATAGGGGTTTGGTTTTTTCTCTTTGACTTGTTTTAAAAAATACTGAAACCAATGCTCAGTGAGAAAATCTGGTTGCCGAATCATGATCGTATATTTTAAATTACTTTTATCGGTGGCAGTCTTGGTATAATCTAGCAAATCCCAAACTCCTTCTAAGGGAAAAACAGTATATTGGTAGTACCCTTCTGGTACATTTTCGCTTTTGTAGGACATGCGCACCGCATAACTCAAACTATATAGCGCCTCCACAGCTTGACCAAACTCTCCCTGGTTTGGATCTCCAGAGCCACTGAATGTAATAAACCACATTGGCGGTACATCAATTATTTCTGGCTTTGTTTTTGGCAGATAAATCTCCTTGTAGTCCTTTTTATAATCTATCTTTTTATTCATCGCACTTTTCGCACCGTTAAAGGTGCACCTCCTTGATTTGTGTTAGTATCAAATTTGTATTTGCTCTATAACTTCACTTTAGTTTAAGGTTAACCTAAAAATTCTAAGTGTTCAATCGTAAGCTAGCTTTAAAATCGGCGAAAAATAAAAAAACTCGCTATTGCGAGCTTTATCACGTTTTTCATTGGTGGACCCAGACGGAATCGAACCGACGACCTCTTGAATGCCATTCAAGCGCTCTCCCAACTGAGCTATGGGCCCATAATGGTACCCCCAAGGGGATTTGAACCCCTGCCTTCGCCGTGAAAGGGCGGTGTCCTTGGCCGCTAGACGATGGGGGCAAGAAAACAATACATAGATGGTGGTTCCTGCTGGAATCGAACCAGCGACACGAGGATTTTCAGTCCTCTGCTCTACCAACTGAGCTATCTGGGCAGAATGGCTGGGGTACCTGGACTCGAACCAGGGAATGCAGGAGTCAAAGTCCTGTGCCTTACCGACTTGGCTATACCCCAATAAAGATGGCGGAACCGACGGGACTCGAACCCGCGATCTCCAGCTTGACAGGCTGGCGTGTTAACCATCTACACTACGGCTCCACATTTGGTGCGGAAGCAGGGACTTGAACCCTTACGAGATTGCTCCCACAAGGCCCTCAACCTTGCGCGTCTGCCAATTCCGCCACTTCCGCAAATATTTTGGAGCCGATGACCGGACTCGAACCGGTGACCCCTTCCTTACCATGGAAGTGCTCTACCTACTGAGCTACATCGGCATGATGGAGCGGCAGACGAGGCTCGAACTCGCAACCTTCGCGATGGCAACGCGATGCTCTACCAATTGAGCTACTGCCGCAATGGTGGGCGAAACAGGGCTCG
>JAAYFS010000012.1 GCA_012728115.1 Bacillota bacterium | reverse complement strand
ATCATAACTATGCTCAGGGAGGGAGACTCTTGACTGATTTAACACATATTTATCGTATCGCTGGTTTGGGAATCTTAATCGCAGTCTTAAACATTTTTTTGATTCAGGCAGATAGAAAAGAACAAGCTCAAATGCTAAGTCTAGCTGGAGTAATTATTGTACTATTGTGGCTTGTGCAAATGGTTTCTCAGTTGTTTGAAAATGTAGAAGATGTGTTTCGCTGGTAAGGAGAAGGAGAATGCTCTGGATTCCAATGGTTGTTATATTAGCAATAATAATCGTGGTTTTTCAAACCAAGTTACGCAAAGAAGTCCCAGAATATGGGATCTTACTTTCGATCACGTTTCTGGTAGTGGTCTCCTTGAGTTTGATTCCGCGATTAGGGGAAATCATGAGTTTCATCTCAAGTTTGGCTTTGGAGAGTAGTATCGGCTCAATGTACCTAGCACCAGTTTTAAAAACCATTGGAGTAGCTTATGTAACTTCTTTTGGTGCTCAAATAAGCAGAGACTGTGGTGAGGATTCGATTGGATCTGCCGTTGAAATTGCAGGCAAAGTGATCATTATCATGATCGCACTTCCAGTAATGCAAGCAATTTTATACGCCCTATGGAGTTTACTTGATTAAATTAACGAGCAGAGAGGATGCTTTTCATGGCGGAAATCACACTCAAAAAGCGGCGCCAAATATTCTTGATTATATTAGTCGTGATATTGTTCCTGAGTCTATCATGCCCAGCCGTAGCGGATCCGCTAGAATCCTCCCTAGCAAATCAATTAGAACAATTGAATTTGGAACAGTTAACACAATTCCAAGACCTAATCGACCCAGAATATCAGCAATTCCTACCGCAACTTGGATTGAAGGATATTTTGGGACGAGGGGAAGCCCGTGGAGGTCTCGGGGATTTAGTTAAAATATTTATCCAAGGATTCTTTAAGGAAGTTGTGCTTAGCGCCCATTTGCTACGTCAGTTAGTAATTGTTTCACTTTTATCGGCAATTTTATTTCAACTTCAACGTTCTTTTGGCGATCAAAATACTGTAAATTTGGCTTTTATGGTTACATTTTTGATCATTACCTTTATTTGTCTTCAAAGTTTCAAGGAGGCTGCTCAAATAGCCTTAACTGCAGTAGATAACATGGTTTCATTTATGCATGCGCTGCTTCCAACGATGGCAACCTTACTTGCTGCGGTTGGAGGCATAAGTACCGCTGCGATCTTTCATCCTGTATTAATTGCTTCCGTAACAACGATTGCAAGTGTGGTCAGGTTCATTCTCTTTCCATTGATAAATATCGGTATTGTTCTAGGATTATTGGCACATCTATCACCAGATTTTCCATTAACCAAGATGGCTGGTTTTGTGCGACATCTAGGAACTATGCTCCTTAGTTTTTTGTTCGTTATCTTTTCCAGTGTTCTTTTGGTTCGTGGCGCCATCGCACCAGTAGCTGATGGTTTAGCTTTACGAACTGCCAAATTTCTGACGAGTACTTTTGTCCCAGTAGTTGGTGGTTCATTCGCTGGCGCAATGGAGATAGTGATGGGTGGATCACTGTTGATAAAGAACGCCGTTGGCATCTATGCCTTAGTGTTACTCTTTTTCTTTCTAGCGACGCCAATTCTTAAAGTATGGGCAATTATCATCATTTATCAAATCGTAGAACTACTGATCGAACCAGTTTGCGATAAGAGATTCGTTGAGCTTCTAGGTAGCTTTGAGAATGCCCTAAAAATGATAATGGTATCGTTAGCAACTGTTTCCTTAATGTTTTTTATTACGGTGTTAGTTCTGGTTAGTTTTGGAAATTTAGCAGTCTTTATGAGGTGATTTAATGGAGAACTGGCGCGAATATTTCAAAACTTTTACCGCATTGATAATCGTAATTTGCTTCTTAGAGATGCTACTTCCTAGTAACGAGATCAAAAAGTTTGCTAAGCTATCATTCGGTTTAGTAGTGATGTTAGCGATTTTACAACCAATATTAGCAATCGTTAATTTAGACTTTAGATACGATAGTCAATTATCGCAAGTGTTCGCTGGCTCGGAAACACCCTCAACAGTGTCAAAGGATTGGGAAAACGAAGCTTACCGCTTGCAACAAGCGGGACTTCAACCTATAACAAAGACATTCGAATTCGAGCTTAATCGACAAATCGAAGCTTTAGCACTAACGATCGAAGGAGTCAATGATGTGAAATCAACCTTAACGTTTGACAATCAAGGGGAGCTTTTTCAAGTACAACTGGAGATCGAATTTGACAAAGAGCAAAGCGAGGAACGAATTCAACGGGTAATAGCCCATTACTTCGGACTAGATAAGCAAAATGTGCTCATCAGGAGACTAGGGGGATGAAGATGCTCGATAAACTTACTCCATCACAAAAGAGAATTATAAATATCCTAGCGTTTTGTGTGATCATCGGTGTCGGGTTTATGTTGATCCAGCCCTCATCAACTCCCAGAAGAGCAGTCGATCAAACCCCAACTTATACCGCAAATGTAATCCAGCAAAGTGCCAGAAGTTACGAGGAAGCAATCGAAGAGAATCTAGCCACTATACTTAATCAAATCGCGGGTGTAAAAAATGCTAACGTGTTTGTAACTTTGGAGCGAAGCAGCGAAATTGTGGTTGCCGAAAATATCACTACTGAAGACCGAACTATCAACGAGGACGATCGAAACGGAGCTACCAAGTTGACGCTTGAAAAGCGTGAAACCAGATCAATTGTTACGCTGCCGCAAGAAGGTTCGCAAAAGGAGGTGCCCTTGGTATTAAAAGAATACGAACCCGTTATTAAAGGGGTAATCGTGGTTGCAAAAGGCGCAGACGATCCAGATCTTCGACTTCAGATAGCACGAGCTGTTCAAACAGCACTTCAAATTTCTATGTATCGGATCGATGTGTTTGCTCAATGAAACTGAAAGGAAGTGTGAGAATGGCAAGTTTTTATGTTATAAACGGGAGAAAAGGCTTTACGATGATCTTGTTATTAGTCTGTGTTATTCTAGCTCTCTACTATGTTTTTCAACCTCCTAATTTTGCTCATCAAGATGATCCAGGTATCGGTGTGTGGACACCGCTTGATGAGAAACCAACCGAAAACGAAGCTGAAGAAGTAGGTTTATTTACCGAGCCTGTAGTTTCCGTTACCAAAGCTCCAACCAAGTTTTCAGAGTACAGGTTGGACCGCGAGCGAGTTAGAAGCATGGAAAAGGAACTTTTAGAAAAAATCCTAAATGATTCGGAAGTAAGTGAACAGCGCCGAATCGAAGCTCAAAATCAGCTGATGACGCTAATCGAAATCATCGGTAAAGAAACCGAAATCGAAAATCTACTGAGAGTGAAGGGTTATGTGGATGCGATAACTATTATTCGTGATGATGTGATTATAGTGGTAGTTCCTGTGACTTTAACTGCGGAAGAAGCTGGTAAGATCGGTGATGTTGTTAGAAGGATTACGGGAGTAAGTTTAGAAAAAATTATCATCGTTGATGAACCCAGTCTAGCTCATTGATTGCATTAGATTTGCAGAAATAGGATATTATACCATATAAAAGGAATTAGGTTGTTGATTGTCGAAGATTATTCAAATCATCACGAGGAGGCTAATTATGGAGTTAAAAGATATAAAAGATTTGATAAAGCTGGTTGGCGAAACTGACGTCAGTGAAGTGCAGATTGAACTGGAAGGAGTAAAGGTTGCGATCAAGAAGAATGCTCAACAAGTCCCAATAACCTATATTCCTGAGCATTATTTTGCACCAGCAGAATCAGCTAAGCAATCTGTGAGCCAACCGACTGCTAAAGTCGAACAACCCGTTAATGAAAAAGACAACAACCTAATAGAAATAAGTGCTCCGATGGTAGGAACCTTTTATCGTGCCCCTTCGCCAGATAGTCCTCCCTTTGTAAAAGAGGGGGATTTAGTTCAAGAAGGACAAATTCTCTGTATTATTGAGGCAATGAAATTAATGAATGAGATTCAATCTGAGTATAGTGGACGAATTGTTCGCATTTTAGTCAATAATGCTGAGCCAGTGGAGTATGGGCAGCCTCTTTTCTTGCTTGAACCTGAAAAGTGAAGGGATGGAAAAAATGTTTCAGAAAATATTAATAGCTAATCGCGGGGAAATAGCGATCAGAATAATTCGAGCCTGTCGAGAATTAAATATCGCTAGTGTCGCGATTTATTCAGAAGCTGACAGAAATTCACTTCATGTGAAGTATGCTGATGAAGCGATTTGTGTTGGTCCAGCTCATTCCAATCGGAGTTACCTCGATATCCCTAACATTCTTTCAGCAGCGGTGATTTCGGGAGCAGATGCGATTCATCCTGGTTATGGATACTTAAGCGAGCGGGCCGATTTTGCTGAAATCTGCGAAAGTCATGGTTTGACTTTTATCGGTCCCACAGCGGACCAAATTGAAAAAATGGGTAATAAATCGCTAGCGAAAAAAACAATGGCTGCTGCAGGACTTCCTGTAATTCCTGGTAGTGATGGGCCAGTTACATCTGTCGATGAGTTGGTAATGATAGCAGATGAGATTGGTTATCCTGTAATAATAAAGGCTTCTGCTGGCGGTGGTGGTAAAGGAATGCGTTTGGTGCACAACCATGCCCAATTGGTTCAAGCGTTCCAATTAGCACAAGCCGAAGCCGAGGCTTCTTTCGGTAATGCAGATGTGTATTTAGAAAAATTCATTGAAAATCCTCGTCATATCGAGGTACAGATTCTGGCAGATAATTATGGTAATGTTGTCCATCTGGGTGAGCGGGAATGCTCTCTCCAAAGGCGGCATCAAAAAATACTTGAAGAAAGCCCCTCTCCCATAGTGGATGAAAAACTCCGCAAAAAAATGGGAGCGATGGCGGTTAAAGGGGCAAAACATGTTGATTATCGTAATGCTGGTACAATCGAATTCTTAGTTGATGAAGAGAGTAATTTCTATTTTATGGAAATGAATACTCGTATCCAAGTTGAACACCCAGTTACTGAAGCGGTTTACGGAATCGATCTAATTAAGGAGCAAATTAGACTTGCTGCTGGAGATGAATTAGGGTATGAGCAAAAAGATATAATCGCTTATGGTCATGCGATCGAATGTCGGATTAATGCAGAAGATCCCGAGAACGGATTCCTTCCCTCTCCTGGTATGATCACAAAGTTCCATGCTCCTGGAGGATTAGGGGTACGCTGGGATAGTTTCGTGTATTCTGGTCAAGAGATCACCCCTTTTTATGATTCAATGTTTGGAAAACTGATCTGCTGGGGTATTGACCGCAACGAAGCGATCGAGCGATCGATAGGAGCGTTAGAGGAATTGGAAATTGAAGGTATTAAAACAAATAAGGAGTTTCATTTGTGGATTCTTCAACATGATGAATTCCGGCGTGGTAATTATTCCACTAATTTTATTGAGCGAGAAATTGCTAAGCAAAAAATTGTAAAAAAGTAGTAGGTTTGTTATAATTAGGATTATCAAAAGGTATTTAGGAGGTGCCATTCTGATGGCTGAGAAAGAACATCGCACGGAATTAGGAGATATAAGAATAGCTAATGAAGTTGTCGGAATTATCGCTGGTCTAGCGGCTACCGATGTTGAAGGAGTAGCAGGAATGAGCGGCGGGATCGCTGGCGGTATTGCCGAAATGCTTGGTCGCAAAAATCTTTCCAAAGGTGTAAAAGTGGAAGTAGGAGAACATGAAGCAGCTGTGGATTTGGACATCATTGTTGAATATGGTTTTAGCATCCCTGAGGTAGCCAATAACATTCAGGAAAGTGTAAAAAGAGCGATCGAGACTATGACTGGTTTATCAGTTGTCGAGGTAAATATCCATATATTGGGGGTGCATTTTCCCCAAGTTGAAGAAAAGCATGAAGAACCACCACAACGGGTGAAGTAACATGACAAAATTGGATAAGGTTATCGTTGGTATAACGTCGATCCTTTTAATTGTCCTTAGCATTTTTTTAGCTTTAACTGCTTTTGGAAACCCTGTTTTGCTAACTTGGATACAAGATTTCCAGACTGTATCTTCGGTAGATGGTATAGTGGTAATTCTGATCGTTGCCTTTATCGCTATCTATCTAGCCTTAATGATCTGGAAAACCGAACCACAGCACACAATGATTTGTCATACAGAGCATGGGCAAGTGCATATTAGTTTAAATAGTATTAAAGAACTAATTATCGAAGTAACTAGTAGGATCCAAGGAATAAAAAACGTATCAGTTACTTTTTTTAACAATGAACCACTTGACGTCAAGCGTGATCTTGAGTTAATGCCCGATCATAATATTCCAGCTCTAAGCGAGAGTGTGCAAGCAACAGTTAAAGACTACTTAGCAGAAACAGTTGGGATCACCGTGGCAAATATTCAAGTATTTGTTAAGGGAATTCATAAGCAGGAGAAGGACCGTTCGATTAATAAAGGCGGGATGTAAATGTCTAAGGATTTTCTTAATGAGTTATTGGCCCATAAGGGTAAGATTTTTGGCACAATTATTGGTTTAATAATTGGCTGGATTGTAATCAGGTACGGTGTCATTAAAGGTTTGTTTGTCGCCCTCTGTGTTGTGATAGGGTTCGTTCTAGGACATAAGTATGATACTCGTGGTGATATTGACGATTTAATAACTAGACTTTTGAGGTGACTTAAAATTGAGTAGGCGACTGGCACGACAAACTGCCCTGCAAATATTGTTTGAGATCGATGTTGGAAAAAACGAAGCGGAGACTGCACTTACCTTTCGCCTCAGCGAAGTAACCCTGGAACCCCGTGATTCTGATTTTGTTAGGCGCGTTGTCCTGGGGGTAGGTGAGCATATAAAAGAATTAGATCAAATCATCGATACCTTTGCTAAGGACTGGCGGACGGATAGGATGTCGAATGTCGATCGAAACATTCTGCGCTTCGCCATTTTCGAGATCTGTTTTATGAAAGAAATTGATGTAAAAATAAGTATTAACGAAGCGGTCGAGTTAGCGAAAAAATTTAGTGATTCAGCTTCACCGAAATTCATAAATGGAATTCTCGGTGCGGTGGTAGCAAGTTTAGGAGATGTTGTAAATGACAAAGAGTCATAGATATTTCATGGGGATTGATACTAGTAATTACACCACTTCCAATGCCGTAGTGAATTGTAAACTAGAAGTTGTTGCTGATCACCGCAAAGTTCTAAACGTACCAAAAGAGCAAAGGGGTCTTCGACAATCGGAGGCTCTTTTTCAGCATGTCAAAAACCTGCCAGAGTTATTTGAACAACTCCAAATCGACGCAAACGACCTAGTAGCTATTACTGCCTCTAGTAGGCCGCGCCCAGTAGATAATTCGTATATGCCTGTGTTTGTTCCAGGAGTAAGTTTTGGCAGATCTTTGGCTGCTGTGCTTCAGATTCCTTTTAAGGAAATTAGTCATCAAGAAACACATATATGGTCTGGGTTGTTGGCGGTAGACAATCCTCCTATTAACGAATTCTTGGTGCTCCAATTATCGGGTGGAACAAGTGAGTTGTTAAAGGTAAGGAAGAATGATGATCTTTCTTTTACTATTTGTCAAATCGGATCAACCATTGATCTAAACGCTGGGCAATTTATTGATAGAATCGGAGTCCTTTTAGGATTAGATTTTCCTGCTGGTGCGATGTTGGAAGAGTTAGCAAATAAAGCGAGTAGTTCCGTGAGTATTCCATCGTACCATAAACAAGGGAAGATAAGTTTTGCAGGTCCTTTAACCGCCACTGAAAGACTAATCAGAGAACATCAGCCTGAGGATATCGCTTTGGGAGTATTTTCCAATATTTTTCGCACGATCAAGAAGTTGCTTGAATGGGCAATGGACGAAACCAAGATCTCGGATGTGCTTTTTGTTGGTGGAGTTGCATCAAATTCTATAATTCGAACTAATCTTAGTAACTCTTTTCGTAATCACAATTTTTATTTTGCCGAACCGAAATTTTGCCGTGATAACGCGATCGGTTCAGCGTTTTATGCAGCGCAGAAGTTTCGGTAAAAAGTAAGAGTAATAATTGGAAATCAAGCCTCATAAGGTAGAAACAAGGTGAAACTATGAAAGGAGGCTAGGTTCCATGTGGATTAAATTGGTCCTGGGTGCGATTATTGGTCTAATTATCGGCCATTTTGTGACTCCTGGATATGCTGTGTGGGTAATTATCGGTCTTGTGGCAGGATTTATAGTGGAATATGTTCAAAACGCTATCAAACAAACGAAAGACCTGAACGATAAAAAAGAGTGAATAATAAAGCCGGAAAACCGGCTTTATTTTTTTGGCAGGTTTTAGTTTGGGTTTTAGCGAATTGCTAAATAGTCAGGGAGGTAGTTATGAGCATTGATTTGAGTTTCGAAATTATTGATGTATCTGAGTTAACAGCACGCATAAAAGCTAGGCTAGAGGATGCAGCTTTTCAACAAATAGCGATTCGAGGTGAGATCTCCAATTTTAAGCATCATTCTTCGCAACATATGTACTTTAGTCTAAAGGATGAAAAAAGTCGCTTAAAAGCTGTGATGTTTAGGAGTCGCAATCTCTACCTGGATTTTGAACCAACCAACGGAATGGAAGTAATTGCTATCGGCTCGATTGGTGTTTATGAACCGAATGGGGAATATCAATTATATGTGGATGCAATGTACACGGCAGGGGTAGGTTCGTTACATATCGCCTTCGAGGAATTGAAAAAGAAACTTGAAGCTGAAGGTTTATTCGCACCTGATCGAAAAAGACCGATTCCTTTCTTACCAAAGGGGGTAGCAGTGATTACCTCGTTAACTGGGGCGGCAATTCGAGACATTGTTAGTGTGATTCGGCGTAGATATCCAGCAATGAACGTCTCTATATTCCCAGCAATCGTTCAAGGTGAACAAGGACCTCCAAGTATTGTTGAACAATTCAAGCTGCTTAAGGAAATTGTGGACAATGGTTTCCCGAATGACATCTCGCCCTTTGATGTAGTAATCGTTGGTCGTGGCGGAGGTTCGATCGAAGAGCTTTGGGCTTTTAATAGTGAACTGGTAGCTAGGGCGATTGCAGAGTGTCCCTTGCCTGTAATATCTGCGGTGGGGCATGAAACCGATTTTACAATCGCTGACTTTGTCGCTGATTGTCGTGCTGCTACACCATCAGCAGCTGCTGAACTTGCTGTTCCAAGTTTTGTGGATCTGATCGATCAAGTGAGAAGTAATGAAGAACGACTAAAATATGCATGTAAAAATTTGATCAGACAAAAACGAAGTATGGTCGAATACTTAAAAGATGCCTCAGCGCTCAAAAAACCTGCCGAGTGGATACAAAAACATCGGCAGAGGGTAGATGAGTTAACAACAGAATCGCAGTATTTAATTAAGGGTATGTATGCAAATAGTTTCCAAGATTGGAAAGTGTTAAGTAGTAAGCTGGAAAGCATCAGTCCTTTTGCCACGCTAAACCGAGGTTATGCTATTTGCCAAACACTAGCGGGTGATTTGATTACTGATATTGACCAAATTGAAGTTAATCAAAAAGTGAAAGTTCGCTTACGACGTGGCACTATTTTGGCTCAAGTGGAGGGAGGAGAGCTCCAAGATGGAGAAAATTAGTTTTGAAGAAGCTTTGGAGCAGTTAGAGAAGGTAGTTAGACAATTGGAGCAGGGGGATGTACCGTTAGAAGAATCGATTAAACTTTTTGAAAAAGGGATCACTCTTTCTCGGATCTGCCAGAAGAAACTTGATCAGGCGGAGGCAAAAATAGAAGTTCTAACCAAACAAGATGACGAAGTGATCAAAGAATCATTCGCGGTAGAAGAGAATAGTTAAAGGAGTTCAGTTAAATGAGTCTAGACCTATATCTAACGAACAAAGCAGATTTTATAGAAAAACAATTGGAAAAGGCATTACCAGCTAACGATATCTATCCAAGTATTATTCATGAAGCAATGAGATATTCTGTCTTGGGTGGAGGAAAAAGATTGCGAGCGATTCTAGCGCTTGCGGCCTGCGAAGTGTTTTCTGGAAGTTTCGAGCAAGCTATCGGCTTTGCTTGTGCTTTAGAGATGATTCATGCATATACTTTGGTTCATGATGATTTACCCTGCATGGATGATGATGATTATCGACGGGGAAAATTAACTACTCATAAGGTTTTTGGTGAGGGAATAGCTGTTTTAGCGGGAGATGCGCTTTTGACCCTAGCCTTTGAAGAACTGGCCAAGATGCCTGAAAAATACCAGGTAAGTACTGAAGTAACCATTCAATTGATTAAAGAAGTATCTGAAGCAATCGGTTCTCAAGGCGTAATCGGTGGACAAGTAGTGGATCTTGATTCCGAAGGTAAGTCAATAGATTCAAATGTCCTTGAATACATTCATCATCACAAGACGGGTAAACTATTTATAGCTTCCTTAAAAGGAGGAGCATTGATTGGTGGTGCTAACGAAGAACAGCTTAAAGCGGTGGTTGATTTCGGTACCTATTTTGGTTTAGCATTTCAAATAACTGATGATGTACTCGATTTGACGGGTGATGCTACAAGATTAGGAAAACCTGTTGGTTCAGATACCGAGCAAGGCAAGAATACTTATCCGAGCATTTTTGGTTTAGAAAATGCACAAGAAATGGCAAAAGAGTGCATACTCAATTGTCATCAAGCTGTGACTAGCTTGCCTAAGACAGCTTCAATTTTGGGCGACATAGCCGACTTTATCTTAAATAGAGACCATTAGGCGACCTTTTCCTCGCTTGCTCACATTTTTTCAGCATGTTATAATAAGTACATCATGTTGATGGGTGATGCAGTATCCTAGTCACTTATCTTGGTCTTGAAAACGGGCCTAAAAATCCGTTAAGGGCACATCGATGAAGTCTCTGGTGGAGGCATTCGACGCCCAGTCGGGGGTTGCTGCTGGGGGTTAAGGATTAAGGGCGATCCGCAATGGCATGCGGGCGTTGACCCTTTTTCCACGGAGACCCAAGTGCGTGGACATAATTACTTGCCTACGGCTTGGGATTGAACCTGCACGCGATGAATGTTGGGTGCAGCGTAGCCTGTCTTGAGTGGTGTAGTAGGGATGGTAATGTCGGATATCGTTTTGATTTGGCCAAAGAAACATATCTAAGCTAGACTACCTGAAATCTATACTGCAAAAGAGACTAGAGATCGAAGATGGTGTTGAGGAAAACTCCTAGGCTGTTTTGTACCTAAAGGTAGACTGGGGATTACGGTGTGGACTAAGTGGTAATCCAGCCTTGCTGTTGGCGACATAGCAAATTGGTCGGAAAGAGGAAACCGCCAAATCGGCGACGATTTGGATGATCAGTGGGAAATCCTGCTGGACCTAAGCCACAAACTTTACTCAGTTTACTGTCACCCATCGCCTCAAAAGGTGATCAAAATGGATCGTTTAAAACGAGCTTTTTTGGTTGGTTTATTTACTTTTATTGTGTCGATCATACTTAGTTTCGGGAGTAATACGTTTCTAGCATTATTCCCGTTAGTTCTAAGTATGTTCTTGTTATCTATAATTGTCTTAATTGGAATAATATTTGATGTAATAGGAGTCGCCGCCACCGCGGCTGAGGAGGTTCCTTTTCATGCGATGGCGTCAAACAAAATTTCAGGAGGAAAACACGGAATCTGGGTGGTACGGAACGCGGATCGCGTTTCTGCCTTCTGCAATGATGTGGTAGGAGATATTGTCGGTACTTTAAGTGGTGCGATCGGTACGGCGATTGTTTTTAAGTTCGTCGTACTCAATCCCAATCTTAATGAAGCACTCTTGAGTACTGTTTTTGTTGCCTTGATTGCCGCAATGACAGTTGGAGGCAAGGCATATGCTAAAACCATTGCGATCAATAAATCAACAGAGGTAGTCCTATTTGTGGGGCGGTTCCTGTATACTCTAGAAAGAATCGGATTAAAGTTTCACGTTAAGAATCCACGAAAAATGCATAAACGGAAATAGGATGAGAGTGAACAAAGCAGAGAGAAAGGTTGTTTAAAAATTTGTTAGAGATAATTAATCATCCGCAAGATTTACATAGATTAAATAACCAAGAGCTCGTTGCGCTCGCGGCAGAAATAAGAGAAAAAATAATTGAGACTGTGACTGTTACGGGTGGTCATTTAGGTGCTAGTTTGGGAGTTGTAGAACTAACATTGGCTTTACATTCGGTTCTTGATAGTCCTAACGATAAGATTGTTTGGGACGTGGGCCACCAGTGTTACGCTCATAAGTTGATTACTGGTCGACGTGATTGTTTCGCGACTTTAAGGCAGTGGGAAGGGCTCTCAGGGTTTCCGAAAATGGATGAAAGCGAACATGATAGTTTTGATGTGGGACATTGTTCCACATCCATTTCCGTGGCCACTGGAATGGCGATCGCCCGTGATCTAAAAGGTGAAAAACATAAGATCGTTGCCGTGATCGGTGATGGATCTCTTACAGGCGGAATGGCTTTTGAGGCCTTGAATCATGCAGGTCACTTAAAAAAAGACTTGGTAGTTATTCTTAATGACAACGAGATGTCGATTGCTAAGAATGTGGGCGCGTTAAGCGAGTATCTTACTCGATTGAGATTTCATCAAACCCTTAGTTGGGCTCGTGATGAAATAGAGAACTTTATCAGTAGAATTCCCGCTATCGGCAGTTCAATGAGTAAAGCGGCCGCTTTGTTTAAAGACGCCTTAAAATCAGTATTACCTGGTCAAATCTTTGAGGAACTGGGTTTTTCTTACCTTGGTCCAGTTGATGGTCATAACATAGGGCAGCTAAAAAGTGCTATTCAAGATGGGATTGCCCGGGGGGGTCCAATTCTAATTCATGTGCTCACCCAAAAGGGTAAAGGTTATGCCCCTGCGATGGAGAATCCAGAGAAATTTCATGGTGTAGCTCCGCAATCAGCCCCCAAAAATGATAGGGATTCAGTATTTTCCTATAGTGAAGTGCTGGGCAAGTCTTTAGTAAGTTTAGCCAAGGAAGATGAAAGAATCGTTGCCATCACTGCGGCAATGGCTAGCGGCACTGGGTTAGAGGAATACGCGAAAAAGTTTTCGGATAGGTTTTTTGACGTTGGAATTGCGGAGCAGCATGCACTTACTTTAGCTGCGGGAATGGCAACTCAAGGTCTGAAACCTGTGGTGGCGATCTATTCTAGTTTTTTGCAGCGTGCATATGATCAAATCCTGCATGATGTTTGTTTGCCAGATTTGCCAGTTGTAATCGCAATCGATCGGGCTGGAGTGGTTGGCGAGGATGGACCTACCCATCATGGGATTTTTGACATCAGTTATTTAAGGCATATGCCTAATATTATCATTCTTGCTCCGAAAGATGGGGTAGAGCTTTATCACATGTTGAAATGGGCAGTAACCTCACCCCATCCTGTCGCGATCAGGTATCCGAGAGCTACCACTACTTTGAAGTCTCAAGAACTCGATCGAGATTTTACCAAGAGTGAAGTTGTATATGATCAAGGCGATCATTTCGCTATTTTAGCAGTTGGCAACATGGTCGCCCCTGCTTTAGAGGCTGCCCAAGTTGGTGGATTTAAATGTAAAGTGGTAAATGCACGCACCATAAAACCTCTTGACTATGCTACTATTGATTCGGTGCTGAAAAACACTCGTAATTTAGTAACTATCGAAGACAATGTAGTGGCTGGTGGCTTTGGTAGTGCAGTTTTGGAATATCTGGCAAAAGAAAGACATAATGTTGAACGAGTGTTGACCTTAGGATATCCGATGGAATCCATCCCCCAAGGCACGATAGCTCAAATTCATCAACATTATGGTCTTAATGTTGATGGAATAATTAATTCCATAAAAGAGTTTATGGTTCTCAAAGTTAGGTGATATAAGAAGAGATGCGAAAAAGATTGGATCAAATTGTGGTTGAACGTGGTTTTTTTCCTACTCGTTCGAAAGCTAAACAAGCGATTCAAGCCCAATTGGTGCTGGTTGAATCGAGAATCATAGATAAACCAGGTTTGTTAATCGATGAGAGTTCGAATATCAGTATTATTGAAGATCCAGAATTTTCTTACGTGAGTAGAGGAGGATTAAAGCTACAAGAGGCCTTAAATCGATTTGAAGTAAACGCAGAAGGCTCAGTGGCGATTGATGTTGGGGCTAGTACTGGGGGATTTACTGATTGTCTTTTGCGTCATGGGGCAAGACGGGTTTATGCTGTTGACGTTGGTACAGATCAACTGCATCCCATATTGCGCCAGGATCCTAGGGTAGTCGTGATGGAGCAGACTAACATACGCTATTTAACGCCAGAGTCATTGCCAGAACAATGTAGCTTAGCCACGGTAGATGTGGCTTTTATTTCGTTAACTAAATTCTTTGCTGTTTTATTATCTCTTTTGACGACTGATGCCGATATTGTGACTTTGATTAAACCACAATTTGAAGTAGGACCTAGCGCTGTCAGTAAAGGCGGAATAGTTAGAAACCTCAAAATACATAAAGAGATGCTGGTTAGGGTTTGTACCGAATTACAGGAATGTGGTTGTTCTTTAAGAGGTCTAATAAAATCTCCGATCACAGGCTCAGATGGTAATACTGAATATCTTGCCCACTTTAAAAAAGGAATGGAGCCGATCGATTGCTCAAATTGGGTAAACAAAGTGATTGATAGAAAGGAATAACTATTATGATCATTGGTATAATTCCTCATGCTCGTAAAGAAAGCGCTGTAAGCTTAGCCAAGGATCTAGTTAATTACTTAGAAGAAAGAAAAGTGAGTATTTGGCTCGATAAGGGTACTGCTAGGCTACTTGGTTTCCCTAAATATGGTCATGATATGGCAGAACTAACGAAAGTGGATGCATTAGTAATTCTCGGTGGCGACGGTACCTTACTTAGTTCAGCAAGATTGGTTAGCGATCTTAATGTCCCATTACTGGGTGTTAATTTAGGACATCTAGGCTTTTTGACTGAAATTGAATCAAAGAATCTTTACCCAGCGATGGAACAAATACTCGCCAATAACTACACCTTAGAAAAAAGGATGTTTATCGATTGTGATGTAATCCGCGATCAAAAATCGATCGCTCGGTATCGAGCCTTAAACGATGTTGTTGTTACCAGAGGTACTTTTGCTAGAATTATTCAGCTAAGTAGCTATATTGACTCTCAGCATGTTGCGGATTATAAAGCAGATTGGATAATTGTATCAACTCCCACAGGTTCGACAGCTTACTCATTGTCTGCGGGTGGCCCTCTAATCGATCCACTCTTAGAAAGTATAGGGCTCACTCCGATTTGTCCACATACTCTTTCTGCTCGCCCAGTCCTAGCACGTGCTAGTTCGGTGGTTAAACTTGAAATCGAAGCGGCCCATCAAGATGTTATGCTAACAGTTGATGGTCAATTAGGCTTTCGACTTCGTTCTGGAGATGCTATTGAGGTTCGAAAATCTCCAGTTTATGTCCATTTTATTAAACTTAAAGGACATAATTTTTTCGAAATACTTCATAGCCGAATGAAAATGCCACAGGTGTAAGTGATTGGAGGGTAAGTGATGAAATTAAGAAGACAAGCTTATATTCTTCATATTCTAAACACTACAGAAATTGAAACTCAGGATCAGCTTTTGGAACATCTGCATGAACACGGATTTAAGGTAACGCAAGCTACGGTTTCACGCGATATCAAAGAGTTACGCTTAGCCAAGGTTTCAAATGGCAAGGGAGGATATAAATACGCTCTTCCTCAGAGTGCAAGTAAAGGGGATCTTAACCGACGGGCGCGCCGAGTGTTTGAAGATTATGTAAAGGCTGTGGATTTTAGCGGTAATATCCTGATAATTAAGACTTATCCTGGTGGAGCTAATGCGGTAGGAGCGGTGATCGATGAGCTGAACTGGGAAGGTGTTGTTGGCACTTTAGCTGGAGATGATGTTTTTTTAATAATTGTTCGTAGTGAAGATGAACGACATATGAAAAGACCACCAGGAAAAGCAGGCGAGATATTTGATCGACTTCAAGAATTAATGATTTAAATTGAGGTGACAAGCGTGCTGCTAGAGTTAGCAATTTCCAATTTCGCATTGATCGATGATTTAAGGTTGGAATTTGAACAGGGATTTAGCGTTCTTACTGGCGAGACTGGTGCAGGAAAATCGATTATTATTGACGCCATCGGAATGTTGTTGGGGAGCAGGGCATCCACTGATTTCATCAGAACTGGTTCTGAGACGGCATATATAGAGGGATGTTTTGAAATACCAGAAGGAATCGAAAATCTTTTAGAACAATGGGGGATAGAAGGCGAAAATACCTTAATTGTTTCGCGCCAGATTCAACGAAATGGACGAAACAAATGTCGTCTCAATGGTAAAATGGTTACTTTAAACCAGCTCCAGGAGTTGGCACCTTTCTTAGTTGATATTGTTGGACAGCATGACCAACAAAGTTTACTTCAAGTTGAAAAACACATAGATATTCTTGATGGTTTAGGGGATCGGGAGCATCTAAACTTAGTTCAAAAAGTAAGTGAAGTTTATCAACGTTTGCACAATGTTAGAAGTAAGCTGAATGAGTTAGAGCAGAATGAACGTGAAAGAGTTAGAAGGATCGAATTTTTAGAATACCAAACAAAAGAAATTGAGGAAGCTAATCTCAGCGATGTCAAAGAAGAAGAAACCTTACTTCAAGAACGTAAAAGACTTAGCAGTATTGAAAAGTTAAGTATGGGTTGCCAAAGTATTTATGCAGCACTACAACTTGGTAATCAACAAGAGCGAAGTATTATTGATGGTCTTAGTAGTATTGCTAGTGAAATTACTGAATTAGCAAACTTGGATCCAAACCTATCATCAATTAATGACACCATTTCCCAAGCCCTAATTCAATTACAGGACTGTGCGAGAGAGCTGAGAATTCTTTCTGAGAGCTATCAAGCCGATCCATATCGTTTACAGATTGTTCAAGAGCGTCTTCAACAACTCAATGATCTAAAGCGAAAATACGGCAGTTCGATTTACGAAATTTTAGAGTTCGCAAAAGACTGTTATAAAGAGTTGGAAGAGCTAACCAATAGTGAGCAAGTCTTCGAAGAGCTTGTGCTTGAAAAGCAGAAACTTGCCCTTGAATGGGACAAGTTGGCGGATCAATTAACAGTGAAACGGAAAGAGTTAGCGAAAAGGTTTGAAAAGCAAATCGAAGAAGAATTAGCTCAATTAAAGATGGAAAAAGCTAGTTTTCAGGTAGAGATCACTCCTTTGCCACAGTCTAGCGCCAAGGGAAAGGATGATATTGAATTTTTGATTTCCCCGAACGTCGGCGAAGAACTTAAACCATTAGCACGAATTTCTTCTGGAGGCGAATTATCAAGGATCCTCCTAGCACTTAAGAGTATTACAGCGGCAAGTGAAAGAATTCCTACGTTGATCTTAGATGAAATTGATGCTGGAATTGGCGGAAGAACCGCACAATCAATCGCCTACAAGATAAGAAATTTAAGTAAAGTTAGTCAAGTATTTTGCATCACGCATTTGCCAGTGATTGCTGGTTTTGCCACTAATCATTACTTAGTAGAAAAATTTGAACATCACCAGAGAACTAAGGTAGAAGTGAAACGATTATCATATTCTGAACGGATTGCTGAGATATCACGTATGCTCGGTTCTGATCAATCCGAGGAAATAACTGTTGAACATGCCAAAGAACTTCTGAGAAGGGGAAATGCCAGCTAGTACCATTAATGATTGTTATAAAAGCAGGGCACTATACAATCAGACTTTAAAACCTAAGAGGTGTCATGTCCTGTGAAAAAAGGCTTAATCTGGTTACTATTAGTACCCTTAATTCTTTTAGTTTTCTTCGCACTATCTCCTACTTTTGCTTCTTGGGCTGGGATTCCGTCACAGATCAGAGTGTTTCCTGGGTCGGAGTACTCGCTGTATATTCACCTTCCGTTTCGCTTAACGGATAAGAACGGAGCGGATGTTACGGGTCCGAAACGTTTGTTTTCGTTAATTTCCGACGAGATCGGATCACATGAGTTTCAGGTTAAATTATTCGGGATTTTTCCTGTGAAAGAAATGATAGTCGATGTTGTTCCGCAAGTTCAAGTATATCCTGGAGGACATTCGATCGGGGTACTCTTAAACGAACAAGGCCTGATGGTTAGTCAAGTTGTTTCTGTGAGAGGAATCGATGGAAGGGAATACAAGCCCGCGATTGAAGCAGGGATCAAGGAAGGTGATATCCTTTTATCTATAGCGGGTCATTCTGTGAGAAAACCTGAACAGGTGAGTGCGATCGTGAACATGGTAGCGGAGCCTGGAAAACCTGTGGAGATAATTATTGAGCGTGCAGGCCGTCAAATGAAATTTGACATAACGCCCATTCTTTCATTACGGGAAGATATTTACGGGAATCGTTATCAGGCCTATATGTTAGGGTTAATTATCGAGGATCCCGCAGCAGGGGTAGGTACACTGAGTTTTTATGATCCAGCGACGGGAAGATATGGTGCTCTAGGTCATACCATTACAGACAGTAATGGACGGGACCTCCAGATTAATAATGGAACTATAGTTGAAGCTTCCATCGATAGTATTAAGCAGGGATACCGTGGTGTACCTGGCGAGAAGCTTGGAACTTTTCAAAATGAAAGCGATATTTTGGGAAACGTTGATAAAAATACCACCTTTGGAATTTATGGAATTTTAAATAGAATTCCAAAACATCCGTTTTTTAAGGAACCGATTCCAGTAGCCTTGGCGCACCAAGTGAAAACTGGACCTGCCGAAATCTATACTGTAATTCAAGGGAATCGAATCGAGAAATTTGAAATTGGGATAATTAAAGTTGCGAACCAAAGGGCTCCTAGCGATAAAGGATTAGTGATTGAGGTGGTAGACAAAAGATTATTAAATACAACTGGTGGAATAGTTCAGGGTATGTCTGGTAGCCCAATCGTGCAAAACGGAATGCTAGTAGGAGCAGTTACTCACGTTTTTGTTAATGATCCAACCCGTGGTTATGGAAACCTTATTGAATGGATGGTGTACGAAGCAGGTTTAACATCGGAAGCAGCACTTAATGAATCGTTGGAACGCTTAAGAATTGCTGTATAAAGAGAAAAGGAATTGACATCGATTTACAGAAAGATTAATCAACCAGTGTTATTGGTTGATTAATTTTTTTTGGAGGAATTTTGATGAAGACACCTAGATTATTGTTCTGGGTAATAACTCTATCTTTGGTTTCTCTACTAACAATAGCAAATGTATCTGCACAAAATCTCGAACGCTACCTGATCGCCGATATTGTGGACTTAGTTAGACCTGCAATCGTCAGTATTTGGAGTATTTTACCTGGGGGACAAGCAAATGGTGGAACAGGATTTATAATTCGGACGGACTAATTCTTACTAATGATCATGTTGTAAAAGGGGCGAGTAAAGTAATTATTACATTTTCCGATGGGGTTATGGTCGAAGATGTGGCGATGATAGGGAGCGATGAGGCAACCGATATTGCCGTCTTAAAAATCAACGACCAACCTTATGTAGAGGGTCTACCGTTTTTAAGAATTGGCGATTCTCAAAATATTCGGGTAGGCGAATGGGTGATCGCAGTTGGTAGCCCTTTTGCAACTCTGCTTGGAATAGAACCATCGGTAACGCTAGGAATAGTCAGTGCTAAGAACCGCAATTTGGAGGTTCGGGAGAATGCCTATTATAATTGGATCCAGACGGATGTGGCGCTCAACCCGGGAAATAGTGGGGGTCCGTTAATCAACTTAGATGGAGAGGTTATCGGCATTAATACTGCCAGTTTTCGCTTTGCGCAAGGAATTGGATTTGCCCTTCCTATCGAAACAGCCTTAAGGATCGCTAATGAAATTCTGGTATATGGTAAAGCGATTCGGCCTTGGTTTGGAGTGAGACTGAAAGATAGTCTTGCCCCAGATGGATTAAATGTAATTGTAGAGGCTGTTGAGAAAAACAGTCCAGCAGCCAAAGCTGGGATAATAAAAGGCGATGTACTTATTCAGATTGATAGAATTCCAATCACTAACAAAGCGCAGGCTTATAAAATATATAATGACTGTGAGATTGGTCAGACTGTATTAATCTCGATTCGGCGCGATGGTTTTAGGCATGATCTTATTATTGAGGTGACGTCGGAGTGAGGAAATGAGAAAACAACGAACTGTACTTTTGATCGTTCTTTTGTTACAAATGCTTTCAGTTAATACGGCAGCCAAAGTTTCAGTTACGGTTAATCCATATTTTGCTTCTGATTTTTATCCTCCTGGCTGGCTTCCGCTAAGAGTAGAAATAAATAATGAGCAGGAGCAACCCTTTTTTTGGACTCTTGAACTAATAGTGGAGGACCACAATAAGTTGCGCGGAAAACCTAAATTTACGCATTATCATTTTGAAGTTGAGTTAGCGCGCCTAACCAAGAAGAAATTTACGACAGTGATCTACAACCAAAATAGTACCATCAAACTGAATCTTACTGAAAACCACTCTGATAACGAAAGTATTTTTTCAGCTAGATATCAATATCCTACAACTTTGCAGAACCTAATGCAAGAAAGAGTTTTAATTATCTCCGATATGCTTAACATTCTCGATAATATAGAGCCAAAATATCAACCATATTATTCCACCCCGAAAGTTCTTCCAGATCATTGGTTAGCATATCTTAATTTTAATGCAATTGTTCTTGATAATGTGCGTCACAGCTCAATAAATCAAGCGCAATTGGATGCCCTTCACAAAGTTGCACCTAGCGGGATTCTTGATTCTCAAAGTCGTTTTACCCAAGAGTTCGTCGAGTTGAACACGTCCACGATGATCCATTTTGAAGAGGCTATAGATTTCTTAGCGGAAGATATGCTTGCATCGATGCTATTTAATACTCCGCATGGAATAGTGATCGTTGGAGTTGTTTTGCTGACATATGGTGGGGGAATATTGTTTATTTATCGGTTGGTAGAAAAAGAGAAAAGCGTCTTTTTGCTCTTGTGTCTAGTTTTATTGTTCACAACCGCTTTTTCAACAGGACTTTATCTTGTGCTTGGAAAAAAACTTGCTAGAGATAATCGTTTCCTATTGAATGTAGGGATAGTTCAAAAAAAACCTCAATCTTCAACTGGCTACGTCGAACATTACTTAACTTGCGTTGGTGGTGGAAACAAAGATATCAATTTGATTTTCCCTCGAAATGTTGGCAATTTCACTAATCTATCCTCTACCGCAAAAGGCGAATTTCCTGATCGAATTGATTTATTTCTATCTGAAGAGGAAATTACTGTTCAAATGAAAGCAAAAGGTAATTGGACGGTAAGTGGTTTCCGTGGCGCCACTACTCTTGAACTTCCAATAACGATTCGAGATATAGCAATCCACTCAGAGACTATTTCTTTTTACTTAGAAAACCAATCTGATTACAGAATAGAAAAGGCTCTTTTGTACTTTGGTGGTCTATGGTATCAGTTAGACATAAACAGCGGCAAACTGTTTTTCTCAAAAAACACCGCGACTCAGATAAATCTCCAACGAGCATTGGAAGGTGCTTTGTTGCCATCGGTTGGACGGCGTTTAACAAGGGAGAAGGCCCAACAAAGCCTAATTGACCGCATTCTTGTCAATTTGGCTCTACTGCGAGGTGAATTAGTAACAGTAGATAATGAACCACTTTTATTACTCGCTTTTCAAGGGCCAGGACTAGTAAATGAAATAAAGAGTAATGTTTCTTTAACCTACCAGTTTTTAGGTTTCTGGATGGTGCCATTAAGATGAGGGTTTTGTGAGGGATGATAATGTGGGAACATATCCTAATAGTATTTTGGACTGACTTCAAAAAGCAGATCCTCGCACTAGATTATTGGATCAAGATCTTAGCCTTGTTAGCAGGGACGGGTTTGATCACAGCACTTGCGTGGCCGTCAATTCAACCTTATCAATTCAAAGCACCAGTAGTGGGGATCTATTATTCTTACGCATTACTAATAGCGATCGTTTACTTAAATACAATTGCCTTGGGTAGTCGAAGTAATAAAGAATTATTAACGATGGGCGAATGGAAATATTATGGTAGCTTTTCTAATCTTGAAATTGTAATGGGAAAAGCGTTTTCGACCATAGTGATCACTTTCGTAAGTATATGTACTACAATTCCTGTTGGCTGTTTGATGACGTTTATCGCCAGTTTAACTTGGCACAATCTTATTTCACTCTACCTAAATCTCCTGATACTTGGTGTAGCATGTAGTTGGCTTAGCATCTACCTTGAGGATATAAAGAATGAATGGCCACAGATTGCTTACCTTGAGTTTGGTCTTATTCTCGTTTTCCTATTGGTTTGTGCATTAGTTTTCTCTCTCGATGTTCTATTTTCTTTCCAATTGAGTATTCCCTTATTGCTTCTTACCTTGATAATGCTAATTGATCTTGCTCTTGATGTGAGGGGACGGTTTTTCAATTAGAGGGGTGTCTGAATGGTTTATTTGACGTTATTACGCAAGGAATACCAAAAAAGAAGAACGATCCAAGGGTTGGTTCGCGGCATTCTGATAACTGTATTTTTCGTTTCCGTCACGAGTTTTTTTACTCCCTTTCCTTTATTCACCATTTGTTTTTAGTTGGGTCTGTTTTAATTTTGGTTTGTGCAGCGCATTTTTTTTGGCCGATAAGTACACGAAAGCTCGTAAGGACTGCTGATGATAATTTAAAGTGTGATTCCCGTTTAATTTTTTTTATTGAATATCAAGAGAAATATCCGACGAATCCGTTTCTAGAAGTGTTGAAAGCGGAAATCGAGCCGTTGATGACACCCGAAAAATTAAAAGTGGTCTACCCACTATCCTTCAGTTTAGAATTAAAGGCTGGTGCAATTGGATTGAGCTTTATCTCTCTTTTATTTATCATTTCTTTGTCAAATATTCCGACATTTGTTCCTTATACAGCCAACCAAATTCAAGAAAGAATGCTGGAAACTGGGGCTGATGAAAGACTTGTTTTACAATCTATGGAACGCGAACCTAAAGTTTTAGGATCGATATCTCATTTGCAACAAAGCCTAATGCCAGAAAATCTCCAAGCATTATCCGAAGATGATTTACAAAAATTCAATAACGAACAAGAACAACTACAGCGGAGAGTTGGTGCTCAAGCAACACCTTCCGAGATTGGGCGAAAAAGAGAGCAAATTGAAAAACGCCAAATAGAACAACTTGAAACTGGAACTGACGAAAGAGAATCCCCTGGTGGTTTAGCTCGTGAAGGTGATATTATCCCTTTGAATGAACAATTACCAGCCTTCGAAAGCGAGGGAGAAGGAGAACAAGGAAGAGGATCTATGGATGCAGATGGACATCCTCAAGTCGGAATGGACGAATTAGTTGGAGTTCTTACAGAGATCGATGAGCAGAGAGAAACGCTAGATTTGACTGATTCAGCAATGATCGCTGGAACCCATGCGGACGACAGAGAACACTATCTGAATGGAACGAATTATAAACAAGATTTAGATTACGATCTAGCGCCAATTCTTAATCAAACGGAATTAGCTGAATACCTTAATATCTTTTTTGAAGAATACCTCCCGCCTGAATTAGGAATAGAGGCTGGAAATGAGCTTCAGGAGCGGATGATATCTTATCGAAATGCAATGTTAAACTGGTTAAGCACTGAAGTCATTCCATTATACCACCGCGATCTGATAAGGGACTATTTTATGTTGATTACCACGGAATGAGCGAAAGGAAGGTTGCTTGATGAATTTGTCCAAGGAAGAAGTGTCAAGGATGCAAAGAACAATGGTAGCCACTAGAAATGAAATCAATAAAGTGATCGTTGGTATGGAGCAAAGAATTACTGATATTTTGGTTGCCATCCTCTCAAATGGTCATTGCTTATTAGAAGGTGTTCCTGGTTTGGGTAAGACATTATTAGTGCAGACTTTGGCGAAAGTTCTTGATTTAAAATATGCGCGGATCCAGTTTACGCCCGATTTGATGCCAGCAGATATCACAGGAACCAATATTCTGCTTGAGAATAGTGATGGGACAAGAGTGTTCCATTTTCTACCAGGTCCAGTCTTTGCCAATATTGTCTTGGCTGATGAGATCAATCGTACGACTGCTAAAACTCAGTCCGCGTTGCTTGAGGCAATGCAGGAGAGTAGTGTTACGGTAGCTGGAAGAACTCATATACTTGAGCAACCCTTTTTTGTTCTTGCTACCCAAAATCCATTGGAATTGGAAGGTACATATCCACTACCAGAGGCTCAATTGGATCGCTTCTTCTTTAAACTTACGGTGGACTATCCAAGTTTACCAGAACTACTACAGATTATGGAACTTACCACAGGTGCTAATCTTCCAGAAGCGCAAGTAATATTGCAAAAGGATGAGTTATTGAAGTATCAAAACTTGGTGCGGTTGGTTCCGATTTCATCGGATATCATGGATTACGCGGCGCGATTAGTTTTGGCTACTAACCCGAATTCTCCCCAGAGCACTCCCGCGATCAAGCGATATATTAAGTATGGTAGTAGTCCTCGTGGAGCTCAGGCGTTGGTCTTAGCTGCAAAAGCACGGGCCTTTCTAGATGGAAGGGTGAATGTAAGTTTTAACGATGTTCAAGATTCGCTACTTCCAGCTCTACGCCACCGTCTAATCCTCAACTTCGAAGGGGAAGCGGCTAATATCGATGTGGATAAGGTTTTAAAAGAGTTATTGGAAAGAATTCCACCAATTAACTAGGGAGTGGAAGCAATGCTTTGGGATTATGAGTTTCTAAAAGTCTTGGAGCGTCTTGAGCTGGTAACGCGACATAAAATTAACACGCACTACGTAGGAAAAAAAGTCAACCGAAAGATTGGTGCTGGACTAGAATTTGCCGAACACCGTCCTTACTACCTCGGTGATGATTTTCGTCACCTTGATTGGAACGTTTATTCACGATTAGGACAACTTGTCCTTAAGCAATTTGTGGAAGAGCAGAATTCGATGTTGATGCTATTAATCGATAAGAGCACCTCCATGGGTTTTGGCGAACTTTCAAAATTGGAGTTTGCTTGCAAATTGGCTGGTTCGTTGGGTTTTATTGCTTTAAATAATTTAGACAGAGTAGGAGTCTGCTCGTTTGCTAATTCGGTAAATTCGGAGATAATGGTTTACCAGGGAAAGAAACACTTTCCTAAGTTGTTTGAATCTTTAACAGGTATAGCTACTGGTGGTATCACCAATTTTAATCAAGCGATGTTTGATTTTTGTAAGCTTAGCAAATCAAGAGGTTTAGCCATAGTCTTTTCCGATTTCTTTGATCCAAAAGGGTATCAGGATGGTATAAGAACTTTGGTCGCCAGTGGCTGGGAAGTGTGGGCCTTCCAGATACTAGAACCAACCGAAATCGATGTCACTGTAGGAAGTGATTTTCTATTGATTGATTCTGAGACTGGTGAGTCCAAGGAGGTATATGTCGATAAACAAGTAGCAGAACACTATCAACAAGCCCTTTATGAGTTTACCGAAGAAATGAGGAGGTTTTGCCTTGGTCTTGGTGCCTATTATCTGAGAGTGGTTTCGACAGATCCAATAGAAAACGTAATTTTCAGTACTCTCAGATCTGAAAGGAGGGTTCGCTAGATGACTTTTGCCAATCTCTCCGCATTCGTTCTTTTTTCACTCCTGGGTATTATTCTCCTTATTTACTTTCTCAAAGGGAAAAGACAAGATAAGGTGATTTCTTCGACCATTTTATGGAAGAATGTCTCGACAGATAGCTTATCATTCAATCCGAGGTGGCGGTTGAAACCAGAATTGCTTTTGTTTTTCCATCTATTGATAGCCGCATTATTAGTAACCGCACTAATGCAGCCGTACACCAGGTATTCAACAGAGATTTTATAGCCGACAGTACTGATCATCGATGGGTCTTTAAGCATGAAGGCAACTGATGTGCAACCCCGCAGATTTGAAGAGGCGATAAGACAAGCCAATAAATATATTGAGAATAGCGCCGCTGGTCAGGAATTTGCCTTGGTGTTTGCTGGGGCACGCGCTGATGTGGTTTCCAACTTTACAAATGATCATCAGAGTGTTATTCGATTATTAGAAATATTAGAACCAACAGATACCGAGCTAAACATCAATGGAGCATTGGAATTAGCCTTTGTATTGTTAGAAGAAGTAGAAGATGGCGAAATCATTATTTTTACTGATCAGCCCTTCGAGCATGAAAAAGTTAGTCTCATGCTAATTGGAAATGACGCTTCTAACATTGGGATTACTGCCCTAGATATCCGCGCCTTAACGGGAAGAATCGGCGAGTACCATGTCCGAATTGAGGTAAGTAATTTTTCCAAGGAAAGGCAAGACGTTCCTTTGATAATTAGTCAAGGAAACAGAGTAATTATTCGCGATTCGTTCTCCTTATCTTCAGCAACTAGTATGCAAAAGGAATATGTGTTAAGGTCAGACACTAGAGTTGTTTTCCGAGCAAGTATTCAAATTGATGATGATTTAGTGGAAGATAATGTGGCATACTTCGTCCTTGGACCGAGCGACCCAGTACGAGTACTTATGGTAAGTCAAGGGAATTTCTTTTTGGAACGTGCATTATTGTCGATACCAAACATTCGTGCTTTTATAAAATCAGATTTGATCGATGAAGAAGAAATGCTTTATGACTTGCTGATACTTGATGGAATTGACGTAAACAGAGAATTGGAAACTAATGTGATTTACGTCGATTCAATTCCACGAGAAGTAAAGGTAACGGGCAAAGAAAATGGCAGTTTTCCCACCGTCTCCTGGCGTGACGATCATTCGTTGTTGCGATTTATGGATGTAAGCGAGATAATTGTTACGAGACAAACACAAATCGAAAACAATGATCCAGATGTGCAAACCATTATTGAAACAACTGAAGGACCTTTAGTATTGATTAAAGAGGGAAGTGGAGGCAGGAAGTGGCTTTATCTTGCTTTTCCAATTTTAGAATCTAATTTTCCTTTGCAGGTGGGATTTCCGATTTTTCTTGCTAATGCAATCGATTGGTTCTTTACGGATCGTTTTGACGTAGCGCATTTACTTTCTAATCCAGGCGAACCTCATTTTCTAACTCTTTCACCCAGGAAAATTCCTGTAACAGTAGTTTCTCCAAGTAGGCAAGAAGTGCCTTTGTTCTATATTTTTGGACAATTCTTGATTCTCGACACCGATGAAATTGGAGTATATTCTGTATCACTGAATGATGGAAGTGAGTATCTTTTTACTGTTAATACTTTTTCAAAGCTGGAATCTGATATACGTCGAGTAGATCTTGATTCTAGAAAAGAGATTAAGACTCTCGGTTTGATCAAACATCAAAATCGTCTTTCCCTCTGGCAACCAATAGTTCTAGTTACTTTGTTGATCTTGATCGTTGAATGGTACTTGTATCAAAAGCCAAGTTTCAAGGATAAAGGAGGGGTTTGATGACAGTTTCCTTTGAACATCCTAGAGTATTATTTCTCTTGGTTTTAATTCCTTTTGTGATTCTTTTTTTCACAAAGGTAGACGATTCAGTTCACCTAAGAAAGGACAGTGGATTCTAACCCTTCGGATTTTAATAACTGCTTTGTTAATTTGTGCCGTAGCTAGCCCCGTGTTTACTCGTTATGCAAATGAACAGTATTTTATTTTTTTACTCGATGTCTCAGATAGTTTAAGGGGACTAGGAATTGAGAAAGGTCGATAATTTATTGATCAAGCTCTGGCTACCCTTCCTGATAAGTATGGCAGTACAGTAATTATGTTTGGGGAGAATGCTCTGTTAGATAGGATGCCAGCCACTAACTTTACCAGTATTGAAACTGCTCTTTCTTTAGGTTTACTCCATGCGCATAACACCAAAAAAGCAGTACGTTTAGTTTTGCTTTCTGATGGACAGGAAAATGTCGGAAATGCATTAGCAGTGGTACCAATGCTCTTAGAAAGGAATCTACCGGTTGATGTTGTTCCTCTCGCCAGTCCAATCGAGCATGAGGTTTGGGTTGAACATTTCTTTATTCCTGAACG
Organism: Bacillota bacterium; assembly: GCA_012728115.1. GTDB lineage: Bacteria > Bacillota > Limnochordia > Darwinibacteriales > JAAYFS01 > JAAYFS01. The sequence continues at coordinate 50,489 of JAAYFS010000012.1, read as the reverse complement.
TGTTTCTCTCAACCAGGACTTTGTGTTACGGCTCAATGTTAGAAGCACAATTACAACGTCTGGTACAGTTAGAATTTACTTAAATGATCAATTAATTTTCACAGAAGCCGTAGAGTTCCAAGCAGGCAACAATCCATACTCGTTTCATCAAAGGCTTTCTCAAGGTGAGTTTCATCGGTACACCGTTGAGATCGAAGCGGAAGCAGATACAGTTTCAGAAAACAACATACTCAGTGATTTTGTATATGGCGAAGGTGAGAAGCGGGTATTACTTATCTCGAAGTCTGGAGAAGATAGCGAGCGCTTGATAACCGAAATGGATTGGCGCGGGTTTAAAGTTGAACGAAGTGAACCAGGAGTCTTTGTTGGTTTCAATTATTTACAATCCTTTTCAGCGGTAATTCTAAATAACGTTCCCATTCACCAGATTTCCTCTAAGCAAAGTCAGGAGTTTCATCGCTATGTTCGGGAACTTGGTGGCGGTTTGATCTGTATTGGGGGAGACTTAAGTTATGGCATGGGCGGCTATACCAACGAGTATTTTGAATCGTTACTACCTGTTCATTCAAGCATCGAACAAAGAATTCTTTTCCCGACTTTGAGTTTGCTTTTGATTATCGATAAATCAGGAAGTATGGACGAAAGAAGTACCGATGATCGACAAATAAGTAAGATGGATTTGGCAAAAGAAGCTAGTAAAGCTGTGTTGGATTTGTTAGTTAGCGAAGAACGAATCGGAATACTTTCTTTTGATGTTGTACCTGAATGGACGGTTCCATTACAGCCAGCAATTGATAAAGACGCGATTGTTCAGAGATTAGCGGAACTGCAACCAGGAGGTGGAACGGATATCTATTCCGCCTTGGTCACAGGAAGTGAAGAATTACAAAAAGAGGAAACAGCGCTTAGACATATAATCTTATTATCAGATGGGATCACCGATCCAGCGGATTTTGAAGTACTAATCAAGGGATTGACGAAAAAAGGGATCACAGTATCAACCGTTACGATTGGGGACGCGGCAGATAAAGAGTTAATGGAGGATATTGCTTATTGGGGTGGAGGAGAAGCCTATTTTACTACCGACTTCGGTAATATCGTCCAGGTATTTATTGCCGAAACGAATCGAATTTTAAAAAAAGCAATTATCGAAGGGTCTTTTCATCCTAGGGTGACGGAAACAACACCGCTAACCACTGATGTAGACTGGGAGAGGATACTGCCTTTTCGAGGATACATCGCTACCACTCCACGAGCGTTGGCTGATGTGCATCTCGTGGCACCTGATAATTCTCCAATCCTTGCGAGTTGGCGAATAGGCTTAGGAAGAACGGTTAGTTTCTTATCCGATCTAGGATCCAAATGGACAAAAGATTGGCTTTATACTGAGGATTTCGGTAAATTCTGGTCGCAAGTGCTTAATTTTGTTGCACGAGATAACCTTTTAAATAATGTTCAGGCGCGTTTTTCGATCGAGGGAACTAGTATCACCATGGTGCTTGATGTTCTCGACGAAGGTGAATACGTAAATTTTTTGGATTTAGAGGCATTAGTGATTGATCCTGATGGGCAAGTTTTTTCAGTTCCATTAAGACAAACTAATGCTGGGGAATATACCGCCTCGTTCAGTGCCGAAACAATAGGAGCTTATTACATCAGTGTATTGATAGCATCCGATGATTTTGCTACGGTGTATCAAACGGGAATTGTGATGCAGTATTCGCCTGAGTATAAAATTGATTCGGGGAAAAGTGTCTTAATGGCTTTAGCTAACGAGACAGGTGGACGAGTACTTTTTTCACCAGAAGAGTTGTTTTTAGAGTCCGCCAGAATCCCAATCGAATCGGAAGAAAAATGGGATGTTTGTATTTTGGTTGCTTTAGTGCTATTCATTATTGAAATAGCCTTGAGGCTTTTAACGTGGCAAAGTTTAACGCGTCCATGGACGTTTTTTAAAACAAAATTAGTCACCAAGAGTAGAAATATCGATCGAGTAGGAGAAGAGATCGTGGCGAAAAAGCGCTACTTCGATTGAACATAAGGGGTGTTTCTGGTGCGAGTGCTCGTTGCTGATAGCGACCTCGGTTTTGTCGAGCAAATCTAAATATATGTCGAAGAAGAGGAGGATATCCAGTTTATTGGTTCCGTTAATAGGGGACAAGCGATTATTCCTGCGCTTAACAAATTTTGTCCTGATGTTTTATTAATGGAATTAGTTTTTCCTGATCAGGATGGATTGGAAGTTCTTAAATCTTTGTTCGATAAGTGCTCAAAAAAACCGAAAATTATTATTATCTCAGTTTTAGGGAATGATGTTTATGTGCAAAAGGCCAATGAATTAGGGGCGGATTTTTACTTAGTAAAGCCTTTTAGCTTAGCTACTTTAACTAAACGGATTCGCCAAGTTAGTGCAATGTCTTCATCGCAAAGTTTTCACCACGAACGTCAAAGGCAACTGATTACTGAAAGGATCATCCATTACTTTTCGGCCATCGGGATGCCTCCTCATTACAAAGGATATCGTTACTTGGTGGAAGCGATAAGTTTGGTGATTTTTGAGCAAGAATACTTAGATAAAGTGACAAAAAGGCTTTACCCAATGGTGGCAGAACGGTTTGATACTACTCCATTACATGTTGAACGAGCGATCAGGCATGCGATCGAAATGACTTGGGAGCGAGGTAGTTTTGAGCAACTAAATCAACTCTTTCCATATTCCATTGATGCTCAAAAAGGAAAGCCTACTAATTCATCCTTTATCGCTGCCATGGCGGAACGCATCCGTTTAGATATTGACTTAAATTAGATGAATAGGTTATCGTGGACAGAATCATACTTAAAAAGGGCGGGAGTATTTCTCGTCCTTTTTTCAGTATGAGAGGGCGAAAAGGATGCAAAGACAGGGAATAGCGAGGCTCGGGCGGAAAACAAAGGAACTTGTCAAGGAACTCAAGAGTAAAGAAATAGCCATCATTGATCATAGTGATCTAGATGCCTTAGGTGCGATCGAATTGGTAAATTGTGGGGTAAGTGCTGTAATAAACGCTGCTAGTTCAATTTCTGGACGTTATCCAAATCTAGGCCCTGAAATTTTACTTAAACATAATATCCCAATTATCGACAATGTTGGGCCAATGATTTTTGATCAGCTTAAAACAGGTGATGAGATTGAGATCTTTGACGGTAAAGTTTATCATCAAAAACGCCTGATCGCGCAAGGGACGGTCTTAACGGATGAGATAATTGAACGAGCAATGAAACTCGCTCAAGAAAATCTGAATAACGAGATCAGTAAATTCATTGATAATACGTTTTGGTATATTCAGAAGGAAAAGGATTTGCTTCTCGGTGAGCTGGATTTTCCCGAACTAAAAACGGAGATAATAGGAAAACACGTTGTCGTAGTGGTTAGGGGTTTGGGATATAAAGATGATTTACTCGCCATTTCCTCATATATTCACGAAATGCGCCCAGTTTTGATCGCTGTCGATGGTGGAGCTGATGCTTTATTGGAGTTTGGTCTGATGCCAGATATCATAATTGGAGATATGGATAGCGTATCTGACCGTGCACTTTTAAGTAAAGCCGAAAAAATCGTTCATGCGTACACCGATGGGCATTGTCCAGCTAAAGAGAGAATGGATAATCTAAGTATCGAGTATTCAATTATTCCTGCTCCAGGTACAAGTGAAGATATCGCTTTATTGCTGGCAGATGAAAAAGGGGCAGAGCTGATAGTAGCAGTTGGAACTCATTCAAACCTGATTGATTTTTTAGAAAAAGGCAGAAAGGGGATGGCCTCTACCTTTTTGACGCGAGTAAAAATTGGGCCTAAATTGATGGATGCTAAGGGCGTGAGTAAACTTTATCAAGGAAAAAACGACTTGGTACCAATCTACCTTGTTCTAGCAGCGTTGATTCCGATCATTATTTTCATCTCTATGTCCTCGCCTTGGCGACATTTTTTCCGTTTGGCTTGGCTTCAACTACGGTTATTGATCGGAGGAATGTAAATGCATATAGGATTTCGCTACCATGTTGTAACAATCATTGCTATTCTTTTTAGTACTACTTTAGGTATCTTAGTCGGAGGGGCTTTGTTTCAAGACAGTGGTCTGTTAAAAGAGCAAGGGCTAATTATCAATGATTTAGAAGAACGATTTAAAGAAAATCAGATTAAAATGCAAACTCTTCAGTCTAAGTTAGTAGTGGCTGAAAAACGGGAAGAAACAGTTTTTCGCGGTTGGGATCTAATTCGTTCCTTAATGTTTAAGGATAGTTTGGAAAATAGGAATGTAGTTATCGCTTCCCTTTCAACTGAGTTTGATACTTCTCGCCTTGAGCAACTATTTTTGGAAGCGGGCGCAAAGGTTTTGAAATGTGTTCAAATCGATCAGCAATCCTTGGAGGATTTTTATGAAAGTGAGCTTAGAGAATTCGAACTTTCTGGCACGAAAAACTTAATCTTTGTTTCCTGGTTAGAACGGCCGTTATCCATCGGACGAAAGACTATTTTGGAAGAAATGAAAATTAATGGATGGACATTAGTTTTCCTGCAACCATTTTCTGTTGATTTTAACCTGAATGATTATCTCGGTGCGAATCTGGTAATTGATATTGCAGATACAATGATTGGGGAGTTGGGTTTAATTTTGGGTTTAGCTAACGAGCACGAAGGAATATATGGCATCGGTAGTGCTGCCTCGGCATTACTGCCGATCGACGAATTGAGTGAAGTGTTTTCGTTATGAAGATTGCGATCCTAATCCCAGCTTACAACGAGGAAGAACGTATCCGTGAGACTATTCGTGCTACCAAAAAGATTTCAGTTGTAGACGAAATTATCGTAATTGATGATGGATCTACCGATAGTACCGCTAGGATAGTTGAAGATGAAGGAGTAAGATTGGTTCAGAATCCGAAGAACGTTGGCAAGGGGCAAGCGTTGAATTTAGGATTTAGTTCAACTAAAGCGGATATTTTTCTGCTTCTTGATGCAGATTTAGAAGCGAGTGCAGTTAACGCTGAGAAACTTTTAGTTCCGCTTATGAATAATGAGGCAGATATGGTTATCGGAAATTTGAATGCCACTCAAGCGAAAATGGGTTTTGGGCTAGCCAAGAATATCGCTAAACTAGGAATCTACCTGCTAACAGGGAAGGTGTTCGAATGCCCTTTATCGGGACAGCGAGCATTACGAAGAAGTGTAATTGAAAGCATAGGCGGTTTCGCTGATGCATTTGGAGTAGAGGTAGCTTTAACGGTTAGGGCAATTAAACAGGGTTTTCGGGTTATAGAACTCCCTGTCCCGATGACGCATCGGATTACCAAAAGGGACTTTTGGGGATTTAAACATCGCGGTAAGCAACTCTGTGATATCTTTTTGGCCTTATGGCGGGAGGTACGAAGTCGTTAAATGGAAATAATTCTCCTGGTTATAAGCTTGTTTGGAACATATATCCTTGTGCCCCCTTTAAGAAATACATTCGGACCATCGTTAATGCGCCTCAATTTTCAGAATCGCGAAGTTCCAGTGGGTTTGGGGATTATTTTTATTTTAATACCTGTTCCTTTAATGTTGCTGTTTACTAGGATTCAGCGGTCGAGTACTTTTGAGTTTCTAGGGATAGTGACTTTGGTGTTTTTTGGTATTCTTGGTTTAATTGATGATGTTAGCGGTGATCGTACATCACGTGGATTTCGAGGACATTTTCACGCTTTGCGCAATGGCGTTCTTACTACGGGTGCGCTTAAGGCGATCCTTGGTGGCTTGGGAGCATTCTTGATCGGTTCATTTCTCGCAAAAAACCTTGTTGAGGTAATGCTTAATGGCTTATTAATCGCTTTGGGAGCAAATACTTTAAACTTATTTGATTTACGACCAGGAAGAGCAGGAAAAGTATTTCTTATTTTCAGTATGGTGATACTTATCACCTCAGGTTTTTCGGTAGATTTCTTAATTGTTTTCGCCTCAGTCCTCGGATATTTGGCTTGGGATCTGCGCCAACAGGTGATGATGGGGGATACCGGTTCAAATTGTCTAGGAGCATTTTTGGGTCTTTACTTGGTACGGTCATCACTTCTATTTCGGCTAGGTATCGTTTTCTTGCTTATTTGCTTGCAGGTTCTCTGTGAGAGACTCTCCTTAACCAAATTAATTGAGTCTAACCGAGTGTTGGACTTTCTTGATCGATTAGGAAGGGGTTAGTGTTGGGAATGTTGAATCTGTGATTCTAGAGGTGACAGAATTGCAGTTTTCACGAGATTTCCTAGGTTTAGGTGGACCTTTAAGCTCCTTGGCTGGCTATGAATATAGAGAAGAACAAGTAAGGATGGCTGAGTTTATCAATGATGTCTTCACCAGTGGGCATATAGGGATGGTAGAAGCTGGAACAGGTACAGGGAAATCGTTGGCATACTTGTATCCAGCGATTTGTCATGCCTTGGCGAAGAAAAAGCGGATAATAATCTCAACTAATACAATCAATCTTCAGGAACAGTTGATACATAAAGATATTCCGTTTTTACGAAAAATTCTGGGAGCCGATTTTCAGGCAACCGTGGTAAAAGGATGGAGTAACTACCCTTGCTTACTACGGATCCAAGAGATCGTGTATCAATTAGATGGGGATGTTCAGCAGCTTTTGCACACCTTTAGCGATGAAGTAATCAGAGGTGAAGCGCATAGTCTTACTGATTTGATGATTACTGATGAAGAGTTAATCGATGATATATGTGCTGAATCGGATTTGTGCATCAGACAAGATTGTTCCTTTTTTGAACAATGTCCAGTAATGAAGGCAAAACAAGCTGCCGAAAAGGCAGATTTAATTATCGTAAATCATCATCTGTTACTTGCAGATGTTCAAATCCGCCAATTTACTGGATGGGATGAGACTTTTGTGTTGCCCGCCTTTCGCCATGTTATTTTTGACGAGGCTCATAATTTGGAAGATATAGCTACAGAGTTTTTTGGCTTTCGAATCTCTGAACTTCGACTTCGTCGTTTACTAAACTCGTTTTTTCGTCCTCGTGCTAGAGCAAGTCGTGGTTTGTTGCCTCAGTTAAGAGCAATAGTTGAGAAAGTAAAAGCCAACGATGAGCTAAAAAAGCAGGTTCTTGAATTAATTGACTGGCAATTGCTCGCCAAGGTTAATCATTTTTCTGATTTAGGAACACGATTTTTTCATGCGATTCTCACCTTTATGAGTGAGAATTGTGAAGATGAAGAGCATCTTCGTTTACTGTATCGGACAGGGATATCTGATCAACAAGTTCTTACGATTTACGATGAGTTTATTGGGCAATTATCCGAGTTTGAAGGAAACACCCGCCAATTGATAAAATTACTTGAACACTTAAACCAAAAAGAGTCTTTGAACCTAAAAGTTCTAGAGTGTAGGGCTTATTTGAGTCGGATGGAAGTCTTTAGAGAAGAGTTAGATTTTATAATGAAAACTGATGATATCAGCTATGTTTATTATTTAAGCAGAAGTAATAAAAGCTGTGCCTTGGTCGCTTCACCAATCGATCCTGGACCCTTACTTCGTGAAAAACTCTTATTTGAGTTAGAAACTGCGATTTTTGTAAGTGCTACTTTGGCGGTTCATAACGGTTTTAAGTATTTTAGAGAGAGTATTGGAGTAAATGAAGCTGAAAATTGGGATCTGCGAACTCTACAACTAGAATCACCATTTAATTATAATAAGCAAGTCTATTTTGCGGTTTTAAAAGACTTACCCGAACCAGAAGAAAATAGCTTTGCAGAAAACATGGTCAATAAACTCGCTCCATTCTTGACCCTAACTAAGGGAAGAGCATTTATTCTTTTTACGTCCTATAAACTGATGAATCAAACTGTCGACATCGCCAAGGAAAAATTTCCAGAGTTTTTGTATCTTGTGCAAGGGGATAAACCCCGTCATCATTTGTTACAGGATTTCCGAAAGAGTGAGAATACGATTCTCTTTGGTACGGATAGTTTTTGGGAAGGCGTTGATGTACCTGGTGAGGCATTATCCTGTGTCGTGATTACGAGACTACCGTTTAGGGTGCCGACTTCGCCGATCGTTGCAGCCAGAAGTGAAAAGATGGTCCATGACGGAAAGAATCCTTTTAGAGAATACTTCTTGCCACAAGCGATTATCAAATTCAAGCAAGGATTTGGAAGGTTATTAAGGACCAAAAACGATCGCGGGATCATCCTAGTTTGCGATCAGCGAATCGCAACCAAGAATTATGGTCAGTTTTTTATTAAAGCTTTACCCGCTAACTGTCAAGTTCATCAAGGGTCTAGCGAAAGAATATTATCGGAGGTAGAAAAATGGTTTTTACCTTAACAATATTATTATTCTTATTCGGAACATCCGTTTATGCACAGCCAACATTCTTTCACGTAGTTCAACCAGGTGATACTTTAACCCACGTTGCTAGCAAGCATGGGGTGACAGTTGGCGAATTAGTTGTTTTTAATGAAATCGACGAGCCGAATAAAATCTGGGTGGGTGATGTAATTCTAATTCCACCAAAAGGATATATCGGAAGCGAAATAATCGAAGGAGTTACCCCAGGAGAACGTCTTTTGCTGGCTAGAGTAATTTATGCTGAAGCAAGGGGCGAAAGTTTCGAAGGGAAAGTCGCAGTCGGTGCGGTGATCGTCAATCGCGTCAAGAGTTCGTCATTTCCTTCGACCATTCGTGAAGTAGTTTATCAACCAGGTCAGTTCACTCCTGTAGAAAACGATATTCTGCCAGAATTCCCTGATTATTCCAGCTGGGATGCTGCTTTACGGGCGCTGGCAGGAGAGGACCCATCGGGAGGGGCATTATTTTTTTATAACCCACGGATCACTAGATACCGTGATTTTTGGGAAACTCGGACAGTAATAAAGGTTATCGGGAATCATAACTTCGCTATCTAACTGAATATGAATACACGAGGGGGTAATCGTATGCGTGTATTTGTATTCAGAATAAAAGCGCCGTATCTATTTCTAATTGTTTTTACTCTTTTCGTTGCACTATTTTTACCGTGGCTTTATCAGCCTTTAGCAACAGCGGTTATGACAGTCACCAATCAAAATAGGTTGGTACCAATTTACCGAGTGGACACAAAAGAAAAAAAGGTAGCGATTTCTTTCGATGCCACTTGGGGAACAGATCTAACGGATGAGATCTTATCGATTTTACGTGAACATGATATCAAAACTACTTTTTTTCTTGCAGGTTACTGGGTTGATAAGTACCCCGAGTACGTGGTTAAGATCGCCGAAGAGGGTCATGAAATAGGGAATCATAGTTACTCACATCCACATATGAATTCGCTTACCTTCGAAGGCGTGGTTAAGGAATTGCAAAAGAACCATGCAATGATCAAGGACCTTTCGGGGCAGGATTCGATAGTATTTCGTCCGCCTTTTGGTGAGTACAACAACACTGTTATTAAAGCTGCTGAATCGATCGGATATTATACAATCCAATGGTCGATTGATTCGCTTGACTGGCAAAACACCACGTCCAATGAAGTATATTCCAGAGTTATGAGTAAGATCGGGCCAGGTGAAATTGTTTTATTTCATAACGCGGCCAAAGCAACTCCCGATGCGATCCGTCGAATCATCCCCGAATTAAAGGCGCAAGGGTATAACATCGTTCCAGTATCGGAACTTATCTATAAAGAGAATTACTATATAGCTCATGATGGTACACAAAAGAATAGGGGGGAGAACTAACGATGAAACAAAGATTTTGGTTCTCTCTCGTTATTACCAAAACAAAACTTAAACTTGCTGGGATAATCGTAGCAATAATTTTCTCCTTATTAGCAGGTCCAAAAGTGGTAGAATTCTTTCAACGCCAGATATATGGTGTCAAGCAGGGAGTAACGCTTGAAGGATATTTATTAGCGGGTCTGCTAGAACGTGAGCTTTATGATGCGATATCGGAGTTGGCGGAGCAAAGAATAGTGGAAGCTCGTAATGCCAAATGGAATTGGGATAATGGTACCGTTGAAGTTGAACAAGTTGGAATGGTAGTGGATATCGACGCAACTATCAAAAGAATTCTCCAAGCGGGGCCAAATACAGATCATAAATTTGTCACTGTTCCAGTCTTGCCATCGATTACCAAGGAACATTTCAAACCCTATTACAACGGTCCTACTATTGAGCCGAAGGTATGTATAATGATCAATGTGGATTGGGGAAATGAGTTTATTCCATCGATGTTGGAAACCCTCGAACAATATGATGTGGTGGCAACATGGTTTCCGACTGGCAGATGGGCTAAGGAATCGCCTGCCTTGGCGAGAATGATTGCAGATCATGGTCATGAAATTGGAAACCATGGTGGCTGGCATGGTATGCCTAGTCAAATGAGTGCGGATGAGGTGCGTAGGCTTATTCTCGAAGGAGAAGAAGCCATAATGAATGCAACGGGACAGAAACCTAATATTTTTGCTCCGCCAGCTGGAGATTTCAATTCCCAGACTGTTGCGGTAGCAGCTGAATTAGGTTATAAAACGGTTTTATGGACGGTAGATACCATCGATTGGCAAAGACCAGCCCCGACCGTTATTATTGATCGAGTTATCGGTAAAGTAAGTAATGGTGCCCTAATCCTAATGCATCCAACTCAACCAACCGCGGAAGCACTACCGATCATCATTGAACAATTATTGAATAAAGGATACCAACTAGTGACGGTGTCCGAAAAGCTATCAGATAAAGGAAATAAGATTAAAAAAATAAATGAGACCTAGGCACCCAGGTCTCATTCTTGCTTCAAAGATATTTTCGTAGTAGGTCAGCGTATTCTAGGAAAGATTCTTTTCGATTATTTCCCAGATTCCAGGGTCTTCTTGACCCAAACGCCAGATTGCAATACCAGCTAAATCGTATTGATTAACTAGATCAACTTTATAACGGAAGCTATAGCGGTTTTCAAACCAGACTTGATTCCCTAAACCATATTCATAGAATGGTACTCGGTAAGTGCCGTGCCATCTGATTGTAACATCTTCGGCAGCTGCTTTTTCCATCGCTTGTTGATACGTTAAACCTGTAGCGACTCCAGCTTGAGGCCAATCATATCCGTAAGCTGGTATACCTAAAACGATTTTTTGTTTTGGCGCTTTAGAAAGAGCGTATTCAATCACTGATTCAACCCACGTTATCGAAGCTACTGGTCCAGCTTCTCCGCCACGATAATGTTCATCGTACGCCATAATAACGAGTTGATCAACATGTTTAGCTAAAGCTTCATAATCATATGCACCAGAATGATTGCTTTCCCAGTTATCTGTATTTTTTGCTGGGACCGCCATGGTGATTTTCAAACCATCAGCTCGTAATTTTTCTGCTAATTCAGCAACAAAGCTTGTCAATAATTCACGGTCACTTGGTGGAACATTCTCGAAATCGAGATTGATACCAGTCATGCCCCACGCAGTCAGGGTTGAATGAATCTGGTCAATTGCGTTTTTGCGTGCAACTGGATTATTGAGTAACGAGCTAATTACTCTGCTGTCAAAGGAATTATTAAAATAATTGTGGATAAGGGCATAGGTTTCTATTTCTTGACTACCAGCAGTTTGAAGTAGTTCAGCAAATTGGTTCATATTAAAATTAGCACTCAAACCCCCATAGCTATCAACTGACCAGCTCCAAGGAGAAATGCTAGTTAATAATTGTGAATTCTTATCTATACTCGTTAGCGATTGATTGCCGAACATATAGCCCATTACTATCTTGTCGTTTTGCCGAGAAATCGCTGGTGGATTCACTATTGTTGGATTTTGGTTCCCAAACAATGGGGTTGTCTTCGGATCGGAGTTTCCGCCCAATAGGCTAGATAGATAAAAAAGAACGGTTAATACCGTCACAAGAATATTTTGTGCCAACCAAATTCCCCCCTTCATATATATTGCCAGTAACATCTAATATGGTATCATAGACTAAGTAAAAAATCTAAAGTTAAAGAACCCCTTTTCTAGCAATAATCATCAATATTAGAAAATCAAGGATAGAGGATTTTGCCAAGTTAAATTGAATTACCTGGAGATGAAAAGACGAGTTCTGATGTCTAGTGGAGGTATCTATGTATCAACGAACTGAACTACCAAATGGATTACGGATAGTTACTGAGTATATTCCTTATGTTCGCTCTATTTCGCTGGGGATTTGGTTTGAGGTTGGAAGTAGAGATGAGGAAGACCATGAGCGAGGTTATTCTCATTTTATCGAGCATATGTTATTTAAAGGAACCAAGAAGTATTCAGCCAAAGAAATCTCAGAGATTATTGATATGTCGGGAGGTCAACTAAACGCATTTACCGCGAAAGAGCATACTTGTTACTATGTGCGTGTGTTAGATGAATACCTAGAAGTAGCGGCCGACATTTTAAAAGAAATGATTTTGGAATCATTATTTTTAGATAAAGAGCTTGAAAAAGAACGTAGTGTGATCGTTCAGGAAATAAACATGTATGATGATAGTCCTGACGATCTCGTTCATGATCTTTTATATCAGTTATTGTTTCCCAATCATCCGTTAGGTAAGGATATTTTAGGGCCAAAAGAAAACATTTTGGAGACTAAGCGGCAAAACCTACTCGATTATTATCAAAAGCATTATACCACAAATAACTTAATTATTGCTGCAGCAGGTAATGTGAATCATCAGCAAATTATCGATCTTTTCGCCGATGCATTTTCCAAATTACCGTCAAATTATTTAGCTAAACGAAGAACTTCGATTACAACAGCGACAGGTGTTTTTCAAACCAAGGAAAAAGACATTGAGCAAGTCCACCTTTGTTTAGGTGGGCAGGGGTTAGCGCGAGATGATCATGAAAAGTACGCTCTATTCTTACTCGATACCATTTTAGGGGGCGGAGCAAGTTCACGCCTTTTTCAAGAACTGAGAGAGGAAAGAGGTTTAGTGTATTCAACGTATTCTTATCATTCTGCTTATCGAGAAACAGGAACTTTCGGAGTGTATGCGGGATATGGAATCGACGATCATGAGTATGTACTAGATATCTTAGTGAGTGAAATAAGGAAATTGGCAACCCTAGAATTGGATGAAGCGGAAATCGAGAGAGCAAAAAGTCTTCTTCGGGGTGGCTTTTTACTCTCACTAGAAAGTACAGTTAATAGAATGATGAGGGTCGCGAAAGCTGAAATATCGGAGCGGCGATTGGTGGAAGTTGATGAAACAATCGATGCGATTTCGCTAGTGACTTCAGAGGAAGTCTTTTCCCTAGCCAAGCGACTCCTTGATCTGGGGAATTGGTGTGGTGCCCTTGTCGGCCCAGTTCCAGGGGATGTAAAATTTAAACAAATTATTGGAAATAATTAGATTATATGGTATATTAAAACTGACTCCACGTCCAAGGGAGATGGCCAAAGGAGAGAATTCTTTGTCTATCCGTGGAGTCTTTTTTGTTTTCCTAATCCTTCTTTTAATTCTTCCATTAGAAGCTTTAGCTCAGACTGATATCGGATTAGATTACGAAGCGATGCTTGAGCTTGATACTTTTAGATTGGATAGCTCGATTCAATTAGCTTTAAATCATCAACTTAACTCACATCAAATTGTTTCTGGCAAGGTTAGTTATTCAAACAATACGTTAGCATGGACTAAGTGGCGATGGGAGTGGAATAATCGGCATGGTGTCTTGCAATTACTCTACAATGCCCCTCATTTAACTTCTAAGGATTCGTTTCGAGTTTTAAGGCAAAGCAACTTTTATCCTAATGCATTACAGTTACTTTTTAAGAGCAATAATGATTGGACCTTGCTTATCAGTGAAAATACTCCCGTCAAAAACGGGATCCCAAGTAAATTACTGTTTTTTCAAGGTAGTTTCTATGATATTAAAACCACCTTAGCGTTTTTTGAATCTTTTTTACAGTGGGTCCAAATTAATGAACGGGAAAATTGGGACTTTCGCAGAAACTACGGTACCGTTTTTGTTCTTGACGGAAAAATCAAAGAGAAAATCCAAGTCGATTGGTCTGTCGGATTGATCGATAGAAATGATTTATCACGAGGCAGTATCGAAAAACAGTTCGATCTAGCTGGTATCATTAAACTCTCCCAAAAAATTTCTCCTAATTTCAATCTTAATTTTGAAGGATATCATATCGGCAAGAATTTTAGTTCGCCATTAACGCATCTCAACTTGTATACTCCTAATCGTCAGGGAGTTAAGTTCAACATACGTTTCATTTCCGAGCCTTTTATTCTTACCTATTCCCATGAACATGTGGTAAATATCGATGGAACGACCAGTTATCCTTCGTTTAATCAGCGCATAGAATATCAAGAGGAGCCAGTGCGTTTCTCGGCAATCATTGAATGGTTGCCGAAGCCTCGTCTTTCATTAAGTGCGAATGGTGATAGAACTCATCTTAGTCTTCAATTTACAGAATCCTACCCCATCGGCCGCTTGGTTTGGAAACCAAATCCGAATGTCTCATTACGCTTTGATTATCATTTCTTGCATCGGTATCGTTTTGAACTCGGTATTAATAGCGTTTATGATCTTTCGTATGTGTACAAATTTGAACCGCAGACGAGTCGAAAACATCAATATTTTAGTTTAAAGCGCCGATTTGCGGCACGGTTTTGGGAGTTAAGGTATGGTGAATCTGATAACGGCAATCTGCTAGCGAGGTTTGATGACAAAACCAATTGGCGTGTTTTCGTAGGGTTTTGCTTCTAAGGGGGAAGTTTATTGCGTTATTCGGATTTAGCAGGCAAGGAAATAGTGAGTTTTGATGAAGGGATTAAGCTTGGGGTAATCAACGAAACTGATCTGATTATAAACACTGAGACAGGTAAAGTCGATTCAATTATTATCCCGTATGGGAAAGGTTTTTTTAAATCAAAGGTAATTGTAATACCGTGGCGCGGCATCAAGAAAATCGGTAGAGACCTTGTGATTGTTGATCTAAATGAAGCAGAACATTATTCTGATATTATCCGTCGCTTGGACCTTAATTATTGACAGTTTTTTCGCATAATAATCGCCCTTTTGTGGGAACAATACTCGTGAATACCAAAAAGGGGGATTGAAAATTGTCAACCGTAATAGGTGTTTTTAACCAAATGGAAGCAGCCGAAAAGGCAGTGAAAACACTAAGAAACAAAGGTTTCAAAGATAATGAAATATCCATTATCGCTCGTGATGACGGAAAAACTGTTAAACGCGACATGGAAGTTGGCGGAGATTTTGGTGGTACTGAGAATATTGCGGATGGAACAGCTTGGGGCGGAGCGCTCGGTGGCGTAGCTGGACTACTCGCAGGAGTTGGAGCTCTAGCGATTCCAGGCATCGGTCCAATCGTAGCTGCAGGTCCATTGGCAGGAGCTTTATCTGGAGCAGTCACTGGCGGAGTAGCAGGAGGTCTTATTGATTTAGGAATACCTGAAGAGCGAGGACGCCAATACGAAGAAGAACTTAAGAGCGGAGGAATCCTCGCTGTTGTCGAAACTAGTGACGAAAAAACTGAGGAGGCTAGTGAAATTCTCAGACGCAACGGAGCAAAAGATGTAGAGTCTCACGGAGGAGAATAAAAGACTCAAGAACATTACAATAAAGGGCCGCGAAAAGCGGCCCTTTATTGTAATGTTCTTGAGTATGCAGGAATCTTTTGGTTGTGACTAGAATCATTCCTAGATTAATATTGCTAATTCTTTAGGAGGTCTACACATGCGAGTGCTCGTTTGCGGTGCGCGAGGCAAAATGGGTAAAGAAGTAGTTAATGCAGTAAGAGCTACCGAAGAAATGGAACTAGTAGGCGGAGTCGATACCGCCAAAGGGCAGGTTGACGGGATCGAACTATATGATGATCTAGCCGAAGCTATCCGCCAGACCAAACCCGATGTAGTAGTCGATTTTACTCGACCTGATGTTGTACTAAAACATATCAAAATATGTTATGATTTTAACGTTAGGGTAGTAGTAGGTACTACAGGTTTAAGCGAAGTGGAAATTCAAAAACTCAAGGAAGAAGCGAAAAAGGATGATTGGGCTGCATTAATTGCACCAAATTTTGCTATTGGTGCTGTACTTATGATGAAGTTCGCTTCCAAAGCAGCTAGGTTTTTTCCTAAAGTGGAAATAATTGAATATCACCATGACCAAAAGAAAGACGCTCCTTCTGGTACCGCTATCAAGACTGCGGAGATGATATTGGAAGCTCGAAGAGAAGAAAGTGAGCTTCCGAAGCATGAGGAATGGGAAAAGATCCCTGGGGCCAGGGGGGGCAAGCTTGAAGATATAAATATTCATAGTATTAGATTGCCTGGTTATGTTGCTCATCAAGAAGTGATTTTTGGATTACCAGGGCAAAGTTTAATTATTCGTCATGACTCTACCAATAGAGAGAGTTTCATGCCTGGTGTTATTTTAGCGATTCGTAAAATACACGAGTTAAAAGGTGTGATCTATGGATTAGAACATATTCTTTTCCAGGATTAATGTTATTTTAGATATGCACCTGTTCCAATTCCTTCTCATATAGTACTAAGGAGTACACCCTAGAGGAGGTCTTGGAATGGATGGTATGTTAAAAGGTGTCTCAATTTGTATGCTAGGAGGGGATCGGCGCGAACTCGAGCTAGCAAAAGCTTTGCTGGAGCAACTAGTTAACTTACGCTTGGTAGGCTTTGAGTTTGAGCCGGGTTTAGAAGAAGCTGAGTTTGTTTCGGACCCAGTTGTAGCCGTAAAAGATGTTCAAGTTGTTATTGCCCCGATGAGTAACACTGATCTAACGGGTAAAATAAAAACCCGACTAGATAAAAAAGAACCCATCGATTTGTTGCAGATCATTGGAGTGCTACCAGAAAGAACCATACTCTTTGTCGGAGTTGCTAAGCCAGTAATTCAACAGGCCGTTTATAAGAAAAAATTACTCTTAGTGGAAACCGCTGAAGTCGATGAGATAGCGATCCTCAATTCTATTCCGACTGCCGAAGGTGCTATTCAGCTAGCGATGGAACAAAAACCGATTACGATCCATGGCTCAAAATGCTTGGTTCTCGGTTTCGGTAGATGTGGAATGACCTTAGCGAGAAAACTCGATGCTCTAGGAGCAAATGTAACGGTAGCATCCCGCAATGTGGCTGATTTAGCAAGGATTGTTGAGATGGGCTTAAAACCTCTATTGTTAAGTGATCTGGACACCGAAACGAATTTTGACTTCGTTTTCAACACTATTCCTGCGCTAGTTCTAACAGCTTCTTATCTTGAGTTGATAAACAAGGATGCTCTAATAATCGATTTAGCAGCCGAACCAGGAGGCACCGATTTTCATGCTGCAAAAGAATTTGGGATACTGGCTATTCTAGCATTGTCATTACCTGGAAAGGTTGCGCCAATCACTTCCGGACAAATCCTAATTAGGTGTATTCCTCGACTAATTAACCGATTATTAGAGAGGAATGATGCTAAATGACACTAAAGGGGAAGCGAATTGGATTTGCCTTAACAGGAAGTCATTGCACTTATGAAGAGATTTTTCCGCAAATTGAAAAAATCTTGTCGCTAGGCGCAAGTGTTTGTCCGATCGTGTCCTATTCTGTTGCTGAGACAGATACAAGATTTGGGCGAGGGCAAGATATTGTCGATAGACTAAGAAAACTGACTGGTGAAGAACCGATTAAAACAATTGTCGATGCAGAACCCTTGGGCCCACGAAACGATCTCGATTGTATCGTAATCGCTCCTTGCACTGGTAATACATTAGCTAAACTTGCGTCGTCAATTACTGATACTCCAGTGTTAATGGCTACCAAGGCTCATTTACGGAATAAAAAGCCAGTCCTAATCGCAATATCAACCAACGACGGATTAAGCATGAATGCTAGAAATCTAGGAATTTTGCTGAATGCAAAAAACGTTTTTTTCGTACCTTTCGGTCAGGATAATCCTGAGATGAAAGCGAATTCATTAGTTGCTGACATGGAAATGATTATTCCAGCTTTAGAAAAAGCGCTGGAATATCAACAAATACAACCCGTTTTAATTGAACGCGGGAGAAGAGAAATAAGGTAATTGAAGAAAAGAGGAGAGGTTCAAATTGAAAAAGCAAAATGTAGCTGTTTTAGGTGCAACAGGTGCTGTTGGGGAAGAAATTTTAAATATGCTTGTTGAGCGTGCTTTTCCACTAGGAGAGTTACGTTTATTAGCATCACCCCGGTCCGCTGGGCAAAAGAAAGTAGTAGATGGTAAGGAATACGTTATTGAAGCTGTTTCTGAGGACAGTTTTGAAAACATTGATATCGCTTTCTTTTGTGCAGGAGGATCAGTGAGTGAAAAGTACGCCAAACATGCTGTCAAGGCTGGTGCGGTTGTAATTGACAACACTAGTGCTTTTCGTTTGAAACCTGATATTCCTCTTGTTGTTCCAGAGGTTAATGGGGAGGATATCCTAAAGCATCAAGGAATAATTGCCAATCCAAATTGTTCAACCACTATTATGGCGGTCGCTTTAGCTCCAATTCATAAGAAGGCGCAGATTAAAAGAGTGGTTGTGTCCACTTACCAAGCGGTTTCGGGTGCGGGATTTGCTGGAATGCAGGAATTAGAACAGCAGGTAAGGGATTATGTAGCTGATAAACCTATGGAAGCAAACGTTCTTCCTGTTGCTAGCGGAGAGAAGCACTATCCTATCGCCTTTAATGCTATCCCACAGATTGATGTTTTTGAAGAAGGGGATTATACTAAGGAAGAATGGAAGATGATTAAGGAAACCCAAAAAATCTTTAACGAACCCTTGCGAATTACAGCAACCACTGTCAGACTTCCGATAATGCGGTCGCATTGTGAATCTATTAACGTTGAAACCGAACTACCTTTAAGTCCCGAAGAATGTAAAGAGCTATTGCGACAAGCACCAGGTATTGAAGTTTTGGATGAAGTGGCGGAACAACAATATCCCATGCCAATTTTCACCTCTGGAAAGGATCCTGTTTACGTCGGTAGAATTCGAAAAGATTTCTCGGTGAAAAACGGAATAAACCTTTGGGTCGTGGGAGATCAGATTAGAAAAGGAGCGGCACTTAATGCCATTCAAATAGCTGAATTCCTAACCCAAAACTTGGGGTGAGTTAATGAAAATAGTAGTTCAAAAATTCGGGGGCAGTTCGCTGACAACAGCGGAAATGCGACAAAAAGCAGCCTCTCATGTAAAGAAGGCTTGGGATAACGGGCTTTTTCCTGTGGTTGTAGTCTCGGCTATTGGTAGAATGGGTAACCCCTATTCTACCGATACTTTAATCAAACAGGTAGAAGAGGTAAGCAATCAATATTCATTACGAAACATGGATATGATGATGAGTTGCGGCGAGATTATTTCTGCCGTAATTATGGCTGAAACCCTGAATTCGATAGGGCTTAAAGCGGAAGCTTTAACTGGATGGCAAAGCGGAATCGTAACAGATGATCGTTATGGAAATGCTAGGATTGTAAGTGTTGATCACACCAGGATAAAACAATCGATTGACTTAAGGATAGTTCCAGTGGTAGCTGGTTTTCAAGGTGTAACTGAAAATAATGAAGTGACTACTCTCGGTAGAGGTGGTAGCGATACCACTGCCTCGGTACTCGCATATGCTTTGGATGCAGATTGTATCGAGATATTTACGGATGTCGATGGAGTGAAAACAGCGGATCCAAGATTGGTTCCAGATGCGCAAACTCTGAAGTGTTTGACCTATCAGGAGGTAGTAGAACTAGCTCATTTGGGAGCGAAGGTGATCCATCCTCGAGCAGTAGAAATTGCGATGGAAAAGGGAATTCCGCTCAGAATTCTTTCAACCGAAACTGGTAAAGGTACTTTGGTAATAGGTCAACAAGAGAAATGTGATCAATCCGATATCCAAGACCGAGTAGCAACAGGAATTGCCCATATGTCGCGGCGTACCCAAGTTAGGATTTATGGATCATTTGATTTTGCCAAAACAGACTTGGCGATAAAGATTTTCGATGTATTAGCTCAATATGAGGTAAGCCTTGATCTAATACATCTCTCTCAAGATCTGATCGCTTTTACTGTGGAAAGTGAAAAAGCCGATCTAGTGAAAAAGGTTCTTGCTCCTTATGAGTTGAATATTGAAATAAAGAGTGGATTCGCAAAGGTTTCAATTGTTGGTGCTGGGATGCATGGAGTGCCAGGGGTGATGGCCAGAATTGTACGTTGTTTGGGGAAAGAAAAAATTTCAGTCTTCCAGACTACCGATTCTCATGCTAACATCTCTTGCCTAATCCAAGAAGAAGAATTGCCTCGCACAGTCCACATTCTTCACGAAGAGTTTTCATTGAGTAAAAAGGGGGTTTCGGGTTATGCAGGCGGGTCAAGTTATGACAGCTATGGTAACACCGATGAAGAAAGACAGAAGTGTTGATTATGAACAAGCAGTAAGACTTGCTGAACGGCTTGCCGAAAACGGTTCTGACGCAGTTGTAATCAGTGGAACAACTGGAGAATCACCAACATTGACCTTTGACGAAAAGGTAAGATTGTTTTCGGAAATAACTAACGCGGTCGGGGGCCGAATTGAAGTAATTGCTGGTACAGGTTCTTATAATACCGAAGAAACATTGCGACTAACTGCCGCAGCAGAAAGAGCGGGTGTAGACGGTATAATGTTGGTCACTCCTTACTATAACAAACCTTCTCAAGAGGGACTTTACCAACATTTTAAAACGGTTGCAGAGAAAGCTTCATTGCCAATAATGTTATACAATGTTCCAGGAAGAACTAGCGTAAATCTACTTCCTGAGACAGTTGCGAGACTAGCTGAGATAGATAACATTGTAGCTATTAAAGAAGCAAGCGGAAACTTAGAGCAGGTTAGTTTGGTACGCTCACTTACTCCAGATGGTTTTCTAATCTATTCAGGAGATGATGTGTTAACCTTGCCAATTTTAGCAGTAGGTGGATGTGGTGTAGTTAGTGTAGCTTCTCACTTGGTTGGAAAACAAATAAAAGCAATGATCGATAATTTCATGCAAGGCGAGGTAAAGGAAGCGATCAACACCCACCTTGAATTATTACCGCTCGTCAGAGCCTTATTCATTACTACCAATCCAGTCCCTGTAAAACAAGCTTTGGAAATCTTAGGGTTCGAGACTGGACCAGTTAGACAACCGTTGGTAGAAATGAGCGAGGAAGAAAAACAAACGCTACGAAATGTATTGAGTAGATATGGTTTGTTAGAATAGAAGGTCATTGTAACCGAAAGCACGATCTCCAATGAGATTGTGCTTTTCTATTGCTTTTCTTTTCCATTAAAGATATAATAAGAATAATTATGTCTGTTCGGGAATTAACTCATTTCATTCTGCTAGATTTTTTGTGCGGGGGCAGAATAGGAATGTGGAGTTTCATACGGACGTGGCCTAATCCACCTGAAAATAATGGCAGGTGTTTTAGGTTTAGTTAGTTGTTTCAATTTTTGGCGAAGTTTATGGAGGTGCGTCAATTTAATGACAAAAAATGGAAAAGTAAGACTTATTCCGCTTGGTGGAATAGGTGAGATCGGGAAAAATATGATGGTAGTCGAGTTAAACAACGAAATCATAGTTATCGATGCAGGAGTAATGTTTCCCGAAGATGATATGTTAGGAGTTGATTTGGTTATTCCTGACACATCATACTTGGTGGAGAATGCTCATCGGGTTAAAGGAGTATTCCTCACTCACGGTCATGAAGATCACATAGGGGCTGTACCCTATCTTTTAAGACAATTAAATGTGCCAGTGTATGGAACAAAATTAACTTTGGCGTTATTAAGGGTTAAACTAGCAGAATTTGGTTTGGAAAGAACCACGCAGCTAAGGGAAGTTAAAGCAGGCGATCAAGTTAAGCTCGGTAACTTTGAAATAGAATTTATCCACGTTAACCATAGTATTGCGGACGTGGTAGCCTTAGCTTTGCATACCCCATTAGGGACGATCGTATATTGTAGCGATTTCAAGTTTGATCAAACTCCAATAGATGGAAAAGTTGCAGATTTTTACAAATTTGCTGAAATGGGACGCAAAGGAGTTCTCTGTTTGCTCTCAGACTCAACTAACGCTGAACGACCAGGTTATACAGAGTCAGAAAGAGTAGTTGGGGAAACTTTAATGCAGATCTTTTCTAAAGCAGAAGGACGAGTATTAGTTGCCACATTTGCATCTAATATTCATCGTCTCCAACAAATCTTCGATGCTGCTCAGAAACATGGTCGCAAAGTATGTGTCACTGGACGGAGTATGGTAAACGTTGTGGAAATAGCAGTGGAACTAGGATATTTGAGCATTCCAGAAGGTATACTCGTTGATTTAGCCAAAATTGACAGTTTGTCAGCTGAGCAAGTAGTAATAATTACAACGGGTAGTCAAGGTGAGCCGATGTCTGCTCTCACACGGATTGCGATGGCAGAACATAAAAAGCTTGAAATTTGTCCAGGCGACACCGTGATTATTTCCGCCACACCGATTCCAGGTAATGAGCGCTCGGTAGGAAATATTATTAATCAGTTGTTTAAAGAAGGGGCACATGTAATTTATGAACCGCATCTAGGAATTCATACTTCTGGTCATGCAAAGCAAGAAGAGTTAAAACTTTTGCTGAATCTTTGTAAACCAACGTACTTTATTCCTATTCATGGCGAACATAGGATGCTTATTAAACATGCTGAGTTAGCAGAAGTTACTGGTGTTCCAAAAGAGAATATCTTTATCGCAGAAATCGGACAGCCGATTGAATTTACCGCTAAAGGGGTTACGGCAGGGGAAAAAGTTCCATCGGGTCAAGTATTTGTCGATGGTTTAGGAGTTGGAGATGTAGGTAATATTGTATTACGTGATCGCAAACAAATGTCTACAGATGGGGTATTTATCGTAGTGGTTACCCTAGATAAGAAGACTGGTAAGATTATAGCGGGACCCGATATTGTTTCTCGTGGCTTCGTTTACGTGCGGGAAAGTGAAGAGTTGATGGAAGAAGCTCGTAAAAAAGTTAAGGACGCCATTGAAAACTGTGAAGGAAATAGCGTAAAAGAGTGGGGAGTACTTAAGAGTTGTATTAGGGATGTTTTAACTCAGTATCTTTATAGCAAGACCAAACGTCGACCAATGATCCTTCCGATCATTATGGAAGTTTAGGTTTAATTTGGCTCCATATTTCGCATAATAAAAAGGACCTTAAAGAAAGGATGGATGCGAAATATGGATTTTGAATACCAAAACCAGAACGAACAGTCTGCTCTTGAACAAAAAGCCGCGATCCAGAGTATTAGGCAGCTTGGTCAAATGAATGTGCCAGACCATACGAGTCCTTATCACTGTCTCACTATTGTAGGACAAGTCGAAGGGCATATGGTATTACCTCCTCGCAATAAGACAACGAAGTATGAACATATCATACCGCAGCTTGTTGCAATTGAACAAAACCCTCGGATTAAAGGTTTGTTAATTGTTCTCAACACCGTTGGAGGAGATATTGAAGCTGGGCTCGCTATTGCGGAGATGGTCAAAAGTATGTCCAAACCTTCAGTATCGTTAGTGCTAGGTGGGGGACATTCGATCGGGGTTCCAATTGCGGTATCGGCAGATTACTCGTTTATTTCGGAAACTGCGACGATGACGATCCATCCGATAAGATTAACGGGGTTAGTAATTGGAGTTCCGCAAACATACGAATATCTTGACAAAATGCAAGATAGGATGATCAGGTTTATCGTCGGAAACTCTCGGGTGCCAGAAGGACAATTGCGGGAAATGATGTTTCGCACTGGTGAGCTAGTGCGCGATGTTGGCACCGTTCTAATCGGCGAAGATGCTGTCAGCGTAGGATTGATCGATGAAATTGGTGGTTTGTATTCAGCGATCAATAAGCTCGATCAGATGACACAGGTGGTCAGTGCTCCGAAAGCTCCCCAGTATCATTCCAAGTATCAAACTCCAGGTTATTACCAACCTAATTATCAGAGACAATCTGGATATCCTGGACATACTGGAGGAATACAATAGTGTTGTACACCATCGTGCCCGAAGAAGAAGTGATGAATGAAGCTGAATCGGATACCCGCTCGTACTTGAATCTGGAATTCAGAGGAGTTATGATGCAAGTAGAAGCATTGGGGAATTTCCAATTTCGCGTCGAAAGAGTAATTAGCTCAGATCCGCAAATCTATCTTGAACCACAGTGGCAACCAGGAACTATTTTTGGGTTGGAAGATTTCGAGTAAACGTTAAAATGATTCTTTTTTAAAAAGTCCCCTCATATCATGAAATATGTGGGGACTTAAATATTTTATTCAGGCAAGTTTAGGGTTAGCTATATTTTTGATCGGCTTATGGGTGATGAGCCAAGGGCTTAATGGGGTGCTGGGACAGAAACTAGGGCAAATTTTGGGGAAGCTGACGACTACCCCGTTTAGGGGAATGGTTCTTGGTGCAATTGCAACAGCATTAGTGCAAAGCAGCAGTACTATTGCTGTTACTATGGTTGCTTTAGTAAACGCACAAGTCATTACTATTTACCAAGCTTTTGGTATCATTCTCGGGGCAAATATTGGGACAACTTTTACCGCCCAAATTATTTCCTTCGATCTGAGTTCTTTTGCCCTCCCGATAATTTTACTTGGTCTGCTTTTGCTTCCAATAAATCGAAAGTGTAAAATAATCGGGGTTGCGATGATCGGTTTTGGGAGTCTGTTTTTTGGCATGCGATATCTAAGATTATCTCTGGCTCCGATCATCGAGTTACCCGCGGTTCGTGATCTTGTCTTACGAGTTTCCAACAATCTTTTGGAAGGGATCTTTACAGGGGCTACTCTCACAGCTCTGATCCAGTCGAGTACTGCTACCACAGGCATCGTTATTGCTTTAGCACAAGAAAACGCAATTTCGCTTTCTGGGGCAATCGCCTTGTCATTAGGAGCGAATATCGGAACGGTCTTTACTACTATTATCTCTAGTATAGGATTAGAGAAAGAAGCACGCGCAACAGCTTTAGCAGACCTTATCTTCAATGTGCTTGGGGTGCTCGGAATTAGTCTGATTTTTGGCCCTTTTATTCTCCTTGTGTCATTAACTTCACCTCATTTGCCACGCCAGGTTGCTAATGCTCACACTTTGTTCAATGTGATTACAGTTCTTTTCGTAATGCCCTTTATCGCACCATTAATGAACTTATGTATTCGGTGGGCAGGATTTAAGTTCCGAAGGAACGAATGAAACGAGTTAGTTAGTATAGAGATTGGGAGTGAAGGAATGGGTCTATTAGAAGCGGTAATTCTAGCTGTAGTTCAAGGTTTAACAGAGTTTTTGCCAGTAAGTTCATCAGGACATTTGGTGCTTTTTTCCTATATTTTAGGGGTTAATCAACCTAGTATCGCATACGAAGTACTACTTCATTTCGGTACTTTAATCGCGGTTTTCATCGCCTTCTGGCGTGATATTGTAGCTTTGTTCCAAGCTGGGTTGAAGATAATTTCAAATCCCAAAGCTTTCCCACGCTTAATTGATGAAGATGCTGACGTGCGGATGTTGGTTGCTCTTTGCATTGGTACTATTCCAGCAGTGATTGTCGCTCTTTTATTAGAATCCCAAATAGAAGGCCTTTTTGCCGCACCAGGATTGACAGGAATTGTACTACTAATTACAGGAGGGGTATTATTTATTACGGAACGCTATAGCAAGATCATTGCGCTTAAGGGAAAAAGTTTAAAGGAATCTGTTTCTATTCTAGATGGACTGATAATTGGTATAGGTCAAGCTTTTGCTATCGTACCAGGGTTGAGTCGTTCAGGTACTACCATTGGTTTCGGACTATGGCGAGGATTGAGGAGGGAGGAGGCTGCTCGCTTTTCTTTCTTGCTATCTATTCCAGCGATTCTGGGCGCAACCGTTCTGGCTATCGGTGATTTAATCAGTGGCCAAGTGAATGCTTCGATTAGTACATTAATAATTGGTACAATTGTTGCAGCTATAACGGGTTATGTTGCTATTAAATTCCTCCTTCAAATCATAAAAAAAGGTCGATTGGTTTATTTTTCTTACTATGTGTGGGCAGTAGGATTAACAATTATTTTTTATTTTTACTTTCTAGCGGGTTAGCACTGCCAATATCTAGCAGGAATATTCATCGGAATCACGAAATCTATTGTCAGGAAGGAGTATGGTTTGATGGACTATCTTGCAACTAACCTGGCCAAACTCCAGGCAAGAATTGAAGAAACATGTAAAAAAGTTAACCGTAGCCCGAAGGAAGTAACGATACTAGCTGCTAGTAAGTATGCTAATGATGATGCGATTGATAGATTATTCGAGTTAGGAATCACTACTTTTGGTGAGAATCGGATCCAAGATGCTCGTACTAGGATTGAAAGATTTCCTCAAATAGAATGGCATTTTATTGGGTCATTACAGACAAATAAAGTGAAGTATTGCCAAGAGTTTAATTTAATTCATTCATTGGATCGTTATCGTTTGGCGCAAGCCTTAAACGAGCAAGGTCAAAAATGGGACAAGGTTTTTAATGTCTTAATGCAAATAAATATTTCGGGAGAAGATACTAAGCATGGTATCGAACCTGAAGCGGCCCTGGATTTTGCAGGGCAAGTTCAGAAAGAATTCCCGAATCTGAAATTGTGTGGATTAATGACAATGGCTCCCTATGGACAACCTGAGGATAGCCGACCGATTTTTAAATCACTAAGGTGTTTGCGCGATGAGATCGCGAAAGAGTTAGCAATCCCGCTCGATGTTTTATCAATGGGGATGAGTAATGATTTCGAGGTTGCTATTGAAGAAGGCGCTACTATTATTCGAGTAGGTTCTGCACTATTCTCTAAGGAGGGGTAGTATGGCATCTGTTTTTGATAAGGTGATGGGTCTTTTAGGAGTTAAGGACGAGGATGAATTAGCCGAGGTTGAATATGAAGAGGAAGTCGAACAGCCGCAAAAAGAGAGAAATTATTTTTCAAACAGGTCAAAAGGGCAGGCTGGTGAAAGAAAATCAAACTTGGTTAGTCTTGCTGGGGGATTAAAATCTCAAGTAAAACTGGTGATTGTAGAACCAACCAAGGCCGAAGAAGTACGACTTTTCGTAGACCATTTAAAACATGGGCGAGCAGTAATTATTAGATTGGAAAAAGTTGAAAAGGATGTCGCTCGCCAGATCATTGATTTTATGAGCGGGGCGACTCATGCACTTGAAGGAAATATGAGAAAAATAGGAGGTAAGATCTTCTGTTTCACACCGCATTCTGTCAGTATTGAAGGAGATATTGGTACCAGTGACTTTTTTGAGATGAGGGAACCGCTATGATAGCTGAAAGTGGCGGACAGAAATTAAGTAAAAAAATCGCTCTAATAGGCGCGGGCGTCATGGGGGGAGCGATTTTACGCGGTTTGGTGAATAATAAAAACTTGACTATCGAGAATCCGATTCAGGTTATTGACAGAAATCCTGGTAAACTAGCTGATCTGAAAGACCATGAATTGTTGAGGATCACTAATGATGTACATAATCTAACAGATTGTGATATTGCGATATTAGCAGTGAAACCTTACCATGTTCACCAAGTCATTCAGGACATTCCAAACGGTAAAGTAGGGTGTTTTGCTTCCGTAGCTGCTGGAATACCGCTCAAAATACTAGCTGAGTGGGGTAATGTACCTGTGGCACGCATTATTCCTAATACTCCATGTTTAATTAACAAGGGAATCAGTGCCATAGCATACACTGACAATACTCCTAGCCGTATTAGGCAGACAATAGAATTGGTTTTCGGTTCGGTTGGTGAGGTATATGTTTTACCTGAAACTACCTTTGACACTGTCACTGCCCTAAGCGGATGCGGACCCGCATATGTGTACTTAATGATCGAAGCATTAATCGACGCGGGTTGTGCTCAGGGTTTGACAAGGGATATCGCACGCCAATTTGTTGCCTCCACTTTCGTCGGGGCTGCTCAGATGGTAAAGGATTCAAAAGAGCATCCTGGGCAGTTGAAAGACAAAGTCACTTCACCTGGCGGTGTGACAATCCAGGCCCTACATATATTAGAGAAAGCTGGCGTGCGGGGAGTTTTATGGGATGCTGTTAATCGAGCGATAGAACGGTCGAAAGAGATGGAATCGGAATATTCAGGAGGTAGAGGTTAGTGGCTCGCTACCAAGTGATTCTTTTTATTCAACGGCTTTTTGAGGCTTATGAGCTACTGATCCTTGCTAGAGTAGTTCTGTCATGGCTTCCAACCATAGATTACACTCATCCAGTGGTGAATCTTTTGTATAGAATTACAGAGCCTTTTTTGAGACCGTTTAGAAGATTAATGCCAAGGGGCTTAATGCTTGATTTTTCGCCGATGATTGCGTTAATAGTGCTGGAATTTTTGAAGCAACTAGTAATTAGCTTGTTTTTATAGGAGTGAACGTATTTGTTGTTGGATAAAGAGCGGCTTACTTCGCATTTGCGAGGTGAAGACGAGCACAAGGTAGCTATTGAAGTTTTAGATGGCGCGGAGTTAGCTTGGAAAACAAATAGACCCCAGGTCACTGATTTTTACGATCCACATCAACAAAAGGTGGCGATCAGTGTTTTATCAGGAATTCCTGAAATAACCTATTTTACTTTCGGTGGACATCGGCGTTGCGAAAGAGCACGACTAGTGATTGTACCACAGTTTTTTGCAAGTGATAATATTGAACCCCCGATCACTGTTCTACAGGTCGAAGGAAACTTTAAGTTTCAAAAAGTAAGTCATAAGGATTTTTTGGGCGCTATGATGGGTACAGGGATCAAACGAGAAAAAATCGGGGATATTATACAGATAGAAAACGGTTGTCAGGGGGTTATTGCTTCAGAAGTAGAAAAATATCTGCTAACGAATTTAGTGAAAGTTCACCAAGTCCCAGTTAAGGTAAAGGTGATCGATCCAGAACAAATCGAAGTGGAGCCAGAGAGGGTAAAGGAAATCAAGACTACAGTTCCTGCGATGAGACTTGATACAATTGCGGCCTCTGGTTTTGGTACTTCTCGAACCAAAATGGTGAGAGAGATTAAAGCCCAAAAGGTTAAAGTAAATTGGAAAGAAGTACCAAACCCTGCTTTTAACATCGATCAAGGTGATATAATATCTATCCGTGGTCGTGGCAGAGTGATTGTAGATGAAGTGAAGGGACAAACACGAAAAGGACGAATCAGTATCGTATTAAAAAGATTAATTTAGTTCATTTCTAACTCTAAGGAGAGGATTAGAGTGTTAAGGCCGATCGATATCCATAATGCCGAGTTTAAACGTTCTTTCAAAGGTTATAATGAACAGGAAGTAGATGCTTTCTTAGAGAAGGTTGTGAAAGCGTACGAAGAATTGTTCAAAGAAAACCAAATGCTCCGCGAGGAAAACGAGAAACTGAAGGAAAGTTTGACTAATAGTCAATCCTGGCAAGGAGATATTCAGGAACTGGTTAAAATCACCAAGGAAACTTTGACCGAAACAAAAAGCATTGCCAACAAACAAGCTACAGAAATAATCGAGAATGCTAGGCTTTCGGCGAAGAGAATGCTTAGTGAAGCTGAAGAAGAAGTTCAAAAAGTTAAAGATGAAATAGCTGTATTACGGTTGAAAAAGCAAGAAATGCGTGAAAGGATTCGCCGTACTTTAGAAACCGTTTGGGCAATGGTAGAAGACAATGGTGAACCAGATGTTAATGAAGTTGGAAACCACGAGCAAACCAGGGTGTTCAAAGACTTCGACACCGATGAATACTAGATTGGAACTATTGACATCTAGGTGTTAATCTGATACTATCTTGGTTAATATTTAAAAGCTATGATGGGGAGAGTAGGAAAGTAACGGGGTCTCAGAGATTCGGGGATAGGTGCGAGCCCGAAACCTTATGGCTTTTTGAAGATCACCCCTGAGTTGCCTGGCTGAAGCTAAGTAAGTCAGGTCGGTGGTTCCGTTATAACCATTAGAGTGGAAATGTTCATCATTTCTACTAGGGTGGTACCGCGGGTTTCTCTCGTCCCTTATGTGGAGGAGAGATTTTTTAATTTTAGGCAGGAGGGAAATAAGTTGAGTACCAAAACAGATTATCAAGATACGTTACAATTACCGAAAACTGACTTTCCGATGCGAGCAAATCTGCCAAATAGAGAACCAGGAATGCTTAAGAATTGGGAAGAGAAAAACTACTATCAAAAATTACAAGAAAAACAAATTGCTGAAGGTCGGCCCACGTTTATTCTTCATGATGGCCCACCATATGCTAATGGAAATATCCATATCGGCACAGCTTTAAATAAAGTGTTAAAAGACTTTGTACTTCGTTCACGCAGTATGGATGGATATCATACACCTTATGTGCCAGGATGGGATACCCATGGATTGCCAATCGAATTGCGAGCGATCAAGGATTTGGGCGTAAATAGAGAAAAAATGTCCAACTTAGAGTTTCGCCAAAAATGTGCGGAATACGCCAAGAAATTCGTTGAGATTCAAAAGGAAGAGTTTAAGAGATTAGGAATCTGGGGCGAATGGGATAATCCATATCTAACCCTTCATCCAGAATATGAAGCTAGGCAAATTGAAATCTTCGGTCAAATGGTAAAAAATGGCTATATATATAAAGATTTAAAGCCTGTTTACTGGTGCCCAGATTGCGAAACAGCTTTAGCGGAAGCCGAAATTGAATATGGCAATCATAGATCACCTAGTATCTATGTTAAATTTGCTGTTAAAGATGGTTTGGGAATCCTTCCTAATGGAAGTTTCTTTGTGATCTGGACTACTACACCATGGACCATTCCAGCCAACTTAGCTATCTCAGTACACCCTGATTATACTTATGTGCTAGTTGAAACAGAAAAAGGCGATTTGGTTATAGCAAAGGACTTGCTTGATAGTTTCCTAAATGACGTAGGTTTAACAGCTCATACTATCAAGGCGGAGATTTCTGGTGCCAAACTAGACGGGATGATCTGTCAACATCCACTCTTTGATCGAAACTCCATCGTGATTGTAGGTGATCACGTAACCCTTGAAGCAGGTACAGGATGTGTTCATACCGCACCAGGACATGGGCAAGAAGACTATGTTATCGGTCTAAAATATAATCTACCTGTATTTTCTCCCGTTGACTCAAAAGGAAGGTTCACTGAAGAAGCTGGCAAGTATGCGGGGGTAAAGCTTGCTGAAGGGAATAAATTAGTAACTCAGGACCTAGATGAAGTTGGCGCTTTATTAAAACTTGATTTTATTGAACACTCGTATCCACATTGTTGGCGTTGTAAGGACCCTATTATCTTTAGAGCAACAGAGCAGTGGTTTGCATCCTTAGATGGCTTTAGAAAAGCGATGTTGGATGCAATTGAAGAAGTTCAATGGGTTCCAAAATGGGGTATCGAAAGAATTCGAAATATGGTAGCTGATCGAAGTGATTGGTGTATCTCACGGCAAAGAGTGTGGGGAGTTCCAATTCCGATTTTCTACTGTGAATGTGGAGAAGCAATTTTAAGTGAAGAGACTATTCAGTCCGTTGCCGATATTTTCCGCAAGGAAGGGTCAAATGCCTGGTATGCTAGAGAAGCTAGCGAGCTTCTTCCAGATGGTTTTACTTGTCCGAAATGTGGAGGAACCACGTTTACTAAGGAAAACGATATTATGGACGTATGGTTTGACTCAGGAGTTTCACATTCGGCAGTGTTACATCAGCGCACTAATCTAAGCTGGCCAGCTGATCTTTATCTTGAAGGAAGTGACCAACATCGAGGGTGGTTCCAATCATCGCTAGCCACTTCGATTGCAGCGTTCAACAAACCACCATACAAAGCTGTGCTCACTCACGGATTTGTTGTGGATGGCGAAGGACGAAAAATGTCCAAATCACTCGGTAATGTTGTCGAACCAGAACAAGTAACCAAGCAATATGGAGCAGATATTCTCCGGCTTTGGGTTGCTTCAGCGGATTATCGAGGCGACATTAGAGTTTCCAATGAGATTCTTAAACAGCTTTCGGATGGTTATCGCAGAATTAGAAATACCGCTCGATTCATCCTCGGAAATATTAGTGATTTTGATCCAGAAACTCATAGCGTAAAATATGAAGATTTAACTGAACTGGATAAATGGGCACTCTTGCGTTTAACAAAACTTAGCACAAGAGTTAGAGAAGCGTATCGAAACTATGATTTCCACGTGATGTACCATGACGTTCATCAGTTCTGTGCCGTAGATCTAGGTGGTTTTTACTTGGATGTTTTAAAAGATCGCCTCTATTGTGATGAACAAGATTCGCCTAGAAGAAGATCAGCCCAAACAGCAATGTTTATAATCCTCAATGAGTTGGTAAAATTGATCGCACCTGTATTGGTCTTTACGGCAGATGAAATATGGCAAGCAATTCCGCTAAAAGATAAGGAGGAAAGCGTGCATTTAACAACCTGGGACGCGCTTCCTGCCGAGTTCAATAACGTGAGCCTTGAAGCAAAGTGGAATCAATTGCTTGAGATTCGTAAGTCAGTTGCAAGGGCATTAGAGGATGCAAGAAATCAAAAGAAAATCGGTAGCTCAAATGAGGCGACGGTTACTATTAAGGCTAAAGAAAATTTGATTGAACAACTGAGTTCATTCGCTGGCGAGTTAGAAATACTGTTTATTGTTTCCAAAGTCAATTTGGTGGTCAGTGAAAAAGAAATCGAAGTAGAAGTGGATGTTGCATCTGGTGAAAAATGCGAACGCTGCTGGCGAATTTCCGAAGATGTAACTGCGGCCGAAGACTCCCATCAACTTTGCCCACGTTGTACTGACGTGTTAAGTAACTAAAAGTAATAGTCTGCAGGATAGAAAAAACCTCTTGGAATACCCAAGGGGTTTTTTTCACATTCTAAGGGTTGGAGGGACAATGTTATGAAGGGTATCAGCGAAGGATTGATCGCTACATTGATCAAAAAACTGGAAAGAGTAGCAACCGCAATTGAAAAGGCAAGTTTAGTAGAACTAGCGGAGTTGTATTCAAATCCCCGACGGATGATGTACTTGAATTTCTTACTCGGGTTAATGCGCGGTTTTGGCATAGCAGTGGGATTTACTGCTGTTGGCGCCGTTTTTTTGTATCTTCTTGGTCGGATAGCAGCGCTAAATCTGCCGATCGTTGGTGAGTTTATTGCCGAGATTGCACGAATTGTCCAAAATGAACTTGCAGGGAGATGAAAAGATGGATAAATCAAAGTTGCAATATTTCAAGAAAAAGCTTTTGGCTGAAAAGCAAAGTTTCCTTGATTCCGAGAAACATTTAGAAGAATGGGGACTGCGTGATAGTATGGAGGAAGCTACTGGTAACTTAACCGAATATGATCAACACATCGGAGATTCTGGTAGTGAGATGTATGAACGGTCCAAGGATTATGGGTTCCTGGAGCGAATTGAACAAGAAATTGCCAGAATTAATGAAGCATTAGAGGCTATTGAAACGGGAGAGTACGGGATCTGTGCTAATTGTGGCCAGGAGATCGGCTTTGAAAGATTAGATGCTATTCCATTTACCAATCTTTGCATTCAATGCCAAAAAGAGGATGAACAAGCAGGAAATCGGTTTCCACCCCAGAATTTGTAAGAGAGGTTTGAGTAGAAAGTGGTGAAACTGTTTGAAATTTTTCATTGCGGGACTAATCATCGTGTTTCTAGATCAAACAAGCAAGTTGCTTGTTGATTTCTTTTTAGTTGAGGGTACAAGCATTAGTCTTATTCCACCAGTTCTGTATTTAACTTTTGTTAAAAATAAAGGCGCAGCCTTTGGCTTATTTCAAAATCAAACCGTCCTTTTAATAGGAGCATTCGTACTCGCCTTGTTAATGGTGTGGTACTATCGAAAACAAATGATGAAGCGGAGTAATAGGCTTAAATGGGGAGTTGCCCTTGCTCTAGCTGGTGCATTAGGGAATTTTATTGACCGTTTAAGACTAGGTGCGGTAATAGATTTTATCGATATCCGGATCTGGCCCATTTTTAATCTTGCTGATATCGCTATCATATGTGGAGTTGCGCTTCTGTTTTGGGAGGTGCTGTCAGATGGAACAACTAGCAAGAAATGAGCGCTGGCTTATTACAGAAAATGAAGTCGGACTAAGGTTAGATCTATGGTTGGTAGAAAAACTAGCATTTTCCCGGTCGCAGATCAAGAATCTTATTAGCGAGGGGAAAGTCTTAGTGAATGGACAATCTGTCAAGGCTGGCCATTCTTTAAAACTTAGTGATGAAGTTGTTGTTTCTTTGCCAACACCAGTTTCTGAAAAACCCTTACCTGAAAATTTACCGCTAGATGTAATATACGAAGATGACGACCTATTGATCGTAAATAAACCCGTTGATGTTGTGGTTCATCCTGGTGCTGGAAATTTGTCAGGTACTTTGGTGAACGCCCTTTTATTTCATTACCCAGGGAATTTATCTCGGATCGGTGGACAAGAGCGACCAGGCATTGTGCATCGTTTGGATAAAGAAACTACTGGATTACTAATGATTGCTAAAAATGATGAAATTCATAAGTACTTAAGCGCTCAATTGAAACTAAGAAAAATAGGAAGGTTCTATAATGCCTTGGTTCATGGTGTGGTAATTAACGATCATGGAACGATCGATGCCCCAATTGGAAGACATCCTGTCGACCGAAAACGAATGACGGTAATTGAAAGTGGACGGAGAGCAATTACTCATTTTCAAGTGATTGAACGTTATCAAAAGCATTCATTCTTGGAGTGTGAACTGGTAACGGGCAGAACACACCAGATTCGTGTTCATTTATCATCGATCAATCATCCAATTGTTGGAGATAAAGTTTACGGACGGCGAAGCGATCAAAACATAAATTCACAATTACTCCATGCCTATAAAATTGCCTTTGAACACCCTAAGAAAGGATGGATGGAGTTTATTGCTCCATTACCCGAAGAATTTCGAGAAATTCTGATGCAAATGCGAAAAACATCTTGACATTGGTTGTCCAATAAGATAGAGTCTGATTAGAGAAAATAGCTAGCCCTTTAAACTAGTCCAGTGAGGCCAGTAAGGAAGCTTGGTTTTTGATGTCTAGTCGCGATCTAAATGCTCCTGCCTTCTACTGGCAGGAGCTATTTTTATAAGCTTCTTTAAAAGGAGAGGGGGGTAGAAATGAGGTATTTTGAGAAGGCACAGATTATGGATGCTGACGGTATTAGGCGTGCGTTGACTAGGATAGCACATGAGATTATTGAACGGAATAAGGGTACAAACGATGTTGTCCTAATTGGAATACATACACGCGGGGTTCCTTTAGCTAAAAGACTAGCTCAACGTATTTATGACATAGAAGGGCATTCGGTCCCAGTTGGAACTCTCGACATTACACTCTACCGTGACGATCTAACCAAGATCGGGGAAGAGCCAATAGTTAGTAATACAGAGATTGATTTTTCTATCGATGGTAAAAAGGTTATCTTGGTCGATGATGTTCTTTATACTGGAAGGACTGTCAGAGCAGCGTTAGATGCCATAGTGGACAAAGGGCGGCCGCAATTAATTCAGTTAGCTATCTTGGTCGACCGGGGTCATCGGGAACTTCCGATTCGCCCTGATTATGTAGGAAAGAATATTTCCACATCGAGGAAAGAAGTAGTAGAGGTTCGGTTAAGCGAGATAGACTCGCAAGAAAGAGTAGTGATTGTACAAGAATATGATTAGCCTAATTGATTAGGAGGATATATTATGAAAAGATCCATTGATGTTCATGAACGTTTACCCTTTTTTCAAATGATTCCTCTAGGAATCCAACATCTATTTGCGATGTTTGGTGCGACCATCTTAGTTCCGATTTTAACAGAATTATCACCAGCGGTTGCGCTTTTTACTTCAGGTACTGGTACGTTAATATTTATTTTAATAACTCAAGGTAAAGTTCCAGCATACTTAGGTTCATCGTTTGCCTTCATTACTCCGATAACCGCTGTGGCAGCTCAATATGGTCTGCCTGCAGCCCTAGCAGGGGGAGTAGTTATAGGACTTATTTATTGTATAGTTGCAGCATTTATCGCATTGGTTGGCGTTGGTTGGCTGGATCGTTTGCTTCCACCAGTGGTAATCGGATCCGTAATAATCGTAATAGGGATGGGTCTAGCACCAGTTGCTGTAGAGATGGCTGGTCTATCGGGAGAGAGTGTCAGTCTAGCGAATGTAACCGTTCAAATCTCATTAGTTACCCTGGCGGTGACCGTGCTGGGCTCGATCTTTTTTAAAGGATTCTTCGCAGTAATACCTGTATTAATTGGTATAGTGGTAGGATACGTATTTGCAGCCTTTAGAGGTGCGATTGACTTTTCAGTAGTTAGAGAGGCAGCCTGGTTGGGAAAACCAAACTTTATGGCTCCAGAATTCAATTGGAGCGCAATTGCTATGATGGCCCCAGTAGCCTTTGTAGTCATTGCAGAGCATTTAGGTGATGTCTTGGTATTAAGTAAAATTACGGGTCGTGATTTTTATAAAAACCCAGGTCTGTCACGAACACTGCTTGGTGATGGTTTAGCATCAGCGTGGGCCTCTTTGTGGGGTGGACCTCCTAATACAACTTATGGTGAGAACGTTGGAGTTATGGCAATGACCAAGGTTTACAGCGTCTGGGTAGTTGGTCTAGCGGCAATTTTTGCTATAATCCTTGCCTTTATTCCTAAAGCGGAAGCGTTAATTTCGACAATACCAGCGCCTGTAATGGGTGGAGTGTCTATGGTTCTTTTCGGAATTATCGCCTCTTCAGGATTAAGAACCTTGGTTGAAAGCGGAGTGGATTACGCTAATAAACGAAATTTGGTCATTTCTTCTGTGATACTTACTTTAGGTCTTGGAGAAGCGGCAATTTCGGCTGGATCAATAACGATCCAAGGAATGGCTTTAGCGACCTTGGCTGGTATTGTATTGAATCTTATCCTGCCAATGGACAAGAGTGAAGAAGCAAAAGCGAGTGAATAAAAAAGCAGAGGAGCCGATAAGGCTCCTCTTTGTACATAAGACAATTCACAAACTTGAGTGTTTCTGTTACCTTTATATATCGGATAAAGGTAGTTCTTTAAAGAGATAGGCATCTTCTAGAACTAAGCTGTATACGCAACTCCAGATATCCCATACACTTACACTGGGTGACCAGAATACACTGGCTTTGTGAAAGTCTTATGTTTTAAAAGGTGTAAGTGCATCTTCCGTGAAGCAAGGGATTTTAAAGAACTGCATCACCCTGACTATATCATGTGCAGAGTATCCGAAAGTTATACATTCATTTTAAGAAAAAATTTTTGCTATCCCAATCAGGAGTATGATCGTACCTGGAAGCCATTTGAAAAACAAACCTTGAAACCAACGATGGATTTTGTTCCCAATCAGGAGTCCAATAGAGAGAAAAATGAAACTAGCGATCATTACTGCGGTAGAAGTAGGTAGATGCGGGAAACTAAGGATAGCGGCACCGATTCCTGCGGCGAATGCATCGAACGCTAGGGCGATGCCCAAAAAAACTGATTCATACAACGAGATCGTTTTCGAACAATCATAATCTGCGGCTAAGGGGTCTTTAAAAACATTCATCACAGTATTGATAAATACCCCATCTGGGTTTGATTCTTTCGGTTGGAAGGGTTCATCTTCAGATTGTTGATACGTGCGCCAGAGGGTGTAGATTCCAAGTAAGATTAGAATACCTCCTCCTAGCAACTTGGTCGCTTCGGGCGATAACCAAGAAATAAACAAATCGCCGATCAGCATTGCTATAAAAATTGAGACGAAAGAAATTGCGCTGAGTAGGATCCTTGGAAGAATAGGAATTGTGATCCTAGCCATCCCATAGGTCATTCCTATTGCAAGAGAATCAAAACTAACGGCTATTGCGAGCAATAAAACTGTGACTGATTCCAAGACACACCATCCTTTCTTTATCCTACTCCATATTCTATGGAATAAGAAAGAAGTGGTGCATGCTGGAATTATGGATTGACAACAGAGAAAAAAGATGGTATCCTATGTAGTGTGATCGGGGGCGGCATGGCCAAGTGGTAAGGCAGAGCTCTGCAAAAGCTCTATCCCCAGTTCGAATCTGGGTGCCGCCTCCATTTTTTTGCTTTTTTATGAAAAAAAGAGTGTTCCTTGAAAAACTGGAACACTCTTTTCTAATTCTAACGAGAAATTTTAACGTGAGTAGAATTCAACGATTAAGGCTTCATTGATATCTGGATGTAACTCATCGCGACGAGGAAGTCTTAAAAATTCGCCCGTTAAATTCTGTTCGTCGAAGGCTAGGTATTCAGGAACAGCTGGTCTTACTTCCAGAGATTCTTGAACCACCTGCAGGTTTCTACTCTTTTCTCTTAAGCCAATTACTTCGCCTGGGGTTACCCGGTAACTTGGGATATCAACCTTTTTACCATTGACTGTGATATGACCATGGGTTACAAGTTGTCGAGCAGCTGGTCTGGTTCTAGCAAAACCTAAACGGTAAACAAGGTTGTCCAAGCGAGATTCAAGCAAGATCATAAAGTTTTCGCCTGCGATACCTGGCATATTAACTGCTTCTTGGAATATTTTCTTAAATTGTTTCTCACTTATACCGTATAAAAAGCGCAATTTTTGCTTCTCGTTTAGCTGCAGTCCATATTCTGTAATTCTTCTACGTCTTTGACCATGTTGACCAGGCGGATATGGGCGCTTGCGTAATTCTTTACCTGTTTCGCTTAGTGAGATACCTAAGCGACGGCTCAGTTTCCAAGTTGGTCCTGTGTATCTTGACATCAAATTCTCTCCTATCAAGTTTTTCTTAAATTAACTATATAAACTTAGCAGCCGCGCTAGTTTGAAACACAATGTTTCTCTTTGATAATAATACCAGATTTCCTGCAATTTGCAAGGGGAAATTGATTTTTTAGAAACATAATAGGGGACAATACCAAACAGACAGCAAATGCATTATTAGCTACGGTTAAATATTGTTTAAACTTAGTATTTGCCAAATGGTTAAAGAATTTGATAGGATTGGAATCAGTGTTTAATTTTTATTGCCTTAGATGAGAATTCTCGATTTTGGTTTGAGTCACAAAAGCGAATTTAAAAGAATATCATTTAAAAATAACGCCATATACTTTAGTGTAAAATCGAACATTTAGTTGTAGAAAAAATCGCTAAATAGGGGGTTGCGGAGATGGAGAACGTAACAATTGTAGCACCAAGCTATGCCTTCGAGAAGGTACAAAAACAAACAGGTATGCAAATAAATCTTATAAAAATGGATGAAATTGTTCAATTTATCGCTGGACTAATAGTTTATGATTTAGAAGATAATTGGCTTGACAGGATATTGCGTAGTCGATATGCTTATTTCAGTTCGGAAGAACAACAAGAGATAATAAAAAGATCCCAAGAACAGATTAAGAAACATAGCGACTCATTTTACATACAAGCTTGTCTACGCTTAAAGGACTTTCTGCAAGAATACAACATGGTTAATCTTGAGGGGTTCGTTCGCTTCAGGTTGCGGGATTACTGGAACACACTCCAAGAAAGTCTCGAAGAGTCGATCGATGGCTTCCTACTAGAAAAAGAGTATCAGGAGTTCATCTATTTGTTAAGTTACTTTGTTGAATTGCAGGAACCAAAGATCAATCTGGTTAATGTTTTGATTAGTGAATATGGTTTTTTTCAAATCCTCGATGAGAATCAAAGGGTGTTAAAAACAGATTCTTTAGATGGTTTTACATTTGGGATCGATAAAGAAGATCTTGAATTCGAGGACCTGTTAATAAGCTCGTTAATTTCTGTTGCTCCCTGGAAGTTAATATTGCACACCGCCGAGCAACGCATCGTTAACACTATAGTTGGGATTTTCGGCGAAAGAGTTTCGATTTGTGAAGGATGCTCACTTTGCGGTAACTTTCAGAAGAGAACTGCGGAAAGATTTAGAAAAAGAAAAGGAAAGTAAATATGATTTGGGAATTATTAGCGGCTCCAATTTTTGGAGCTTTGATCGGTTGGATCACAAATGTACTAGCTATCAAAATGCTATTCTGGCCGAGAAAACCAGTGAGAATTCCTGGTTTACCTTTCGAATGGTACGGCCTGCTTCCGAAGAGGCAAAAAGATCTCGCCCGCTCAATCGGCGAAACGATCGACACTGATCTATTGCCGATCGATGAAGTGATCGCCATGATTGATGAGACAGGTTATAAGCAACACCTGGTTAACTCGATTGTAACTCATATTGATGCACGAATTGAAGAGAAATTGCCAAAGTTCATCCCATCAAATCTAAAGACAACGATCAAAGATTATGTTGGAGAATTGGTTCGTAATGAGAGTGAGAGCTTAATAAGTGGTGTTACCATCGAAATGTTGGACAAGGTAAGAAATGATGCGAGACTTGGCGATTTAGTTAGAAGCAAGATCGAGTCATTTGAACTTGATGAACTGGAGAAACTGGTTATAAATATTGCGAACAAAGAGCTAAGACATATTGAAATCTTAGGTGGCGTTTTAGGATTCTTAATCGGATTGATCCAATCTGCATTGCTTTATTGGCGACTGTTTTTGAATGCTTGACATTTAAATTTGAAGGGCATATAATGACTAGTAATTAATACTAAAATGCAA
The DNA here is from genome assembly GCA_012728115.1 of Bacillota bacterium. Lineage (GTDB taxonomy): Bacteria > Bacillota > Limnochordia > Darwinibacteriales > JAAYFS01 > JAAYFS01. The sequence goes on along the minus strand of JAAYFS010000012.1, from coordinate 9,825 downwards.
TGAAGAGAAAGAGTACACTAAATTACTTACTACCAGAGAGAAGAAGCAATAGCTGGAAGCTTCTTTTAGAAGTACTAGTGGAAAACCATCTCGAAGCAGTGAAGCTGAAAGGATCCGAGTCCGACTAAGCTGAACCGGGGCAACCGTTATCTGCATCAAGTGGAATAGTCTTTTAGCTATTCAATTTGGGTGGAACCGCGAGCAAACTCGTCCCATTTTTTGGGCGGGTTTTTTAAATTATCTTACGGAAATAGTTTAGTGAAGGAGCGATAGTGATGGAACAAATTCGTGTGCAATTACCAGATGGATCAATCAAAGAAGTAGTCAAAGGCACTACCGTAGAAGACGTAGCACGTGGAATTAGCCCCCGCCTTTTAAAAGCCGCTGTATGTGGAATAGTAAACGATGTCAAAATCGATCTTTCATTCCCATTGGAGCAAGATTGTTCTTTAACCATAGTTACGATCGATTCAGAGGAAGGTCTCGATGTACTACGTCATACAGTAGCTCATATTATGGCGCAAGCGGTGAGAAGATTATGGCCAGATACAAAACTTGGTATCGGACCAACGATCGAAAATGGATTCTACTATGATTTTGATCTAAAGCATTCGTTTACGCCTGAAGATTTAACCAAAATAGAAGCAGAGATGGAAAAAATCATACAAGAGGATTTGTTGATCACTAGAGAAGAGATCTCTCTTGAAGAGGCGAAGAAGTTATTCACAGATGATGGTGAAGTTTATAAACTAGAATTGATAGATGAACTAAAAGATCAACAAATCAGTGTTTATCGGCAAGGAGAATTCTATGATCTTTGTCGCGGACCACATTTAAACTCTACTGGAAAGGTAAAGGCATTTAAACTTCTTAATGTTGCAGGTGCCTATTGGCGTGGGGATTCTGAACGGCCGATGCTCCAAAGGATCTATGGAACTGCATTTCCGAAAAAGTCAGAGTTAGATGAATACCTAGTTCAGTTAGAAGAAGCTAAAAAACGGGACCATAATAAACTAGGTAGAGAGCTGGAGTTATTCACTACTTCAGAACTAGTCGGTCAGGGATTGCCTTTAATGATGCCCAAAGGAGCAAAGGTTCTTCAAATCTTACAAAGATTTGTGGAAGATGAAGAAGAAAAGCGTGGTTACTTGATGACCAAGACACCTTTCATGAGTAAGAAGGATCTGTTTGAACAATCAGGGCATTGGGAGCATTACCAGGATGGAATGTTTAAAGTCCCAGGCGATGATGAGGATGATATGCTCGCTCTTAGGCCTATGACCTGTCCATTCCAATTCTTGATCTACAAATCAAAACTTAGAAGTTACCGTGAACTACCGATTCGCTATGCCGAAACATCAACGCTGTTTAGAAATGAATCGTCGGGCGAGATGCATGGTTTGATTCGTGTACGTCAATTCACGATTTCAGAAGGACATTTGATCTGCACAAACGATCAGGTTGAATCGGAGTTTAAAGGAGCTTTAGACTTAATTAACTTTATGCTTGATACACTTGGTCTTCGTGAAGACGTTTGGTATCGTTTGTCGAAATGGGATCCAGATAATAAGGATAAGTATATCGGTAGCCCTGAAGCTTGGGAAAGAACTCAAGAACAAATGAGGAATATCCTTGATTCTCTCGGACTAGAGTATAAAGAAGCGGAAGGTGAAGCAGCATTTTATGGACCAAAACTCGATATTCAAGCGAGAAATGTCCACGGTAAGGAGGACACAATCATCACGGTTCAAATCGACTTCTCACTTCCTGAAAGGCTCGACCTAAGTTATGTTGACCGAGATGGTGAAAAGAAGCGGCCGATAGTAATCCATAGAACATCGATCGGCTGTTATGAACGGACACTGGCGATGTTGATTGAAAAATACGCGGGAGCATTTCCAACTTGGTTAGCACCTATCCAGGTTAAAGTGTTACCAGTTAGTGACGATTTTGTGGATTATGCTAAAGAAACTGCACAAAAGCTTCAATATGCTGGAATCCGCGTGGAGGTAGATACCCGTCCCGAAAAGATCGGTTATAAGATTCGCGGAGCCCAAATGCAAAAAGTGCCTTACATGTTGGTTGTTGGAGCAAAAGAAAAGGATAACAACTTAGTCGCAGTACGGCACCGTAAAGAAGGCGATATAGGTCAGATGTCAGCAAATGATTTTATTGGGAAAATAATCGAAGAAATAGCAACGAAGAAGCTTGACTGACGACAAAAGGTTTGATATACTCTTGGTTGTAAGTAGAAGCCACCACTTCTCACCCTGTAACTAGCGTTCACAGGGTCACGATCAGGAAGAAACTTTCTTTCTTACATTTATTAACAATAGTTGCGTTATTTTGTAACTACTGTGTATGGATGCGGTTTTTAAACGGGTGGCTTTGCTACCCGTTTTTATTTTTCAAGAGGGGTGATATGTTATCAGCAAGGAACTAAGGGTAAATGAGGGTATCAGGGCGCGGGAAGTTCGCGTTATTGATGAGAGTGGCGAACAGTTGGGGCTAATGAGTGTGCAAGATGCTTTGCGTTTAGCATATGAGAAAGAACTTGATTTAGTTGAGGTAGCTCCTAATGCTAAGCCATCCGTTTGCCGAATCATGGACTATGGAAAGCATAAGTATGAACAGAGTAAGAGGGACAAAGAAGCTAAGAAAAAGCAAAAAGTGATTAATATTAAAGAAATACGTATGAGCCCGAATATTGATGAACATGATTTTAATGTAAAATTACGGGCTGCCGAAAAGTTTTTGAAGTCGGGAGATAAGGTAAAAGTATCTGTTAGATTTCGCGGTAGAGCGATCGTACATTCGGAATTAGCCAAAAATAAACTGTTAGATCTAGCTGGTGCTGTTCAAGATTTTGGTTCAATGGAGCGACCACCTAAATTAGAGGGTCGTAATATGATTATGATACTTTTGCCTAAGGCCGAAAATTCAAAATCAAATTAGTGTAATTCGAAATATTCTTAAAGACAAGGAGAAATACTCATGCCAAAAATGAAAACTCATAGAGGCGCTGCAAAGCGATTCAAAATTACTGCTACTGGAAAAGTGATCAAGAATCGTTCGTTTAAGAGTCATATTCTTGAGAAGAAGTCTGCCAAAAGAAAAAGACAGCTTCGTCACTCCACTGTGGCTAGCGAAAGCGACTTCAAACGCGTCAAAAGAATGTTACCATATAGCTAAAATTACTTGATTTAAGATATAGGGAGGAAATATCAATGCCAAGAGTAAAAGGTGGAGTAGTAACACGTCGCCGTCATAAAAAAGTTCTTAAATTAGCCAAGGGTTATTTTGGTGCCAAAAGTAAACTATTCCGTCCAGCAAATCAGCAAGTTCTAAAATCACTTGCTTATGCTTATAGAGATAGAAGAAATAAAAAGCGCGACTTTAGAAAGCTCTGGATTTCCAGAATTAACGCTGCATCAAGAACTAATGGCTTGTCTTATAGCAGATTTATCGCTGGCTTGAAAAAGAGCGGCGTTGAGATAAATCGTAAAATGCTAGCTGATTTGGCAGTTAACGATGCTCAAGCTTTTAGTGAGCTTGCTGCCTTAGCAAAGCAAAGCCTTCAAAATCAATAACTCTCTTTATAAACCAGGTGTATTTTACACCTGGGATTTTTTCATCTTTAAAACTAGATTTAAGGAGCATCTAGGTGAGAATTCGAACGATTGTGAGCAAGAACAATGAGCGGATCAAGTACATAAAAAGGCTAAGTAAGCGTCGTTTTCGCGATCAAGAAGACATCTTTATGCTAGAAGGAATCAGATTGATCGAGGATGCCATAGATTCAGAGGCAATAATTGCCGAAGTCTTCATCAATGAGAAATTTCAATCCGACGGGAAGGGTAAAGAAATCATTGATACTCTCTTGAGTCGTAATATAAGTATCAATCAGTGTTCTAAGGATATATTTGAAGAGATTAGTGATACAACCGCTAGCCAAGGGATAATTGCTCTAGCTCATAAGCCCAAGTGGTCTTTGGATATGATCGGAGATTGCTCGTTTGTTATCGTCGCTGACCGAATTCAGGATCCAGGAAATCTTGGCGCGTTGTTTCGAACTGCCGCTGCAGCGAATGCAAATTGCGTGCTATTAGTAAAGGGTTGTACTGATTTATTTAATCCGAAAACGATACGAGCGACGATGGGTGCCGTCTTCCGCTTGCCATACTTTCATTTCACCGAAGAAGAATGTTTGGATTTTTTGACAGCGAAGAGCCTAAGGATCGTTGTTGCTGATACAACTGATTCGATAGTGTATTCACGTTTTGATTTTAAAAAGCCGTTAGCGTTAATTATTGGAAATGAAGGACTTGGTCCAAGCGAAAAATTTATTAATGAGGCGACAGAAAAGGTGAAAATTCCAATGAGTAGGGGTGTTGAGTCTCTCAACGCTTCGGTAGCTGCTGGAATTTTGATCTATGAAGTATTAAGGCAAAGAACTTTGAAATAGTTGTAGCAATTTATTGCTTATGGTATAATAAGCGTAATAAAAGAGGAAAGGTGGCTATCCGATGAATTTAACTCCCGAGGTCGTATGGCGGATTTTTATAACCACCGGTTCCATTACAGCTTATTTACTTTACAAGCAATTATCTTCTTTACGCAAGCAAACGATTCAGTAAAGCAATCGACCAAAGTGGCAGAATAACGACAAAAGTGATGATGGAGACAAGTAAGTCAACGGAATCCACAGGGAGAGGAGGTTATTAACTGAGAGCCTTCTTGGAGAAAGTTGATTGAAATTCACTCCTGAACTGCGGGCTGAAATAGTAGTAGGCCTTGCCGGATCCGCCGTTATCGGAAAGAGTGGGTTTTTCGTTCTCTGGAAAGCCAACTAGGGTGGTACCGCGTAAACTTCTTACGTCCCTAATTTTGGGATGCAAGAAGTTTTTTTATTTCTATATTTCAGATTTCATACGGAGGGAATGTAATGAAGGAACAAATTAAAGAACTGAGGCAAGAAGCACTCGCTGCATTAACTAGTGCCGTCGATCTTGTTCAACTTAACGAAAGAAAAGTCCTTTACTTAGGTAAAAAGGGTAAATTAACTGCTCTTTTACGTGGGATGGGCAACATACCAGCCGAAGAACGACCAAAAGTTGGGCGGGTAGTTAATGAACTTAGGGATGAGTTGGAAAGTTTATGGACAGATCGCGAGAACGAGTTATTAAGAAAAGAACAAGAAGCAAGATTACAAAAGGAAAAGATCGATATTTCTCTTCCTGGACGGCAACCAGCTCTTGGTGCTTTCCATCCGCTTAGCCTTACCATTCAAGAGATCAAAAGGATTTTTATCGGGATGGGCTACCAAGTAGTGGAAGGACCTGAGATCGAAACAGATTACTACAATTTCGAAGCATTGAATATTCCAAAAGATCATCCTGCGAGAGATATGCAAGATACTTTCTATATTACTGATAATATCCTCTTACGCAGTCAAACCTCTCCAGTTCAAATTAGAACTATGGAAAAACAAAAACCTCCTGTTCGCATAATTGCACCAGGTAAGGTTTATCGTTCAGATTCTGATGTTACTCACTCGCCGATGTTTCATCAGATAGAAGGATTACTTATCGATAAGAATATAACTTTTGCTGATTTAAAAGGAACGATACAATTGTTTGCCCAACGGATTTTTGGCAAGAATACTAAAACTAGATTTAGGGCAAGTTATTTCCCATTTACCGAACCTAGTGCCGAAGTGGATGTTTCTTGTATTATGTGTCAAGGAACAGGTTGTCGGGTTTGCTCGGACACTGGTTGGCTTGAGATCCTTGGTTCAGGGATGGTTGATCCACGAGTTTTAGAAATGGTTGGATATGACCCAGAAGAGTATAGTGGTTTTGCTTTTGGAATGGGTGTTGAAAGAATTGCGATGCTTCGCTATGGAATAAATGATATTCGACTTTTCTTTGATAATGATGTTCGTTTCTTGCAGCAGTTTAAGCGATAATGAAGGAATAGGGGGATTAATTTGAAAGTATCTTTAAATTGGCTAAAAGATTATGTTGATATATCGATGGATCCTAATGAGTTGGCAGATAAACTCACGATGGTTGGGTTAGAAGTCGAAAGCGTTGAACCACTCGGATTGCCATTAGAAAACGTTTATGTAGGTCAGATATCCAAGATAGAAAAGCATCCAAATGCGGATGAACTAAGCGTGTGTGAAGTATCCTTAGGTGAGCGATCGATTGTGGTAGTTACTGGAGCAAAAAATATTTATCAGGGACTTAAAGTACCAGTAGCTTTAGAGGGCGCCGTTCTACCAAATGGTGTGGAAATAGAAAAAGCTGACCTTCGCGGAATTCTATCGGAGGGGATGCTCTGCTCGGAGGCTGAGTTAGAGATCGGTGATGATAATTCTAAAATAATGGAGTTGCCTGAGGACACTCCTGTAGGGCAAACAATAAATGATGCGCTAAGTTTAAATGATATTATTCTAGATATTTCGATTTATGCTAATCGACCAGATTGTATGAGTGTGCTAGGTATAGCGAGGGAAGTTGCTGCTTTAACAGGACAGAAGCTAAAGTACCCATGCATTGAATTAAAAGAGGGTAATGAAGATGTTAATGCTTTCGCTCAAATAGAGGTTATTGCCCAAGATAAATGTCCGCGTTATTCAGCTCGAGTAATTAAAAACGTGGAGATCAAACCCTCGCCATTGTGGCTCCAAAAGAGGTTGATAGCAGCAGGAATGCGTCCGATCAATAATGTTGTTGATATCACCAACTTTGTGATGCTAGAAACAGGTCAACCATTGCATGCTTTTGATTATGATGATCTAGTGGATCATAAAATAATTGTCCGTACTGCGAATCAAGGTGAAAAGTTGGTTACCCTTGATGGGGTTGAACGAGAATTGGATCCAGAAATGCTCATGATCTGTGACCCTCAAGGCCCCGTGTGTATTGCAGGAGTGTTTGGTGGTAAACGCAGTGAGGTTTCTCATAAAACAAAAACCATTCTACTTGAATCTGCCACATTCTCGCGAGTTAGTATTCGCAGAACATCACGATCACTGGGCATTTTTTCTGAGGCAGCCGCTCGTTTTGAAAAAGGATTGGACATAGAAGGAACTATTTTTGCATTAAATCGTGCGAGTGAATTATTCGTACGTTACGCAAATGGTAAGGTGGCAAAAGGCATAATCGATGTCAGGGCGGAAAACGAAAAACAAGATCAAAAGATTTACTTCCGTCCAGAAAAGGTGAATGAATTACTTGGTACCAAGATCGAGGAAAAGGAAATGCAAGATATCCTCGAACGCCTGGAAATCGAGGTGGATGTTCAAAGCAAACCATGGGTTGTTAAAGTGCCATCATTTCGAGGTGATTTGGAACTTGAACATGATGTGATTGAAGAAATCGCTCGTCATTGGGGTTATGAAAGAATTCCAACCACGCTACCAGGTGGAACAACCGCTGGTGGTCAAACACTGGAATTAGATATTTGTGATGAAATTCGTAGTCGCTTAGTTGGCGCTGGATTACTCGAAGCAATCACTTATTCCTTTATTCATCGTGACCGAGTGGCCAAGTTAGGAATTAAGGGTGTGGAACAAATTGAATTAGCTAATCCATTATCTGAGGATCTTACAGTAATGCGTACTACCCTTCTTCCTGGTTTATTAGATTGCCTAGCTCGCAATGCTAGTAGACAACAGAATAGGATAAGTATTTTCGAACTTGGTGCGGTCTTTTTACCTGATTCACTTCCGCTAAAATCATTACCAAAAGAAGAACGACACTTAGGTATTGCTTTGATGGGTGCAAGACAAGAGTTGATGTGGAATATTATACAAGAAGATTATGACTTTTACGATATCAAGGGACTTCTTGAACTGGTTCTATCCCTGTTTGCAGCTGACTTCGTCCTCAAAAAGGGAATCCATCCAGTATTCCATCCTGAACGCCAAGCTCAAGTGCTCTTAAATGGAAAAGTTATCGCAGTTCTTGGTGAAACTCATCCTGAAATCCAAAGAATTTACGATCTACCAAAACGCTCCTACTTACTCGAGCTAAATATCGATGCTTTAGTCGAACGTGCGAAATCGGAGTTTAAGTTTAACCAATTACCTAGATTCCCAGTTGTTGAGCGCGATCTCGCTCTCTTAGTGGCTCAGGATGAATTAGTCGGGAATATTCTGCTGGCATTAAAGGAAGAAGGGGGCGAACTTTTGAAGAATATTAATGTCTTCGATGTCTATCAGGGTAAGCAAATTCCCGAAGGCAAAAAGAGTGTAGCCTTTTCCTTACAGTTCCAAGCCGATCGAACATTGACTGACGATGAAGTGAATAGAGTTGTCGAGATGATGCATATTAGAGTTAAGAGAGACTTTAATGCTGAGATCAGGTAAGCAGGAATAAATCCAAATAAAGAGAATGCATAAAATACAATCATTAGGAGGGTAGGGTGATCTTATGAACGTAAGTAATGAGATAAATTCTGTCCGGGTTCAGATCTGTGGTGAAGAACATCCGATCAAAGGAAAGGCTTCTGCCGACTACATTAGACGGTTAGCGCACATGATAGACGAACAAATGAAGGATGTATTGGACAAAAACCCTAACCTTCCACGACATCGAGCGGCAATTCTCGTAGCCTTGAATTTGGCGGATGAACTCGAAAAGTTAAGAGAAGAGCATAAAGAGCTACTCAATTTGATTGAGCAAGTACAATAGGCGGAGGTGAGGATGTGTCGGGACGCTGGATCGATATTGTCCTATTGGTTTTTATTATCATGGGAATGAATCGCGGCTTTCGACGAGGATTAATTCAAGAGGTTTTTGGAATAATTGGCTCAGTATTGGCCGTTATTCTAGCTTACCGATTCAATAACGAATTGTCCCTCTTGATCTTAGAACATTATTCACTTGCAGATTGGCAGGCGCAGATAATAGCTTTTGTCACCTTAGCCTTAGGAATCAGCTTATTAGCAGCATTATTTGGGTTTATTTGGTCACGCTTAATAAAAAGGACACCTTTTTCGATTGTGGACAATATTGCTGGAGCAGGCTTTTGTGTGACAAAGGTTCTGGTGGTATTTGTACTTGCTGTAATAATCCTTTCTTCGCTAGGTTTGCCAGTTATCGATTCAATTTTAGAAGAGTCTGCAGCCAGCCAGCAGGTTATCTCGTTAACCCCATGGATGGTTGAAAATCTAGAAGGTATTTGGCCTAACGATTGGCCTAAGCCAGGTTGGCTGTTCTCACTAGATGGAGCATAAAGATTTTAGACCCCGCTTTTCAGCGGGGTTTATCACTAAACCAGGAGGAAGTTATGCATAACATCGAACTAGCATGGCTGTTTAAAGAAATAGCAGATCTTTTAGAAATAAAAGGAGAAAACATTTTTAAAATCAGAGCGTATCAGAAAGCAGCCGATACGATCGCTACTTTTTCAAAAGATCTAACTCAAGCCACTGAAAAGGAGATAGCAGCGATTCCTGGCTTTGGAAAAGCACTACAAGAAAAAACTAAGGAATGGATAGAATCGGGAGAGATTAAATACTTAAACACCTTACGAGCCGAGATTCCGCAAGGATTACTGGAAATAGCTAAAGTTCCAGGTTTGGGCCCGAAATTAGTGCGGAGGCTCTATGAGGAACTTGGGATAGAAAATAGCGATCAATTGATGAAAGCTGCAAAGGAACAAAAAATTCGTAAACTAAAAGGGCTTGGAGCAAAAATCGAACTAAACATTATTAATAATCTAAAACGGATGCGTGAACATCTTAGTGAGGTTTCACTTGCGGTTAGTTATCCGATCGGATTAACGATGATTGAAATATTGTCCGAAATTGAT
>JAAYFS010000011.1 GCA_012728115.1 Bacillota bacterium | reverse complement strand
GGGAGCCATGAATCAAAAGAGCGGCGGGGCCAAGGAAAAAGAACGGCCAGCAGTAAGTTTAGGCTTCCAGACTTCTGGCCGCTCCCCTTGGCGACGAAGCCCTTACTTACAGTCGCTGGCTACCAGCACGCGAGGATGACCACAATGCCAGCGGCCAACAAAGCGCGCGAAGGATGACTGCAACCCTGCATTATTTATGGTAGGCGTCACCGTGCATTACCAAATGCATTACTTTTTTATACTATACCATGAAGGCGTTTTATTTGTGGTATGTCCTGTTATGAATAATAGTGAAGGCACGGTAAATCTGTTCGTACAGTACTATGGACAAGATATCCGAATCCATGTCCATCTGCGATATCGCAAGAGAGAAATCTGAAGATATGGAAGAAGAGGTTTCCAAGAGAAACACGATGTGGCTGTGTCCGTGGACGGCAAGATTGTCTATTTTCTGTGCCAGTTCTTCCGATGAAATTGACTCGCCGTTTTCATCAATTTGAATCACATAGGCGTTTTTTGGAATATCCTTTTCGGGGTTACTTGTGATGAGGTGATTCACCTTTGCAAATGCACCCAGCCTCTTTGTGTATTCCTTTATCGCTTCTTTGGTATACTTATTTTGAATTTTTGTTTCAGATATAATTGTTATCTTCATTTATTCCACTTCTTCCTTTCAAAATGGGTAAGAGAACTTCGAACTTTTGAGAAAAACCCAAAAAAGTTTTGATAGTGTTGTATTCATATAGTGGGATAATCGCTTGGTTACTTGGTACGCCATATATACCGTCACCACACCAAACGGCACATACCACATGCTGGCAATAATGTCACCGATAGTGGGAATTCGAGTAACTAGCATATATAAGATGCCATAAACGGCGTAACCGACAAGGACAGGAACGATTTGAATGAGGATATTCAGAAATTTTTTCATGTTATTTCACTCCTTTTTTACTATACTCGTATAATGCTCTTTCTATTTATAGTATAACGTGCCCAAAAGGCCAGTATTTTCAGATTTTTAGCAAAAAAATAACAAAATTTCCGCAAAATAAAAAAACTGTTATTTCAAAACGGTGAAATAACAGTTTGATTATATATTATGTACTCATTACCACGCTTCATGGTGACTGTATAAGGCTGGAGGAACTCCCGTAAGTCGAACATCAAACTTTAATGATGGTTCTACTCTTGAACTTGCATTGTGAATTCTCATACTCACCGTCCAACCATTATCGCAGGTGACAATTATTGTATTTCTCGAATTTGGCTTAAAACTAATATCGAAAAAACGTGTTGGCATATTTAATTGAGGGACATTTACAATTGAACGTTCTCTACCTGCATTTCGATTAAGAGTTCCATAAATATTAAATGCCTGAACCTGTGTAACCCTTCTTCTATCATGAGTGATTACTTTGTAAAAATCATTGCGTCCTAAAAGATACTGAAGAAGTCGCTCTGGAATTAACCTTGGATTTTCGTAATTTAATCTATCTAGTTCTCGCATAAACGCTTCCAAAAGCGGAGTATAAAATCTTTCTTCTTTATCATCAATATTTCTCCAAAGTTCACCTTGTTCTCTTAATTCCTCCAATTCATCAAAAAGTGGATTGATTTCATTGAAATAATTTTGAGAGCAAGGTATTTCAAACCATGAATCACCAAAGTCTATTGTTCTTGAAAGTCTACTATGTTTTACGGCTGTATGGTTATGTTTGCAACTTAGTCCGATTTCCCACTCATTCTGTCTACGGATACAAAGAATATCTCTTACATCTCCTTGCTGTCCTCTTGCATCTTCTTGAATAGAAAGATATAGGGGAACATTGGTTAATGGAGTTGTAAGTTGAGGTTCCAGACGCAGAATAATCCGTGTTGCTGCGTCTGCACCTGCATTCATTCTATTTCTCATTTCTTCGGTTGAGTTATGATATCGTTCCATGGCAACCTCTAACGCACTATTTTCCTCGATTATCACTTCTTGCGTAATGTGTAAGGCACGATATAAAGAATATAAATTCGCATATTCAAAAGCCTTACCATTTTTAGTTTGAATTCCCATTACACCACCACCCTCTCCTTAAATCTTGTTGATTTTTTTGCAAACACTCATTTAATTTTTCATATACTTTTTCGGCTACGGCTTCTGCCAATTTTACAGGCACGGCATTCCCGATTTGCTTATATTTAGAAGTCAAATCTCCAACAAACTCTAAACCTCTAGGAAATGTCTGAATAGCGGCTGCTTCTTGCCATGAAAAACGCCTTGTTATTCCTTCTCCAAACTTCCACAAATCCCTTTCTAATTTCTCCATGTCTGGACTTGATGGATGTAGTGGAACCTGCTTCGCCATCGCTGGAATAGTATATGAGACTTCATCCCAATTTCTTTTTCGATTTCTGGACATAAATCTACTTGAATATGGGGCATCACAGATATCTTCTGGTTTTGGTTCTGGGAAATCTGCTAAAGCCTCACCTAAAGTTAAAATCTTGTCTTGTTTTTCAGGAAACTCAAATTCAGTAACGTTTAAATCATTTCGAAAACCTACAATTATAACACGCTCACGATTTTGCGGAACGCTATAATCTTTTGCATTTAATAATTTATAAAAAAGAGTATATCCTTTTTGATACATATCACTTATAATCGCTTCAAAAATTTCGCCATCTCCCAGCGTCAACATACCTTTAACATTCTCACCAACAAAAGCGAGTGGTTTCTTTTCCTCCAAGTATTTAACATAATATTTGTAAAGGGTATTTCGGCTATCATCAAGTTGTCGAGGCCCGGCTAAACTGAAACCTTGACATGGCCAGCCACCGAGAAGAATATCCGCACTTGGTATTGTAGAAAAATCTATTTTTGAAATATCTCCACATACTACCTCCGCATCACTCCAGAGGCGATGGGTAGCACAAGCATCTTCATCTATATCATTCGCCCAAATTACACGAAAACCTTGTCTTTCAAATCCCATATCTAAACCGCCTGCACCCGAAAATAAGGAAACAGCGGTGTATTCTTTTTTATCTATTGTTGAAGTATTCATCATGAGCATACACTCCTTTAAGCTGTTATTATATCGTATTCAAACAGAGTATAACACACTATTTTTCAAAAGGCCAGCCAATTTCTGTAAAAAACAATACCTTATTTTTTAATAAGGTATTGTAATATAAAATGTGTCAAATCCTATTTTTTCTTTTTCTTGTTCTCTCTTAAATTGCCTGCAAATTGTGCATTTCTGCCCGATTTTGGTGTGATAACGATGTTCGGGATTGTCACGACAAATCCACCAGAACTTTCTGCCCGAATAAGGACTGGTGTTCCAGGGGGTATCCCCGTTCTTGTGGTTGTTTTCAAAATCCCACACAGCCAAAAACTCGGGGCGTTCCGTTGCCAAACAATAGGTTTCATCTGCTTTCCTATATATTGGATTCGAACAGTATGGACACCCTGTTCCATTTATCGTACGGTTGTAGGTTTGTGCCTCCCAACTCTTTCCGCACTTGGAACACTTCCATAAAGAATATAAATTCTATCACTAGGTATCACGATGTAAATGTAATCGGCTTGTGTTTTCCATACCCAGCCTTGTCCACCGTTACTCTTTGTTTCGACAAATATATTTCCAGTAGTCAATGCTTTCTCATCGGTTTTCACTTCAACTGTCTTTTCCGATTGTGCCACCTTCTCTCTTGCTTCGTGTCATCATAAAGAATCATAATTCTGAAAGTAAAGTCTTTCTTTAACTTTTTTCTCTTAAAAAGGCATAGAAATGGGGCTGTCGCACTAACAGCTCCTGAAAAAGTAAAAGACGGCCCCTGGCGATGATGCCAGGAGCCGTCTTTTACTGTAAGATATAAAGTGTGAAAAACATTACCTTACAGCCAGAGTATACACTTACCGGGTGTGAATATCAACTGGCTTTACCAATGGATGTTGCGTTGTTAATCCCGGCGGACGATTCGGTGAGGTTG
>JAAYFS010000010.1 GCA_012728115.1 Bacillota bacterium | reverse complement strand
TTGAAATATTGTCCGAAATTGATTATTTTGAAAGAGTCGAGTTTACGGGTGATTTACGACGTTTTTCAGAATCAACACCTATCCTGGAGTTGATCATTGCGACGAAAAATATCGAAACGGTACAAGATGTGATTAAAAAAATGCCATTGGTTAAAGAAGTAGAAGTTGTAGATGCTAATTCGGTGGAAGTGAGTCTCTCTGCAGGATTTAATGCTCGCTTTCATTTTTGTGAACCGCAACAATTTGCTAAACAATGGTTGCTCACAACGGGTTCAAAAAATCATTTAGAAAAAATCCTTTCTAAAGCAGATAAAAAGGGGATCTTTTTAGCATTAAATTCAGAATACGAACCTGCTTCAGAGGAACAAATCTATTCGGATCTGGGGTTAGCATTTCTCCCTCCTCAGCTTAGAGAAGATAGTGGGGAAGTTGAGTTTGCAGAAAAAGGACAAGTACCAAAAGTAATAAAGCTAAAGGATTATCGAGCCGATCTGCATATGCACACCAATTACAGTGACGGTAGTAATACGATTGAGGAACTGGCGAAAGTAGCGTTAGAGCGCGGTTATACGCATTTTGCAATCACAGACCATTCGCAGTCTTTAAAAATAGCTAGTGGATTAAGTTATCAGGATTTAAAACGTCAGAAAAAAGAAATCGAAGATGTTGCAAATCGCCTAGGTATTCCGATTTTACGCGGAATAGAATGTGATATCCTAAGTGATGGCACATTAGATTTTGATGATAATGTATTAGCAGAAATGGATATTGTAATAGCTTCTATTCACCGTGGTTTTAAACAAGATGAAGAAACGCTTACCAAAAGGATTATCAATAGTATCAAAAATCCTCATGTAGATATAATCGCTCATCCAACAGGTCGGTTGATTTGTCAAAGAGATGGATATAAAGTCGACTTAAAAAGAATTATTCAAGCAGCAGCGGATTATGGTAAAGTTCTCGAGATCAACTCATCACCTCTTAGATTGGATCTTAATGATACTTATGCTCGAATTGCAGCAGACAAAGGCGTAAAAATTGCAATAAATTCAGATGCGCATAGTGTGCAAGAGCTTGAGAACGTCTTTTTTGGAGTTAACTATGCCAAACGAGCTTGGTTACAGCCTACCAATGTTATCAATACTTGGTCTTATCAGGAACTGATGGATTTTCTCAACAGAAAGTCCTAAAGTTGCTTAAAGGAAACAACGACAGCGTATGGAATTCCTCCTAATAGAGCGGTAGAAGGAGGAACGAGCGTGAAGTTGCAGGCGAATATTTTTACTACAATTCTGATGCTAGTATTCTTTTTCTTTTCAGGTCTTTTTGGACAACCTCATAATCAGGAATACCTTGATATTCCGATTAGTTCTGCTCGTACCTCTTCTGAATCAGGACAACCTTTAGCTGGAAAGATTATCGTAATCGATCCAGGTCATGGTGGCTCAGATCCTGGAACTGTTGGAGTTGGGCGGACGACCGAAGCCGATAACGTTCTAGCAATAGCTTGGGACCTTAAGCCAATGCTTGAGGAAGCGGGAGCAACGGTTATCATGACCAGACAAACTAATGTTAGTCCTGCAGAAGGTACTACTTATCAGAGGCAAATTAACGGTCAATTAGCTGCTAGAACCAGTATAGCTAACCGGAGCGGTGCAGATATTTTTGTTAGTATCCATAATGATTGGAACGATAATCGTTCAATCTCAGGGACGAGTAGCTACTATTTCAGCTCACAAGGGATTGCTTTAGCTGAATCGATTCAACGCGCTTTAATAAAACAAATAGGTAGCAAAGATCTAGGGGTACATCGAGGAAACTTCTATGTCTTGCGCAACACCACGATGCCATCGGTTCTAGTGGAAGTAGGATTTATCAGTAATAAAAGAGAAGCCGATTTATTAGCGCAATCTTGGTATCGGTCAGAAACAGCGAAGGGAATCTATGCTGGTATAGTGGATTATTTTTCTACTAAATAAACCTTAATTACGGAGGAAAAAGTGATGGAGTTACTTGCACCAGCTGGGTCAAAAGAGGCATTGATCGCAGCAGTTGAAAATGGTGCTGATAGTGTGTATCTAGGCGGTGCAAAATTTGGTGCACGCGCTTTTGCTAACAATTTTAGCCAAGAAGAGTTACTCTGGGCAATCGAATACTGCCATATGCACAATGTCAAGGTTTATGTTACTGTTAATACCTTGGTTCATCAACATGAAATTGAGGAAGCGATGGAGTTTCTTTGGTTTCTCTATACAGCTGGCGTAGACGCAGTTATCGTTCAAGATTTGGGACTAGCGTCTTTGGCGAAAGATATTCTGCCTGAACTCGTTATCCATGCTAGTACACAGATGACGATTCATAATCCGAATGATCTAAAGTTGCTGGAAGAACTAAATATCAAGCGCGTTGTCCTAGCCAGAGAATTATCATTAGCAGAAATTAAAAGAATGGCGAAACAAACCTCTATCGAACTAGAGGTTTTTGCGCATGGTGCCCTTTGTTTTTCATATTCAGGACAATGCCTTTTTAGTAGCATCGTCGGAGGAAGAAGTGGTAATCGCGGAAAGTGTGCTCAGCCATGTCGTTTGCAATATCAGCTACTTAATCAAGATTTAAATACTAAGATACCAACACAAGGTGGGTATCTATTGTCTACTAAGGATTTGAACGTAGTTACCCAGCTAAAAGAACTTAAGGAATCTGGGGTCAGTTGTTTGAAGATCGAAGGGCGTATGAAACGTCCTGAGTATGTTGCGTTGGTAACTAAGACCTATCGAACTGCGTTAAATACAGGCGAAATTGATCATCTTACGCTTGAAAAGGTCTTTAATCGCGGTTATACAACTGGTTTCATATCAGGTAAGCATCAACGAACTTTAAGTCTGACTAGCCCGACAAACCAAGGATTCGAAGTAGGGCAGGTTGTATCAAGAAAGAAAAACCATGTCTTTATCAAACTTAAACACAAGGTAAATGAAGGAGACGGTCTAGAGTTGACCGATGCTTCAGGTAAGAGCATTGGGGTGATAGTTTCAGGAGACAATTTTCTTCCCGATATGATGTTAAAACTATATATAAAAACTGGTATTAAAGTGGGTTCAGCGGTATACTTGACTTCCGATCGTGAGTTATTAGCTACGGCTCAGCAAACATATCTTTCAGTCGAGGATGCGAAAAAAGATGCCATCTTGTACGCTACACTGCGTTTGGGAGATCCGATCAGGTTAAGATTAGAAGACCGAGAGGGAGTGGTTGTAGAATCTAGTGGCAAAGTTCCAGCACAAAAAGCTTCTGTGCACCCACTTACTAAGGAAGATTTGAAAGAGAAACTGCTTCGTTTCGGTAATTCCCCATTAAATATTGTCGACCTTAAAATCGATCTTGAGCCAGGATTAATTATTCCGATCAGTGAAGTAAATAGGACACGACGAGCGTTAGTGGAAGAATACCAAAACAGATTACGCACCGCTAATTTGATCACAATCGTCACTCGTGAGGAATACCAAGAACGAAAGGATAATGAATTTAGAAAGCAGTTTTCTAAACCTACCGAAGAGGAGGTAGTATCTCGTCCATTAGTAGCAGTTTCGGTTACGGATTATCACGTCGGTCAAAAAGCTATCGATAGTGGTGCAGATATCGTTTATTTTTTCGGCGATCTTTATAATAAAAAACGATACCACGATCCGATGAAAGAGCTAAGTGAGTTAACTACGTATGGTAGGGCAACGAAAGCTCAAGTTTTTGCTGCTTTTGACCGCATTACCACAGCTATGGAGCAAGAAGGAATTAAGCGGATTATACGTGATCACCTTTATGACGGTGTACTGGTAAGCAATCTCGGGACGTTAAGTGTGGTAAATTCCGTTCTTTCTAATCCCATACCGATTCACTCGGAATGGTCGCTCAATATTTTTAACTCTGTTGCTGTAAGGTTTCTAGAGGAGCAAGGCGTCAGCTGTGTTACCGTTTCCCCAGAACTAAATTTAAGAGAAATTCGGAGATTGGCTAATTTCTCGAATATTGGTCTGGCGGCGGTTGTTCATGGTCCGCTAGAATTGATGGTAAGCGAGCACTGTATATTACGAGGCCTTGGAAAATGTTCGGGTGAGAATAGGCTTTGCGAAACTGCTCTTGCATTGGAAGATCGGAAAGGATATCGCTTTCCACTAAAATTTGATCGTGAATGCAGACTGCATTTGTTTAATTCAGTGGATGTGGAGATGGATGATAAGATCGATGAGTTAGCGAGTGCAGGAATAACACTTTTTCGGATCGAAGCACGGACCAAGGATCTTAATTGGGTGGAATCAACGGTTAGTTTGTATAAGGGAAAGGCAAGTGTTCCTGAGAAAAAGAGAGGGACTTTTACGCGAGGGCATTTTTATCGTGGGGTAGAATGAGGTGATTTTTTTGAATGAACGCAGTTTACGTGTCCTTGAATGGGCAAAGATTCTAGAGCGTCTAGCTGATAACACCAATTTTTCTTTGGGAAAAAAGAAAGCATTAGAGCTAAAACCATCAAATAAAATTTCTGAAGTACAAAAAAACCTTACCATCACTAGCGAGGCCCTCCGTCAATACTGGAGGAATGGAGATCCGCCTTTCGGTGGTGCTAGCGACATAAGCGACATAATTAATCGAGTACGGATCGGTGGAATACTCGAACCAGAACAATTCTTAAGATTACATGGAACTTTACGGTGTTCGGGGCAAATGCATTCGTATTTAGAGAACGCTGGTGAAAACCTTCAAGCTTTTCGCGACAATCTATCTAAGTTTAAAGAACTGTTAGCAGAAATTGATCGCTGTATTGATGAAGAAGGAATGGTAAAAGACAGTGCTTCTAGTACTTTACGATCTTTACGCCAAAAAAAGTTGGCTTTGGCTTCCAAGGTTCGACAAAAAATTAATAGTATCGTGCAAGCAACTGAGAATCAAAAATATCTCCAAGATGCGATCGTTACTTTCAGAAATAGTCGCTATGTTGTTCCAGTCAAACAAGAGTATCGTTCAAAAATACCAGGCATCGTACATGATCAAAGTGCAAGTGGAGCTACTTTGTTTATCGAACCAGCTGCGATTGTGGAGTTTAATAATGAACTAGCACTAGTGGAAAAGGAAGAACAACGTGAGATCGAAAGGATTCTCACCGAGTTAACCTTACGGGTGCGCGCCGAAATTGCTGAGGTGAAACTAGCCCTAGAAACTCTGGCAGAACTGGATTTTGTTTTTGCCAAGGCTAAGTTAAGCAGGCAACTAGATGCGAATGAAGCGCAGATAAACAAACAAGGAAGAATTAATATTAAGCAAGGACGACATCCTATATTAAAAGGGGATGTTGTTCCGATCTCGGTCTGGCTTGGCGATGAGTTTAAAGTATTGGTAATAACAGGACCAAACACTGGTGGAAAAACAGTTACCTTAAAAACCATTGGCCTATTTTGTTTGATGACTCAAAGTGGATTACATATTCCTGCGCAATCTGGTTCAGAAATAGCTGTCTTCGATAGTATTTATGCTGACATCGGTGATGAACAAAGTATCGAGCAAAGTCTAAGCACCTTTTCTTCTCATATGAGTAATATTGTCAATATCCTTAATGAGGCGAGTTCAAATAGCCTGGTTTTGTTGGAGGAGTTAGGAGCGGGAACTGATCCGACGGAAGGAGCGGCACTAGCTCAGGCAATCTTAGAGTTTTTACGGGAACGTCAGATTGTTACTGCAGCTACAACCCATTACTCAGAACTAAAGCATTATGCCTATAATACCGAAAATGTCCAGAATGCAAGCGTAGATTTTGATGTTACTACGTTAAAGCCAAC
Source organism: Bacillota bacterium (assembly GCA_012728115.1). Taxonomy (GTDB): domain Bacteria; phylum Bacillota; class Limnochordia; order Darwinibacteriales; family JAAYFS01; genus JAAYFS01. The sequence goes on along the minus strand of JAAYFS010000010.1, from coordinate 48,996 downwards.
GTACAATTTGTCGATCGGTTTACCTGGAAAAAGTAATGCTTTTGCGATCGCTAGTCGCTTGGGGTTGAACGAAGCAATCATCAATACCGCTAGAAGCCTTTTAACCGAGGAACAGGTGAAGATGGAAGACATCCTGGCTGAGATCGATGCCAACCGCAAAGAAGCGATCGAAGCGAGAAGACTTGCTGAACAACGATTAGAAAGCTATACAAACTTAAAAGAAAAATATGAACAGGATCTGGCAGAACTTCATGAACAAAAAGAAAATATTCTTGAACAAGCCCGTCTGGAAGCGGAGGAGTACGTAAAAAAGGCCAAAAGGGAAATGGATATTCTCATAGGAGAACTAAGGAAGGCCAAAGGCGACGAACTGGAAGGGAGTATCAAGGATAGTCAGGAACGAGTAAAAATACTGCAAACGTCGCTCGCTAAAAAGGAAGACAAACGCCCGATTAAAAAGAAAATACCTAAGTTCAAACTAGGCGAGAACGTGCGAATAAAGAGCTTACGTCAAGAAGGATATATTCTACAAATATCTGATGACTATAAAGAAGCACTAGTCCAAGCTGGTATTATGAAAGTGACAATCAAGCTCGAAGATTTGGAAAAGGTCGCTGAGGAAATAGCCGCACCGAAGCGTAGAATAGCTGTGAAACAATTGTCGAAAGCGGATACAATCAAAGCCGAACTTGATATTCGTGGAAAAACTGTTGAAGAAGGGCTTTTATTAATCGATAAATACCTTGATGATGCGTTTTTATCATCTTTGAAAAAAGTATGGATAATTCATGGAAAAGGGACAGGAGCGTTACGAGAAGCGATCGCTGTACATTTAAAATGCCAGCCGCTCGTAAAATCGTTTAAATTAGGAGAACATGGTGAAGGCGGAAGCGGAGTGACAGTAGTAGAACTCAATGTGGATTAGAATCAAAAGTGCACCTAAAAATGCTAGATCTTTATCTAACATATCTAAGGTGCACTTAGTTTATGGGAACATGGATCGATTATGAATCGCTTCTTATTTAAAAGAATGGGATATTGTGCCACCAAGGCCGAACATCTCGGTCTGAATACTCAGTTGGCTCGGTACCCTCGATAAAGATTTCTGCTCTTAATTCCTCCTTATCGATCGTTGTTCCATCGCTTACTCTCAATCCTGTCTTAGTATCAATTAAGATGCCTTCAACAAGTCCTGTCTCTGGTTTGGTAAAATCGCTGATCGGAAAATCTTTCAAGGCCTCCATCATAAAGTTTTTCCAAATGGTAGTAGCATTCCAGCTTCCATATCGAACTCCTTGATATATCATCGGAGAAGGGATGTCTTCACCAAACCAGACGGTTGCTACTAACTCTGGGGTGTAGCCCACAAACCAGCCATCGCGGTAATCCTGATGAGTTCCAGTCTTTCCAGCTGCAGGTCGGCCAATATTGGCGCTAATAGCGGTACCTCGTTCGATCACACCTCTAAGGATATCAGTCATCAAATAGGCGGTTTGTTCAGAAAGAACCACCTGCTTTTTAGGTGAATTTTCCTCTAGTACTTTTCCGTTTGAGTCGGTTACTTTGATTATTGCCATCGGTTCTACTTTGATTCCTTGATTTGCGAGTACCCCATAAGCTACCGAGAGTTCCAAAGGAGAAACTCCTTTAGTTAATCCCCCGAGAGCGAGTGGGGCGAGAGCGACATCGTTGGCTCGTCCACTTTCGACAAAGGATGTGATACCCATCTTCTTACCATATTCGATAACAGTTCTTGGTCCAATTTCTTCGACTATTTTAGCTGCGATGATGTTTATCGATTTTTCCAGTGATTCTCTAACCGTTAACGGTCCAGAAAAAGTTTCGTAATAGTTGTGTGGGATCCAGACTTCTCCTGTCGGAAGCACAAACTCTGTATATTCATCTATATAAATATCAGCAGCAGTAACTCCGTTGTCGATTGCAGCGACATAAGGGAAGATTTTGATTGCCGAACCTGGTGAGCGATATGCTTGCGTTGCACGGTTAAATTTATCCTGCCCACGACCACCAACCATCGCTTTGATATGACCTGTCCTAGGATCGAGAGCGATCAAGGCCCCTTGAGGTTGAGTAAGTCCATTTGCATCAACAGATCCAGTTGGGAGTCCATTTAATAATGCCTTTTCGGCAGCTTTTTGCATATCTAAATCCAGGGTTGTGTAAACTTTAAGACCTCCACCATAAACGGTTTCTTCGCCGTAACGTTGGATCAATTCGTTTAAGATATAATCGACGAAATAAGGAGCATTAACTACCCGTCCGCGTCTTTCCGCTAGTTTAACGGGTTCACGCTTGGCGGCTTCCGCTTCAGCAAGTGAAATAAACCCAACATCATGCATTCGATCGAGAACGAAGTCACGGCGCTGAATCGCAATGTCTAAATTAGCAAATGGAGAATAACGTCCAGGCCATCTGATTACACCAGCCAATAAAGCTGCTTCGCTCAAAGAAAGGTCTCTGGCTGATTTTCCGAAAAACGTTTGGGCTCCAGCCTCAACCCCGTAGGCACCATGATTAAGATAAACCATGTTGAGGTAGGTCTCTAATATTTCATCTTTAGAATACTTACGCTCGATCTGAGTAGCCCAAAGAAATTCTTGCAGTTTTCTGATCACAGTTTTTTCTTGTGTTAGAAAGAGGTTTCGCGCAACTTGCATAGTGATAGTTCCGCCACCCTGGGCGAATCGCCATTCACGCAAGTTTACGAGAATGGCTCTACCGAAAGCGATAAAGTTAATTCCATGGTGTTCGTAAAATTTATCGTCCTCTACTGCAACCACAGCTTTAATTAGGTGTTCGGGCAATTCTTCGATTGCGATCGGCACCCTGTTTTCGCGATAGAGTTCGGTGATCAGTTTTCCGTTGATATCAAAGATATGGGTTGCAAATTGTTGGTGAAAATTTACTTGATCCAAACTGGGCGCGCTTTTTAGATATCCTGTTAAGAGGCCTAATGATGCTCCAAAGAGGATCGATAAAATAATTATTGAAAACTTAAAAAAACGACGCTTCTTCGGCTTTCGTTTGGCCATTATCGTCACCTCCTACCTTAGATATTATAACACATTTAGCGGGGAGGAAAAGCAGAACAATTTCTTACATTATTTCGTTTAGACCTGTATTTAGATTGAGGGTGTGCCAAGGAGAAAGAATAGTCTATATTGGCGCTATATAATATGTTATAATTAGACGGGGCAGGTTATTTATGGTATTTGTCTTTTTGATGAAAGATATTCTTGCTTCATAGTGACTGTTACGAAAGTGCAGTGTAGGGACCAAAATTGAACTTATTTTAGCCATTGGAGGTATGACTAGATTGACGAGGGTGATTGGGACTCAAGTACGTGGAATACGTGCCCCTATTATTCGCCAGGGAGATAACTTGGTGGAGATTGTGGCAGACTTGATTGTTAAGGCTAGTGAGCAGGAAGGGTTTGCTCTTCACGACAGGGATGTTGTAGGTATTACAGAATCGATTGTAGCGAGAGCGCAAGGCAATTATGTTACCCTAGATGAAGTAGCCGAAGATGCTAATGAAAAGTTTAATGGAGACACAATCGGAGTTGTGTTTCCAATCTTGAGTAGGAACCGCTTTGCTTTAATCTTGAAAGCACTGGTGCAAACCCAGAAGAACATTGTCCTACTTTTAAGTTATCCATGTGATGAAGTTGGGAATCATTTGATGGATGTTGTTAAGTTAGATGAATTAGAAATCAATCCCTATCGAGATGTTTTGACTGAAGAGCAGTATCGTAAGCTTTTTGGCTCTCAACCACATCCATTTACGGGTATCGACTATGTTGATATGTACAAAAAACTAGCGGAGGATGGGAAAATCACCATACTTCTAGGTAATGATCCTAGAGAAATCCTGAAATATACTGATGAAATTTTAGTGGCAAACGTTCATCTCCGTAAACGGACAAAGCAGCAGCTATTAAGAGCAGGAGCAAAAGTGGTCTATGGTTTAGACGATCTATGCACTAAACCACGAAAAAGCGGTGGATATAATCCAGAGTATGGACTTTTGGGTTCAAATAAAGCTAGCGAAGATACTTTGAAACTTTTTCCTCGTGATGGTCAACAATATGTTGAAGGGATTCAAAAGCGGTTAAAGGATTTAACTGGAAAGACTATCGAAGTATTAATCTATGGTGATGGAGCATACAAAGATCCAATTGCAAAAATATGGGAGCTAGCGGATCCAGTAGTCTCTCCAGCTTACACAGCTGGACTGAGTGGTACTCCAAATGAGCTTAAGTTTAAATACATTGCCGATAATCAGTTAAAAGAACTGTCCCATGATGATGCGGTTGCAGTATTAAAAGACAGCATTCGCAATAAAGCTTCGCAAGCGGGATCTGAACTGACTGAAGGAACCACCCCAAGACGGATCCCTGATTTGTTGGGTAGTCTGTGTGATCTAACTAGTGGTAGTGGTGATAAAGGAACACCTATAGTTTTAGTGCAAGGCTATTTTGATGATTATGCTACCGAATAGTACGTTTTTGACACTTCTCGTTTTCGAGAGGTGTCATTTTTTTGTGCCAGGGGAAATACTAGAAGCAGAAAAGATGAAAGGGAAGATAGGTATGTCAAATCAAAGACAAATTGAAGCATTAAACGAATTACTTAAAGGAGAATATAAGGCAAGAGACATCTATGACAAAACAAAAGGGATCCAAGGTGACCACCAGGTTAAGGACCTGCTTGCCAAATTCCAAGAGGACCATGATAGACATATCGAAAGGTTAAAACAAAGGATTCTTGAACTAGGAGGCGAGCCGATAGAAGGAACCGGATTCGCTGGCACCATGGCAAATCTTTCGGCAACCTATAAAGCAATGTTGGGACCAGAAGCGATTCTGAAACAGGTGTATGAGGGGGAAAAGATGGGGGTGCATTCCTATGAAGACCGTCTTGATGGACTTGATGAAACTAGCCAAGAGTTAGTCAAAGAGATAATGGCTGAGGATCATGAGCATCTAAAGTTCTTTGAGGCGCGAATGGATCACGAACAGCAAGAGGATAGCTTTGAACAGTAAGCCTACACGTACTCTAATTTTTGAAATGCCCCAAATCTGAGGGGCATTTTCTTACATAGGAAGTCTCTTGGCTCAGATAGAGGATTCCGAAAGGTTATTATTCGATCTAATTAGTAAATGAAATGGCGATGATTAGTTTCCAATGCTGGAGTTGCCTACCGTACTAGTATTGACAGGCTAGGGGTAAAATGGTAACATTATTAAGAGTTGGGAATGCGTTTAGCATGGATAATGCTGAAAATCTAGAGTTGTTTCTAGAGATTTGGAGTACATAAAATGTTTAACGAATCGCACGTTTTACGTACCACTGTAGTTTTTACTATTTTGTTTAGTTGCGTAAGCCTGCTGGGCTTAGGCATATCAGTTTCCTTGGGAATATTATTCGGCGGTTTGATGAGTTCTTTAGCCTTTAGGCTTATGATAATAGATGCAACAACACTACTGCGTAGAGCAGCTAAGGGACCGATGGATCGTAAAGATGTACAGCGCCACAGTTGGATAAGTTTTGCAAAGCGAAACGCACTATATAGTGCAACATTAATTGTGGCTATTTTAAATCCTTCTCTTAGTTTTCTTGCTACCTTAGCTGGGTTGTTGATGCCAAGAATTGCGATCCTTTATCATCTCATCAGAGGGAGGATTAGTCGTGGAACCTAAAGTCTTGTTTGAAATCGGATCCATATCGATTACGGAACCATTGTTTTTTACCTGGCTTATAATGGCCATACTAGTTATTGGGGGGTATATTCTGACTAGAAATCTCCAGACAATACCTAAAGGTATGCAATGTTTGGTAGAGCTTGCAGTTGAGGGAATTGAAAAGCTAGTTTCAACGGACCTTGGTGAGGAAGGCAGACCCTTCATCCCTTTGATTTTTATGATCGCTGCCTTTGTTTTGTTTTCCAACGTTTATGGTGTTTTACCAGGTGCGTATTCTCCTACTGGTGATCTTACTACTACAGCAGCTTTAGCGGTTTTGGTTTATGTGATGGGATCAGTTGCCGCTATTCGAAAGACTGGCTTTAAAGCTTGGATCAAAGGTTTTTTTGAGCCATATTGGATTATGTTTCCTATTAACATAGCGGGTGAAGTATCACAAGTTGTATCGCATGCTTTCCGTTTGTATGGTAATGTTTTCGGTGGAGGAATTCTCTTGGGAATCGTGTACATGTTAGTTCCTTACATAGTCCCTGTTCCTCTGCTCGCTTGGTTTGGTGTTTTTATGGGCGTGATTCAAGCCGCAGTATTTACAATGCTGGCGGTAGCTTATATTCAACTAAAGATAGGTTAATTTTTAGAAACGCAGGAAAGGAGGAAATGTAATTATGATGGAAATTGCTATCGTAGTTGCTGCAATTGCTATTGGTTCAGGTATCGCTTTGTTGGCGGGTGGAATGGTCGGAATTGGTGAGAGTTATGTAGCTGGAAAGGCGGTCGAAGGTATCGCACGTCAGCCTGAAGCTGAAGGTCCGATTAGAACTACTATGATTATTGGGCAAGCGATTTCTGAGTCTGGTGCTATTTACGCATTAGCTGTTGTTTTACTTCTTATTTTTACAGTGGTTAACCCTTTAGTAAGTCGTTTGTTGGAATTATTGTAAAACAGTTGACCTGGTGTGTAACTAAGCACCCAGGTCAATTTGCCATAATTAGTGATGTTTTTTCTCAGATTCTTAATCTGAGATTTTTTATTGCAAGAACTAGATTAACTTTGGATCGTTGTCAGATCTTGATTGTTATGTTATAATTTTCTCTAACATTGTTTGCCTAAAATTGCTAAGTAGAGCAAATTTAATGATAGAACGTCCTCTCCATTGCATATGTTTTGGAGGGGGGATAATTATGGCTAGACTTCGATGGCAAAGCCCATTAATGAAAAGGACGACTCGGCTCCAAGTTAGCTCCAAAGAAAATGAGGGTGTGAGGCGACCAAAGTGGGTAACCTTTATCTTAATGTTCTTATTCTTTGTCCTTTTGATTGGGTCGCTCACGATAATGCTTATTGATCTAAGATTAAGGCCTGTGATTCGCTCGTGGGCTGAAGTTCGGGCGATGAATTTTGCTAGCAAAACGATCAGTGAAGCCATAGAGGAAACGATTGCTTCAATATTTGATTTTAATAAAGTTGCGGAAGTGGTCCAAGATGAACGAGGGCAGCTTCAGTATGTTAGGTATGATACAGGTGAAATTAATCGTGTTGCTAGCCTAGTTACTCAAAGTATTCAGCATAGGTTAAGCAGTTCGGATAAGGAGTCGCTTAGTATTCCTATTGGTCAGATCTTTGGACTCGATTTTCTTGCGGGTTTAGGACCGAATATTCCTGTAAAGATCTTCGTGATAGGAGGAGTAACTACTACTCCGGTAGGTAGCTTTGAGAGTGCTGGAATAAATCAAACATGGCACCGGGTATATCTTGATATTAAAGTGGTAATGAGGGTTGCAATTCCGCTAAATAATGTTGATATACCAGTTGTTAGTCGTGTTCCAATAGTAGAGGAAGTCTTTATTGGGCAAGTTCCGAATTGGTACTTCGTTTCCGAAGGTTCAGGGGCACAAGCGATCAAAAGCTTAGTGCCAACAGATAAGGTTGAATTTGAAATCTTTTGAGAAGAACAAGAAGTGGAGGGGCTGTAATTGTCGACTTATAATCACAAACAAGTGGAAAAGCGATGGCGAAACTTTTGGCAAGAACATAATATTTCTTCAGTAAAAATGGACTTAGACAAGCCCAAGTATTACTGTCTAGATATGTTCCCATATCCGTCTGGCTCAGGATTGCACGTGGGTCATTGGAGAGGCTATGTTTTAAGTGATGTCTTTAGCAGATATAAAACCTTGCAAGGTTATCAAGTGTTGCATCCAATGGGATGGGATGCATTCGGTTTGCCAGCCGAAAACGATGCCATAAATAAAGGAATCCATCCCACTGTTTCAACAGCGAGTAATATCGCAAACTTTAAAAGACAACTCCAAGAAATTGGTGCGATGTACAATTGGGACCGCGAGATTAACACTACCGATCCTGACTATTATAAATGGACCCAATGGATCTTTTTAAAGATGTTCGAGCGTGGGTTGGCTTATCAAAAGGAAATGCCGATCAATTTCTGCCCCAGCTGTCAAACAGGATTAGCCAACGAAGAGGTTGTCGGTGGAGAATGCGAACGTTGTGGTAGTCAAGTAGAAAAAAGAAAACTCAAACAATGGATGCTTAAGATCACAGCCTATGCTGATCGATTGTTAGAAGGTTTAAAGCAACTGGAGTGGCCAGAAAAAGTTTTGAAAATGCAAGAAGCTTGGATCGGACGAAGTGAAGGAGCTGAAATAGATTTTTACATCCAAGATATGGATGAAAAAATTTCGGTGTTCACCACAAGGCCAGATACCCTTTTTGGTGCCACTTTTATGGTGCTTGCACCAGAACATGAACTGGTGGAAAAGCTTACTACCGATGAATACAGAGAGCAAGTAGAAGAGTATATTAGACAAACCCAAACTAAGTCTTCGGTTGAAAGGATGGCCAATAAGGACAAAACGGGAGTATTTACTGGCTCTTATGCAATTAACCCTGTGAATGACCGGTTGATTCCTATTTGGATCAGTGATTATGTTCTGATCGACTATGGTTCTGGAGCGGTGATGGCTGTTCCAGCCCATGATGAACGAGACTATGAATTTGCTCAAGTTTTTGGTTTGGATATCATTCCCGTAATTGCCGACCTTGATGGTATAATTCCTGAATTACCATTCGTCATGGATGGAATCCTAATTAATTCTGGAAAATTTGATGGATTAAGTTCAAAGGAAGCCAAAGATAGCATAGTAAAGTACCTCGCTGAGGAAGGAAGAGCAGTTGCCACAGTGCAATACAAAATGCGAGACTGGGTATTCTCGCGACAAAGATATTGGGGTGAACCCATTCCGATCGTTCATTGTGATTCCTGTGGTCAAGTTCCTGTTCCCGAAAGCGAATTGCCTGTTAGATTGCCTGATGTAAAGAATTATCAACCAACAGGTACTGGTGAATCGCCATTAGCTGCCATTGAAGAGTGGGTGAATACCACTTGTCCAGCTTGTGGTGGCAAAGCAAAACGCGAAACCAATACAATGCCTCAATGGGCGGGTTCATGTTGGTATTTCTTACGGTATGTCGATCCGCATAATAATGAAGCATTAGCCGACAAAGAAAAGATTAAATACTGGCTTCCAGTTGACCTTTACGTTGGTGGTGTGGAACACGCAGTGTTGCACTTACTCTACGCCCGTTTCTATACGATGTTCTTAAAAGATATCGGAGTAGTTGAGTTTGATGAGCCTTTTAAGAAATTGTTCAACCAAGGTATGATCACTAAGGATGGGGCAAAAATGAGTAAGTCTAAGGGTAACGTGGTTAACCCCGACGAATTGGTCGAACATTATGGTGCCGATGCGCTTCGGATTTACGAGCTGTTTATTGGTCCTCCAGAGATTGATGCCGAATGGATGGATAACGGAATAGAAGGAGTTTATCGCTTTATTCAACGAGTTTGGGCGATAGTTGAAAATAGTGTAAATGTAAATATTGAACCAACAAGGAAGAGCGAGCAATTAAGACACCGCTTAATAAAAACAATTACAGAGCGCTTGGAGTCTTTCAAACTAAACACTGTTGTTAGTGCCTTTATGGAATACGTAAATGAAGTTAGCCAAGTTTTTGGTGGCAAACAAATGATTGACCGTAAAAGCATCGAGACTCTTGCAATTCTTTTAGCGCCTTTAGCACCGCACTTTGCTGAAGAGATCTGGGCTAAATTGGGCAATGAGAATAGTATCTTTGTAAACGCCACGTGGCCAAGTTTTGATCCAGAAATGTTGGTTGTTGATGAAGTGACAATCGCGGTACAAGTAAATGGTAAGACAAGGGGAACAGTTACACTTGCAGTTGATGCTAATGAGGAAACAGCCAAGGCGGAGGCTTTTAAAATCACTGCAGTCAACAATGCCCTGGAGGGTAAAGAAATCGTTAAAACCATCTATGTCAAGGGTAAAATTCTAAATATCGTTGTGAAATAAAAATTAATGCGGGTTCTTAAAATGAACCCGCATTTTTTTCGAATTTCCATATTAGAAATCCCAATCCGAGCGCAAATCCAAGCGCAATTAACTGGGTAAGGACTAAGGGTCCGATTAAAGTACTTGAATGTGGGCGTAAGAAATCCATAAAGAATCTAACAACCGAGTGGATCAACATTACTCTCAGGAAGGAATACCCTGGATATTTAGGCTTTCCACTCCATTTTAGAGCAAACGGAAAGATAACCAAAGAAATCAGTGCCTCATAAAGTTGGACAGGGTGCACCAGTTCTTTAGTAATCGGTGATGTTACCGCCCATGGAAGGGTTGTGGGTGAGCCGAGTAACTCTCCATTAATAAAGTTTCCAATGCGAACTAGGATATGACCTAGGGGTAAAACTGGTGCAGCAGCATCTGCCATTTGCCAATAATTCAACTTATGCTTCTTTGTTAGGAAGTAACCGACGATCATGCAAAGAATGATTGCTCCTTGCGAACCCATGCCAGGACGACCGAAGATTTCAAGTGGATTGGCCAGATAATAGGGTAGATTTATCACAACAGCCCCCAGCCTTCCACCAACAATTGCTGAAATTACAAGTTTAAAAAGTAGATCATCAATAATATCTACATTCGCTTCATACTTTAGAGCGAACTTTCGAGTAAGGCTATATCCTGTTACAAACAGGATGGCAATACATATACCGTACCAATAAATATCGATATTCCATATCTTGAAAGCAATAGGATTCATAATTAGATGCAATCTCCTTTATTTCCCTTAGGTTCAGGATAAGTGAAAATGGCCCCTTCGTAATTTCTCAAGATCACTTTCTCTGGTGTCTGCGAAATCAAGTATTGCGGTCCAACTGGTATTTTTCCGCCTCCTCCAGGAGCATCGATTACGAATGTCGGCACAGCTAATCCAGAGGTATGCCCTTGTAGGTTTTCGATAATCTCGATACCTTTAGCCACTGGAGTTCTAAAATGCTCCAAGCATTCGACCAGGTCACACTGGTAAATGTAGTAGGGGCGGACGCGCAGACGGAGCAATAGGTGCACTAACTTTTTTTGGATCTCAACGCTGTCGTTAATTCCTTTAAGCAACACCGTTTGATTACCCAAAGGAATGCCCGCATCAGCAAGCAAACTAACCGCATGTTCAACCTCGCAAGTTATCTCCTTTGGATGATTTATCTGAACATTCATCCAAAGAGGTTGATATTTATGAAGCATGTGGGTTAGCTCCTCTGTTATGCGAAAAGGGTTTGTAACTGGAGCTCTAGTGCCGATCCTAATAATTTCTACATGTTCAATTTGACGAATAGCTCTAAGAATCCTTTCTAGTTTTGAGTCACTTAAAACTAAAGGATCTCCACCAGTAATAAGGACGTCCCGAACTTCATGATGTCGAGAGATATAATCGACTATTAAATCTAGATGTTCACTCGTTAGTGCTTCTTCCTTAAATCCAACCCTTCTCCTCCTGGTGCAATGGCGGCAATACATATTACAGGTTTCGGTAACTAACACCACTACCCGATCAGGATAACGATGGATCAAGTTAGGCACTGGTGACTTCGTTTCTTCAGCGAGTGGATCTTTAAATTCATCTGAACTAGGTATTAGTTCACATGAGGTTGGGATAGCTTGCCTTCTAATAGGGCAATTTACATCAGTAGGATCAATTAAACTCAAAAAATAGGGTGTAATTCCGACGGCGAATCCTTGACCACAAAAACCTTTAATTTCATTCTCAGTTAGTAGTATTATTTTCTGAATATCTTCTACCGATGCCAATCGGTTTCTAAATTGCCATCTCCAGTCAGTCCAGTCCTTTTTAGATACATCATGCCACAGGTTTATTTTACGGACAGCACTCATTTTTTCAACTCCTTAAAAAAGCAGTAGGAACCATGATGGAATCAACCATTCCATGAATAAGTTTTTTATCGAGCGGACAAATGGTGGCTAGTATTCCACCAAGGGTCACTTGCTCGTTTTCAACGAAGTAATATGGGCATAGTCGGACACGTCCTGGCATTTTCTTCATTTGTTCAGTTTCGAAATCATAATATTGCAGAGTAAATCGTTTACCTTTGTGAAATTCCTGAAGAATCGATGGATTTTGAACAAATTCTTCTTGAGCTTCATCTAACACCGCACTCCAATCTTCAGTGGAAAGATCATGTCCAACGCTTACTCCTCTGCTACCCCATGATTTTTCCGAATAACCAGAGACTTTCACTACGTATTCGCGTTGCTTTTTGGTAGCTAGTTTCAATTGTTCCCAGCTCGTTACCGCTTTTTTCTCGATATAAAGATTCGGTATTGTGGCGTGAGGGGGGAGAGGACGAGGATCAATGATCCAAGTTCTAGGTAGGATCGTTTTTAAAACATGGAACGAATCTTGACCAAGATTTTGCTCCCAATATGCTTCTAAAGCTGGATGATGTAACAAGGCAAACAGTAATTTTTCTTCCAAATAACTCTTTAACGGTGGAGTAACGGTTACTAATTGTTTTCGGATCGCATAGAGAATGAGATCAATCTTTGGGATGTTTTTTAGATCAAATAGTTCAAAGAATCGATATACGATATCGATCTTGGCAACCTTGTCATTAACCTTAAGGTAAAGCCCATCCTCTTGAAAAATGATTTCTTCAGGATTAATAGCATAAGTTTCAAGACCAGCGTCCCGCAAACTAGCAGCGACCGAAATCATTTCGGGAAAATAATCTTGCGATTCTTGCGAAACGATAATCGCTACAACTGGGTTAAGATTAGGCGTTAAACCTCGGAACGATTTCACTAGTTGCTCAACTATTCCATTAGCACCGCCAACAATTTGGTACCCTAATTGTGCGTATATCGAGGAAATTTTTGATAATAAACCGAAACCTCCAGGAATAGAATCTAATTCAGAAACAAATATTTCCTCATTCTCATTAATCAGGATATCTGGTCGAATAATAAAAGGAACCTGTTTTCTGAATCTGCGCATTCTGTTGTAATCAAGAACGAGCTCGCTCTTACCCGTCTCCAGATATTGCCTAATCCAATCTGGTTGTCTACCTTGAACAGAATGTTCATAAAGACGTTGAACTGCCTGATAAAATTTTAGAAAATGCGGCCCAAAAGATTCAATCTTAGCCACCATCTCAGGAGTGACAAAAAATGGTTCGGGTGATATCCGCCAAGTACTGTTTTGAGCCTCATGGGTATCCTTTTTAGCTCCACTAAACAATCCAGTTTGTGCTAACTCGTTATTAATATATAGGCAGGTTTTGATCGGGTCTAATTTTGACTCATCTCTTGGTGTAACAAAACAACATTCAGACATTGTTTTCCTCCTTTTAATCTAAAAGAACGGGTTATGGTTTAGTTCCTCAGTTACAGTGGTTACTGGTCCATGGCCAGGACAAATATATGTATCTTCTGGCATATTTAGGATTCTTTTTGCGGATTCTAGATGGGTAGAATAAAAGGTTGCATTAAGCGAACGACCTATGGATCCAGCAAACATTAAATCGCCAACAAAGACAAAAGACCTAATAACAAAAGAAAGACCACCCCTTGTATGACCAGGTGTACTTAATACAGTGAGTGTTTCTTCAAGAAGGTTTATGTTTGTGTTGTTAACAAATTTTACGTTCTTTAATACTGGTTCGGAAAAATGGTCAATTGATTCTTTTTCACCGACAAAAACTGGGCAGTTGCCTGATGCCAATTCATTAAGACTAGTAATATGATCAAAGTGAGTATGCGAAATTAAAATTGCTTTGAGTGTTAGTTTTTCTTTTTCTAGAAAATCGAGAAGCATGTTTAACCTAACGCCTGGATCGATAACTATACATGAACCTATGCGCTTTTTTTGCACAATATAACAATTGGACTCGCCACGATTAATATTTCCCCGCAGGAGTTTGACTTGAATAGGGAGTAAACTAAAATCATCATTATTGGCATAGCGAGGTACCCATTCATCAAAGGCGATCGCTTTTAGTTTTTTAGCATTTAGATTAAGAACATCCGCAATCGTTTCCACTTGTTTTATGGTTGGTTTCTTTGTTAAGGATTCAAACTCGGATAAATCTACTAGCTCTAAATTCGTTAGCCGTGCTAATTTTTCCAGCGAATAATGATGACCAAGGCGCGCTTTTTTGATGATATCGCCAAATTCGTCTTCCAATATAGTATACATAAATATTTACCCCTTTGCTTATAAATTTCTTGATATTTAATAAGATTCCTTCCTCTTTAAGGTAAGTGATGGAAAGGTTCTTCCAAATTTGTTAATCTAGGGGAAGGAACTGATCGAAGGGTGGGACTAATTTGAAAAGAATTGTTCTAACAGGTGGAGGCTCCGCTGGGCATGTAACACCGCATCTAGCCTTAATTCCCAAACTAGAAGAAAATGGATGGGATATTCATTATATTGGTACGCATACTGGGATTGAAAGAACCCTCATGGAACGTCTGGTGGCATATTATCCCATTAGTGCAGGGAAATTAAGGCGATATTTTGATCTAAAAAACTTTACGGATCCATTTCGCGTTTCCTTTGGAATGGTTCAGGCATTCTTTTTGTTACGGAAATTAAGACCAGACGTAGTTTTCTCCAAAGGTGGATTTGTCTCTGTTCCTGTTGCAATAGCTGCGAGAATGTTGAAAATTCCCGTTATTCTGCATGAGAGCGATTTTACACCTGGTTTAGCCAATAAGTTGAGTATTCCATTTGCTTCGCATATTTGCGTTACCTTTCCAGAAACCATGAAGTTTGTTCCGAAAGAGAAGGCGTCAGTTACAGGTAATCCGATCAGAAAAGAATTAACTATGGGAAATAGGCAGCGTGGTTTAGGTTTTCTTAAGTTTAACAATAAGAAACCTGTATTGTTAGCGATGGGCGGAAGCCTGGGTGCGAGAAAAATCAATGAAGCACTCAGGCAGAGTTTGCCCGATCTAGTGAATGAGTTTCAGATAGTTCATTTATGCGGTAAAGGAAATCTAGCTCATGAATTAGATAATGTACCAAACTACCGTCAATTTGAGTATATCAATGAAGAACTTCCAGATATTTATGCTGCAAGCGATCTCGTTATTTCACGAGCCGGTTCCAATGCTATTTTTGAATTGTTAACTTTAAACAAACCAAATTTACTAATCCCGCTTTCGTTGGAAGCAAGTAGGGGAGACCAAATCCAAAACGCGAAATCATTTGCTTCCCAAGGTTTTAGCCATATTCTTTTTGAAGAGGAATTAACGCCCGAAACCTTGGTGGAAAAAGTGTATCGGCTGCGTGATGAGCGTAATCAAATAAGATTAAAAATGCAAGAATCGCCGCTGAAAGATAGTGTTTCGGAAATATACGCAATCATCGAGCGCAAGGCAGAAAAGTAAATTCTACATGTATAGTACCTTGGATATTGAAAAAACTATTGTCAGAAAGACCAAATCCGAGGTGAATCCTGTGATCATAAAATGTCCTGTATGTAACCAAGACATGCAATTAGTCGAACAAAAGGAGTATGAGGAAGGCACAGATTCGTACTTTTGCGCAGGTTGTCAAACTGAGCAAACGATTGATCGAAAGAGTGGTGAAGCAACGGTTTCGCAACGAGAATAGTCTAACGATTCCCGAGTTCGGGAATCGTTAATTATAAGTAAAAAAACGAAAGGAGAAATGTGTTGGAGCTATTATTCATAATTGCCATCTCTCTGATTGCTGGCATAATGTGGGTGTGGTTTTTTTATTCTCAGGATGTTTTCGAGAAAGAACCCAAACTTCTGCTAGCTAAAACATTCATTAGCGGTGCAATCGCAGTAATTCCTGCGTTTATTTTTGAGTATAAGTTTCGGAATTTATTAAATTCCGAAGCTACACTGCTAACAAGGATTTGGGTTGCCTTTGTGATAGTTGGCCTCGGCGAAGAACTTTTCAAATTTGGGGCGCTATATTTTAGTGCGTATCGAACGCGGGAGATGAATGAAGTGATGGATGGTATTGTTTACTGCGTAACTGCTGCTTTAGGATTCTCTGTTGTAGAAAATGTACTTTATGCAGTAACGTATGGAATTGAAGTAGGATTAATTCGATTAATTATAGCTTCATTAGCTCATGCTTCTTTTACCGGATTAATGGGATTTTTTGTTGGGCAAGGAAGAGTTTTAACTGGTATTGTTGTGGCATCGTTTCTTCATGGGTTGTATGATTTTATTCTATTGGAAGAACTCTTTTCACCGTTTATAGCGATTGTGCTAGTATTTGTTCTCTATGGTATACTGCGCTACGTTATCAGTTTGGCACTAAAAGAATCCCCTTTTAGATCGAACTGATAACTGCAATTTGCACACCTAATCTTGGCAAGCATTCACTGGTTGTGCTACAATGTTCGTGAAAGGGTGTGAACTTGAATGGCAGGACATTCGAAATGGGCGAACATTAAGCATAAAAAAGCCAAAGAAGATGCCAAAAGGGGTCAGGTTTTTACCAAGGTTGCTCGCCAAATTACCATTGCGGTTAAGGAAAGTGGAGCTGATCCTGAAAGTAATTTAAAATTAAGATTAGCCATTGAAAAAGCTAGGGCAGTTAACATGCCGAACGATAATATTGAAAGGGCAATCAATTGAGGAATCGGCGGTTTAGATGGTGCAAATTATGAGGAAATAACCTATGAGGGCTATGGTCCTAATGGTGTTGCAATTTTATTAGACGTGTTAACTGATAACCGCAACCGTGCCGCTTCTGAAATACGCCATTGTTTTTCCAAGCATGGAGGAAACCTTGGAGAATCAGGTTGTGTAGCTTGGATGTTTGAAAAGAAGGGACTTATCGTAATTGATGATGAAGGTATCGATCATGATGAAATTTTTATGGTAGCGGTGGAAGCAGGCGCAGAAGATGTTGAGTTTGAAGATGGTATCATCAAAGTTATTACTGAACCTAGCAATTTTTCGGATGTAAAAAAACAACTCGAGGAACAGTATGAGCTTATGGGCTCTGAATTAAGTATGATTCCTAAAAATACTGTGGAGGTTTCGAAAGAATCTGGCGAAACAATCGAGAAGCTTATTAGTGCACTTGAAGATCTAGATGATGTTCAAGAAGTATATGCTAATTACGATATTGTTGAATAAGTACCTAAAACACGGTTTTACAGGCCGTGTTTTTTGCATATTCGGCGAGAGAATAGGGAAAATTGATATTAGAAGCAGATGCCGAAATGCAAGGAGTGAGAAATATGAAGAAAGGAGTTTGGTGGTTTGCCACAATTCTTTGCGTTCTAACTTTATTCATAATCATAAATCATTTTATATCGAATTTGAATGATGAAATTGTTCCCGAATCAGAACTCCCGAGCGCGACCAATGAAGTGGAGGAACTTTTTCAACTCAAAGAGGAAAATAATGACGATGTGACTCAATTATATATAGGGATTTATCACGGTTATCTAGCTGTGTTTCGGGGAATTCCAAGTGACGGAAAAGTGATTGAACAGACTGACATCCCAATCGGCCCGTTGCCCGAACACGAAATAAGTATACTAGAATCTGGAGTGCCATTTGCCAGCGAAGCGGAGAAGTATAGCATACTAGAAGGATTTCACTTCCCGAAATAACCTCTAATTTCAATAGAGGTTTTTTTTATGCCCTGACGAATATATGTACGATGAGGGTGAAGTAAATATGATAATACTGGGAATTGATCCAGGTACTGCTATTACTGGATACGGTGTAGTTCAGACTGAACGTAATGGAAGGCTAAGGGTCTTAGGATATGGTTCTATCTGTACTCTGGCTAATGAACGGACCGAAAATAGGCTTAAGATAATTTATGACGAAGTAACAAAAGTAATCGATGAGTTTTCACCAGAATGTATGGCTATTGAACAGCTTTTTTTTAATCAAAATGTTCGCACCGCGCTAGCAGTCGGACAAGCCCGAGGGGTCATTATATTGGCGGGCTGCAACCGTCAATTGAAAATAGGGGAGTACACCCCTTTACAAGTAAAACAAGCAGTAACAGGTCAGGGACGGGCTCCGAAGGCTCAAGTGGGATTTATGATAAGAGTACTACTAGGTTTGCCAGAAGTTCCTCGTCCTGATGATGTAGCCGATGCGTTGGCAGTGGCTATTTGTCATGCCCATAATTGTCGCGGTTGGGGTGGGAAGTTATGATCGGATTATTAAAAGGATATGTGGTTTCGACAGCTAAAAACTCGCTGATTCTTGATGTCAATGGAGTAGGGTATTCTCTTTTAGTTCCAGAATTTACGCTAAAAGAAATAAGTCGTGAAACTCAAGTTACTTTATATACATATCTGCAAGTTAGAGATGATGCCTTGGTTTTATATGGATTTAGTTCTTTAGATGAAAAGGCACTTTTTGAACGGATAATTTCAGTTTCGGGTGCTGGGCCAAAGACAGCCTTGGCAATACTGTCGGCAATGAGACCAGTGGAATTTTTGCGCGCTGTTATTGAAGGAAATAAGCCAGCATTAACAAAAATTCCAGGTATAGGTAAAAAGACAGCTGACCGCCTCTTACTAGAATTAAAGGATATCGGTAAGGAATTTGACATTGCTTGGGAAGCGGAGCAGTCAATGCCAGTTCCCTCAGGAGGTATTTTGCAGGATGCGGTTGAGGCACTGATTTCCTTAGGTTACAATTTAGGGGAAGCGGAACAGATGGTGAACCAAGCTCATGCCATGATCGGAGACACATTTGATTTACAGAAGATTATTAAGACTGCTCTAAGTACTAAATCGGTAAAAAGTGAGGTATAAAACGTGCAGGAAGAACGCTTAGTTAGCGGCTGGAAAAGGCCAGAGGATTGGGACATTGAATTGTCGCTTCGTCCGCGAACGCTGGCCGAATATATCGGGCAAGACAAGGTTAAAGAGCAAATGTCGCTCTTTATTACTGCAGCGAGACAACGAGGCGAGGCGTTGGATCATGTGCTATTGTATGGACCCCCAGGACTAGGAAAGACAAGCCTTGCCAATATTATTGCTAACGAATTGGCAGTAGGAATTCATACTACTTCGGGTCCTGCAATCGAACGACAAGGTGACTTGGTTGCTATCCTTACGAATCTTCAACCAAATGACGTGCTGTTTATTGATGAGATTCATCGCTTAAATCGAACAGTTGAAGAGGTGCTTTATCCAGCGATGGAGGATAGAGCAGTCGATATTATAATTGGGAAAGGTCCAGGAGCTAGATCGGTGCGCTTGGAACTTCCTCCTTTTACGTTGGTAGGGGCAACAACAAGAGCGGGGATGCTCACTTCGCCATTGCGTGATCGTTTCGGAGTAATTAACCGCCTTGAGTTCTATACAAAAGAAGAGTTGGCGATCATTATTAGAAGAGCAGCTGGTATTTTAGGGGTAGAAATTGAAGATGAGGGAGCGTTGGAAATCGCTGGGCGCTCGCGTGGCACTCCGCGGGTGGCGAATAGATTACTGAGACGTGTTCGAGATTATGCTCAAGTACGAGCGAATAATTCCATTACCGCTGATGTAGCTAGGGATGCTTTAGCATTGCTACAAATTGATCAATATGGATTGGACCATGTTGATCGGAAGCTACTGATGACTATTGTTGAGAATTTTGGTGGAGGGCCAGTTGGATTAGAAACTCTGGCAGCTGCAATCTATGAAGAAGCGAGCACGATCGAGGATGTTTATGAACCGTTCTTGATGCAGCTAGGATTTTTGCAGAGAACACTCAGAGGAAGAATGGTAACCGATCAGGTATACGATTATCTTGGAGTGTCAAGACCAGACGATAGGAAAATGTGTTAACAATCTAAGAACATCAACCTTAAGCTAAGTACTAAAGTTTAGTACGCGGATAACCTTTTTTTTGATGGGAATCATATTCTTAAGGGAGGTGTTTGGTTTGTCACATAAGCAGTTTTTTTGGGAACTATTTGTTCGTACAGGACGAGTCGGTAGTTATCTTTTATATAAGTTTTGTGACGACTGTGATGATGAACCGAATTACGATACGGAAGAGACGTTGCTTGAAGCTAGTGGCAACGAAGGGGAGGTTCCCTCAGAGGGGTGAAGTTTAGTGCTATACAGGAGCGAAGGAATTATCCTTCGAACCCAGGATTTTGGCGAAGCAGACAAAATCACTACCATTTTTACTAAGTCAAAGGGCAAGATTTCGGCAGTTGCTAATGGAGCACGACGAGTTCGCAATCGTTTACTAGGTCCTACTCAAATTTTTACTTATGCTCGTTTTATTCTACTTTCAGGGAAGAATCTAGATACAATTAGTCAAGCCGAGATAATTAATTCAAATCAAGAAATGCGTGATGATTTGGAGAAAATGGCCTATGGGATGTATGTTTCAGAACTGGTTGATGTTTTTAATGAAGAAGGGGTTGCTAGTACCGAGATTTTTTACTTGATTTTAGATACCTTTGCTTTAGGAAATCGTGGATTGTTTCCCCTTGCGACAAGAGCTTTTGAACTTCGTTTAATGAAATTCTTAGGCTATCAGCCGCGCCTAGAAAATTGCCTTGGCTGCGGAATAATACCAAGTGAAAGAATTTGGTTTTCGCGTGAGGGTGGGGTTCTTTGCGCAAATTGTAAGCAACAGTTTACACCAGTTATTGAATTATCTTTAGGTGCTTGGGAATTGATGAAAAGATTATTGACTTCGGATTTTTCCAGATTGTCAATTCTTAGACCTTCTCAGCAACTATTAGATGAGATCGAAATTGCGATGCGAGCATATTTAGATTTTCGAATGGAACGACCACTTAAATCATTACCTTTTCTAATGAGTCTATGCAGTCCAAACGGCTTAACTCGACGAATAGAGGTGAATGAGTAAAGTATGGAACAGATGGAGCATCAATTGGAGAAGATCGATCTACTAATGAATCGTACTAAATTAGATTTTGCTACCGCGAGAAATCTGCTCGAGGAAGCTAACTGGGACGTCTTGGACGCGATAGCGATTTATGAGGAAGAGTTACAAACCACTCAGCGTAAGATCGTTGAAAGAGTCAAGAAACTGGTGCGAAAAGGCAATATGACAACTATAAGGATTAAGGTCAAGGATCGTTTGGTGATGGAATTTCCCGTGACAGTGGGATTAACAGGTTCGCTTTTAGCCCCAAAGTTGGCATTGTTGGGAATAGCAGCTTGCCTTTTAACTAAGTGTAGTATCGAATTTGACCAATTAGAGGAGTTATATTGACTTTTTAGCCATTTCTTGGTATCATGTTTTCACGAAACTGTGGTTCGGTGGCGTACCTTTCATCCCTATTCTTGGGATAAAGGTTTTTTTGTTTGAATGGGTCGATAAAGGAGGAAGGATCGATGAATCTACAATCGATCATTATGAAATTGGAACAGTATTGGTCACAGTATTGTCTGATCTACCAACCTTATGATACTGAAGTAGGTGCTGGGACTATGGCACCAGCTACATTTTTAAAAACACTTGGCCCCGAGCCATGGAATGTAGCTTACGTTCAACCTTGTCGTAGACCTACTGATGGTAGATACGGGGAAAACCCCAATAGACTCCAACATTATTACCAATATCAAGTTATTCTTAAACCTTCTCCAGACAATGTCCAGCAGCTCTACTTAGACAGTCTGACAGCATTGGGAATTGATTTGTCAAAGCACGATGTAAGATTTGTTCAAGACGATTGGGAGTCACCTACCTTAGGTGCCTGGGGATTAGGTTGGGAAGTATGGCTTGATGGTCTTGAAATTACTCAATTCACATATTTTCAACAGGTTGGCGGAATTGATGTAAAACCAGTTTCAGCCGAAATAACATATGGAATCGAGAGATTGGGAACCTTTATTCAAAAGGTTGATAGTATTTATGATCTTGAATGGGTTGATGGAGTGAAGTACGGCGATGTGTTCCATCAAAACGAGGTCGAGTTTTCTAAGTTTAATTTTGAAGAAGCAGATGTTCAAGCTCTCTTTGAGTTTTTTGATAGTTATGAGCAGGAGGCCAAACGCCTAATTAGTAAGGGATTGGTACTTCCTGGTTATGATTTTGTTTTGAAATGTTCGCATACTTTTAACTTACTAGATGCCCGCGGAGCAATTAGTGTTACCGAACGTGCTCGATATATCGGTAGGGTACGCGCACTAGCTAGACAAGCGGCACAAGCATATTTGGCGAAACGTGAAGAGTTAGGATTCCCTATGCTAAAAAAGGGGGAAGGTAAATGAAAGACTTTTTACTAGAAGTTGGTGTAGAAGAATTCCCAGCCAATGTCATCGAGAATTCTCTTAAGCAACTAGGAGAGCGTTTCGTTGCTAATTTGGAGCTTCAGAGAATCAATTATAGCGATCTTCAACTTTTTAGTACACCGCGCCGGTTAGCGATTAAGGCGAAATTGGCCGAGAACCAAGAGGATTTGAATGAAGAGATCAAAGGACCACCTAAATCTATTGCTTATCAAGATGGGGAGTGGACAAAGGCAGGTCTTGGTTTTGCGCGCTCTCAAAACGTTGATCCAAAAGATCTTTATCTCAAGGATTTCAATGGGGCAGAATACGTTTATGCTTCGCGTTATATCAAAGGCAAATCCACGAGCGAGGTTTTAGCAAAGGTCCTTCCCGAAATCATTCTTGGACTATCTTTCCCTAATAGCATGCGATGGGGAAGTTATGATATTAAATTTGCGCGCCCAATCGCTTGGTTAGTCGCTTTATTTGATAACCAAGTGGTGCCGTTTAGTATCGGTAGAATAAATTCTGGAAATAAAACTTTTGGTCACAGACAATTGTGTGAAAAGCCTGTGGAGATTGCAGACTTAAATCTCTATGAGAACTACTTAAAGGAAGCGTACGTAATTGTAGATAGTAGTAAACGAAAAGAACTGATTCGTCAGCAAGTAATCAGTAAGGCGAAAGAAGTAGGTGGGCAAGTACTGCTTGACGAGAATTTGCTAAATGAGGTTAATAATTTGGTGGAATATCCGACTGCCTTTGCAGGGAAATTTGCCTCCGAGTTTCTTGATCTTCCACAAGAGGTTATTATCACTCCGATGAAAGAACATCAACGATATTTCCCAGTAGTTGATCACAACAATAATCTCTTGCCCGTATTTATTGGAGTAAGAAATGGTGCTGATAATCACCTTGACTTAGTTGCCGAAGGTAATGAAAGGGTACTTTCAGCTAGATTAGCTGATGCGAAATTCTTTTATCAAGAAGATATAAAAGACAGCTTAGAAACCAAGGTTCAGAAACTGAAAGACGTGGTTTTCCAAGACGGATTAGGCACTCTTTATGATAAGACTATGAGATTAATTAATTTGGCAACAGAGTTTTCTGATTTACTTGGTATTGAGGTTGACCGCCAATTGATCGAGAGAGCAGCACTTTTAGCCAAAGCGGATTTAGTAACTCAGATGGTTTTTGAATTCCCTGAGTTACAAGGTATTATGGGTAGTAAGTATGCCCTTGTTTCTGGGGAAGATATGTTAGTAGCTAGAGCAATCGAAGAACACTATAAGCCACGCTTCGCTGGAGATTCGATTCCCGAAACTGAGCTTGGGATCTTAATAAGTCTGGTTGATAAAATCGATACGTTGGTGGGATACTTTTCATTGGACATTATTCCTACGGGTTCCCAAGATCCATTTGCTTTAAGGCGCCAGGCTTTAGGAGTTGTGCAAATGCTAAGGAGCGGTGCACCGAATTGTTCGCTTAAACAATTGTTTGAAAAATCCCTGGCTGCCTATGGTTCAGAATTTCAAGCAAAAAACGATACTCTCAACAAACTATTGGATTTCATTAAACAAAGAGTTCGTGGGTTAATGCGTGATGAAGGATACCAATATGATTTAATTGATGCTGTCTTAGCACTTGAGGTATATGAGGTTGGCGATCTTTTTAAGCGAGTCGTTGACTTATCCGCCTTTCGCAAATATAGTGAGTTTGAGAATCTTCATGTTGCTTTTGAACGAGCTGCAAATATTGTTTCGAAAGCAGGGTTTACGGACAAATTTGAGCAAGCTCGATTTACTGAAGCGGATCAAACTTTCTATAACCATGTTGTAGCTTGCGAAGAAAAAGTAAACAACCACTTGAAAAGTGGTGATTACGCGAGTTTGCTTCAAGCTTTAGCAGATTTGCGAAAACCGCTCGATGATTTTTTTGATGCAGAGATGATTATGCATGAAGACGAAGTTGTTAGAGCGAATAGATTATCGCTTTTAAGCAAGACTGTTTCCCTTTTTGATAGTTTTGCTGATTTTCGCAAGATCGTGATCACCTAAATATGGTAAAACTGATCGAATATGTTATTTCTATGTGAAGAATTTACCATGTCGGAAGGATAATCTAATGTTTTAACGAATATAAAGTTTGGTGTTTTTCAGGAAAGCGATTTCCTGCGCAACATATATAGTTATAGTAGGCAAAGGAGGAATAACAATTGAGTACCAAATGGGTATATTTCTTTGGTAATGGAGTTACCGAAGGGCAATCTAACAACAAGAACTTAGTTGGCGGAAAAGGCGCTAACTTGGCTGAAATGGTTGAACTTGGAATTCCAGTGCCCGCAGGCTTTACCATCACTACCGAAGCTTGTATTGAATACTACAATAATGGTCGAAAATGGGCTGACGGTCTCTTAGAGCAAGTAAAAGAGAACATCAAGAAAATCGAAGAAGCTATGGGCAGCGAATTCGGTTCGAACGATAATCCATTATTGCTATCTGTTCGTTCTGGCGCTCGCGTTTCCATGCCAGGAATGATGGATACAGTATTAAACCTTGGATTAAGTGATCAAACTGTTGTAGCGTTGGCAAAAAAATCAGGTAATGAAAGATTCGCATGGGATTCCTACCGTCGTTTTATTCAAATGTATGGCGACGTCGTAATGGGTGTGGAACACGAAAAATTTGAAGCTGTTTTAGAAGCTGTTAAGAAAGAAAAAGGCGCAGCTTTAGATACTGATTTAACTGTAGAAGATCTCAAAGAAGTAGTTGCTAAGTATAAAGAAGTTATTAAAGAATCCGTGGGTAAACTTTTCCCAGACGATCCAATGGAGCAATTGGTTGGCGCGATCAATGCTGTGTTTGAGTCCTGGAATAACCCACGTGCAATTCGTTATCGCAGAATTAACCACATCCCTGGCGATTGGGGTACTGCAGTTAACGTTCAAGCGATGGTCTTTGGTAACATGGGTGAAAATTCTGGTACTGGAGTTGCATTTACTCGCGACCCATCCACTGGTGAAAACGTATTTTACGGCGAGTACTTAATGAATGCTCAAGGTGAAGACGTTGTAGCAGGAATTAGAACTCCGCTTCCAATCGCAACCCTTAAGGAGTCTAAACCAGAGATTTATGCACAGTTAGAAAATATTTATAAAACTCTTGAAAACCATTATAAAGATATGCAAGATATCGAGTTTACTATCCAAGAGGATAAACTCTATATGTTGCAAACTCGTTCTGGAAAACGTACCGCAACCGCTGCTGTTAGAATCGCAGTTGAGATGGTAGAAGAAGGTTTGATCGATAAGAAAACCGCAGTATTGCGCGTTGATCCAAAACAATTAGATCAATTGCTCCATCCAATGATCGATCCTAAGGCTAAGTACGATGCGGCTGCCACAGGTTTACCAGCTTCTCCAGGTGCTGCTGTCGGTAAAGTTGTCTTTACTGCTGAAGACGCAGAAGAATGGGCAGAACGTGGTGAAAAGGTAATCCTCGTTCGTACCGAAACATCTCCAGAAGATATCGGTGGTATGGACGTAGCGGTTGGTATCCTTACCTCCCGTGGTGGAATGACCTCTCACGCTGCAGTAGTTGCTCGTGGTATGGGTAAATGCTGTGTTGCTGGATGCGGTGACGCAAAGGTTAATTTAGCTAATAAGACCGTTAATATCAATGGTCATGTAGTAAAAGAGGGCGACTGGATTACTCTCAACGGTACAACTGGTGAAGTAATCATTGGACAAGTACCTCTAGTAGAGCCAAAGCTAACTGGTAATTTCGGAACCTTAATGGAATGGGCAGATGAGTTTAGAGTACTTGGCGTTCGTACTAACGCGGATACTCCTCATGATGCTAAAACCGCTAGAGAATTTGGTGCTGAAGGTATCGGATTGTGCCGTACTGAGCACATGTTCTTTGAAGGCGATCGTATTAAGGCTGTTCGTCAAATGATTCTCGCTAAAGATGTTGCTGGTAGAGAAGAAGCTTTAGCTAAACTTCTACCATATCAAAGAGAAGACTTTGTAGGAATCTTTAGAGCTATGGACGGACTTCCAGTAACCATTCGTTTGCTCGATCCACCATTACACGAATTCTTACCTCATGAAGATGATGCGATCGAAGAATTAGCAGAAGATATGAACGTAGACGTCGAAGAATTAAAGGCTACAGTTGAGAGTCTTTCTGAGCTCAACCCAATGTTAGGTCATCGTGGTTGCCGTCTCGGAGTAACTTATCCAGAAATCTACGCAATGCAAGCGAGAGCAATTTTTGAAGCTGCGGCTCAAGTTAAGAAAGAAGGAGTTAACGTAATTCCTGAGATCATGATTCCTTTAGTAGGTGTCGTGCCAGAACTTAGCCTAATGAAGGAAGTTTGCATTAACGTTGCTAAGGAAGTAATTGAGGCAACAGGTGTCGATATTGAATACAAGATCGGAACAATGATCGAGGTTCCAAGAGCGACAGTTACGGCTGATGAAATTGCGAAGGAAGCTGATTTCTTCTCGTTTGGAACAAATGACTTAACTCAAATGACCTTTGGATATAGTCGCGACGATGCAGGTCGGTTCCTTCCAATCTATATCGATAATGAAGTGTTAGAGATTGACCCATTCCAAAGCCTAGATCAAACTGGTGTTGGTACCTTAGTTGAAATCGCTGTTCAAAAAGGTCGTTCAACCAAGCCAGATTTGAAACTTGGTATCTGCGGTGAGCATGGTGGAGATCCTTCTTCGATCGATTTTTGTCATCGTGTTGGATTAGACTATGTCAGCTGTTCTCCTTTCCGGGTGCCAATAGCTCGGTTAGCTGCTGCTCAAGCAAACATTCTTAATCCAAGATAGTTTTGCTTAACGGCAGGGAGGAATATTCTGAGTCAATGAGGAACCCATACTATATATAGTATGGGTCTCTTTATTGACTCAGAATAAACCACCGAGATGTTGGGAGGGTTGAGTATGCGTTTGCGTGAAATACGGGAAGAGTGGGAGGTTAAAAATCTCTCGAGATTTGCCTGTCTATCGGTTAATTCTCAGGGGCGGGATTATCCTGAAGAAGAATGTGAAGTGCGAACTGCTTTTGGTAGAGATCGGGATCGAATTTTGCATTCCAAAGCATTTCGTCGGCTAAAATCCAAAACTCAAGTATTTATCGCACCAGCAGGCGATCATTATCGGACTAGATTAACGCACACGCTTGAGGTTTCCCAGATTAGTCGAACTGTTGCAAGAGCATTAGGACTTAACGAAGATCTAACGGAAGCAATAGCTTTAGGTCATGATCTTGGGCATACTCCTTTCGGTCATGCTGGGGAAACCGCTCTCCAACTATTGGTAGGAAGTTTTAATCATAATGAACAAAGTTTACGCGTTGTTGAATATTTAGAGGAACGTTCACCAAATTATCCTGGTTTGAATTTAACGAAGGAAGTACGCGAAGGTATTATTGGTCATACAGGCAAAGTAGTCCCAACGACGTTGGAAGGACAAGTTGTAAGAATTTGCGATCGAGTAGCCTATTTGAGCCATGATATTGAAGATGCCATTCGCGGTGGAATTCTAAGTCCCACTGATATTCCTCAAAAGCTGAGGGAGATCCTAGGAAATAGTCATTCGGATCGAATCGGAACAATGGTAAAAGACTTAATCACGCACAGCTTTGATAAACCAGTTGTTTCTTTCAGCGAACCAATTAAACAGGTGGTAGATGAATTAAGAGAATTCCTTTTCCAGAAGGTATATATCGGCTCTGAAGCTAAATTAGAGGAAAATAAAGTTTATAATGTAGTTCGTATGTTTTTTGAATACTATCTATCGCATCCTGGTGAATTAGAAGAACGGGTTGGGCATCCACTAGAACCTCATGAACGAAAAAACGCAGTTGTTGATTATATCGCGGGGATGACAGATAGTTTCGCTATGAGTGAATTTCAACGATTATTCTTGCCGCAAGGGTGGAATCGTCATTAAGGGGAGACGTTCAATGCTACAATTCACAGATGAGTGGTTGGAAAAAGTTCAATCGTCTACAGATATTGTTGCATTGATTGGCAAACGAGTCGCTTTAAAACAGAGCGGGAAAAACTATGTTGGGTTATGCCCGTTTCATGAAGAAAAAACTCCATCCTTTTCTGTTAATCCTGAGAAACAGTTTTTTTACTGTTTTGGTTGTGGTACTGGCGGAAACGCTTTCAATTTTTTAATGAAAATGGATAATTTGTCTTTTCCTGAAGCGGCAGTTCGGCTTGCAGAACTGGCAGGCATACCAATTCCTTCGACTTCCCCACGCTATGAACAGGAAATAAGACAAAAAAGAGAACTGTATCATATTAATCATTTAGCTGCTCAATACTATTATGGTACATTGGTTTCTCCTAGAGGATTTAAAGCAAGGGAATATCTAATTAAAAGGAATATTAGTGGTCAATTAGTTAGACAGTTTTTTCTCGGTTTCGCAACCTCTGAGTGGCATGGGCTTATTAACTTCCTAAAATCTAAGGGGGTTGAAATTGAAAAGGCGCTTGAGGCAGGTTTGATAATCGAGGGGCAAAAGGGTCCGTATGATCGATTCCGAAATCGGATCATTTTTCCAATCCTAGATCATCAAGGAAGGTTTTTGGCTTTTGGTGGAAGGGTATTCGATCAAAGTCATCCAAAATACATTAATAGTCCAGAGACACCGATTTATCAGAAAGCCAACAATCTATACGGATTTAACCTAGCCAAAGAGAATATAATAAAAGAAGATTCAGTTGTGATAGTTGAAGGTTATACTGATTGTATTGCCTTATTTGCTAAAGGTATTCAGAACGTAGTGGCTTCTTTGGGGACAGCATTTACTGAAAATCAAGCTAGATTACTGGCACGCTTTACTAATAATGTGATTATCGCCTTTGACGGGGATGTAGCTGGTGAACAGGCAATTGGCAGAGGTTTGGAAATACTTAAAGGACAGGGACTTAATGTAAAAGTCGCTGTTTTGTCACCTGGTGATGATCCCGATACTTTTGCTAAACGGTCAACGAAAGGCGAGGTACAAGAATGGCTTCGAAATGCCAAGCCTTATACCCAGTACTTGATTGAAAAAGCTGTTTTTGCTAATGATATCGATTCTTTAGAAGGGAAATTGCTTGCCTCTAAAGAAGTAGTAAGAATAATTGTTAGTCTTGATAATGCTATCGAGCGCCAAGAGTATATCAGTTTTGCTTCTGATTTGCTTGCGATTGATAAACAGAGTTTAAGCATCGAAGTTGCAAAACTTGAAGAAATAGATAAAAAGAGAAACTTCCCTCATATATTATCCCAGAATAGGCATACTAAGGAAGATAGAGATGTAGTAGAATCGGGCGAGAATTTGCTCGAAAGAAGGATTCTTCAATGGATTTTAGCGAAACCAGCACTACTTGATGAATTACTCAATATAGGAATCTCTTGGGAAGATTTTGAAAATCATAAATACCAACATTTACTTAGGCTATTAATTAGAGGTACCTGGGACCAACAGGGCGAACTTATTGCTGAAGAGCTTTATCATGATAACCAACCGCTTTCGGATTGGGAAAACTATTTGGATAATTTTCAGCTAAGACTCTATGCAAAGGAGCTTTTGAAAATAGAGGAAAAACTCATTTCTTTGGAGAAAGATATTGAAATATTGCCGACAAAAAGGGAGATATTCCAAGTTATTTATGAATATTATGGCATTCGGAAACGAATTTTTCTTTTAAATGAAAGAAACATCAACGAAGGCCCGCTAGAAAGGGGGGGAATAGATGAGAGATAAGCAGATCACTAATTCAAATACTACTACAACCATGGAAAGTGTTACTGGTTTGATAGAACGTGGAAAAAAGCAAGGTGTTCTAACTTACCGAGAAATAATGGATGGACTACAGAATATTGACCTGTCCCCTGAGCAAATTGATGAGATTTATGAGAGTTTTGCAGCGATGGGAATCGATATTATCCCAAATACGGGCGATGAGAGTCTTATCGTAGAGGATGATGATACTGAAGACGATTCAGTGACTGAGGAGTATCTAGATTTCTCAATCCCTGAAGGAGTGGGCCTTGACGATCCTGTAAGAATGTATCTTAAGGAAATTGGGAGAGTTCCACTTTTAACAGCTGAGGAAGAAGTGGAATTAGCGAAACTGATCGAACAGGGCGATGAAGAGAGTAAGCGCAAGCTTGCTGAAGCAAATCTCCGTTTGGTGGTTAGTATTGCTAAGCGATATGTAGGTAGAGGTATGTTATTCTTAGATTTGATTCAAGAAGGTAATCTCGGCTTAATTAAAGCTGTGGAGAAATTTGATTATCGCAAAGGATATAAATTTAGTACCTACGCTACGTGGTGGATTAGGCAAGCGATTACTCGGGCAATTGCTGACCAAGCGAGAACTATTCGCATACCTGTCCATATGGTAGAAACTATCAATAAATTGATAAGAGTTTCTAGGCAA
The DNA here is from genome assembly GCA_012728115.1 of Bacillota bacterium. Classification (GTDB taxonomy): domain Bacteria; phylum Bacillota; class Limnochordia; order Darwinibacteriales; family JAAYFS01; genus JAAYFS01. Next base: position 18,197 of record JAAYFS010000010.1, on the reverse strand, counting down.
CTCTTGCAAGAACTAGGACGAGAACCTACTCCTGAAGAAATTGCAAAGGAAATGGATATGCCTGAGGAGCGAGTACGTCAAATTATGAAAATCGCTCAAGAACCAGTTTCTTTGGAAACACCGATTGGCGAAGAGGAGGACAGTCATCTTGTAGATTTTATCGAAGACCAAGATGCTCCAGCCCCTGCACAAGCTGCTGCTTTTGCTGATCTTCGTTTACAACTGGCTTCGGTTCTTGGATCATTAACTCCACGCGAACAAGAAGTTCTAAAACTAAGATTCGGTCTGGAGGATGGCCGTGAAAGAACGCTCGAAGAGGTTGGAAAGGTGTTTGGTGTCACTAGGGAACGTATTCGACAAATCGAGGCCAAAGCTCTTCGTAAACTAAGACACCCAAGTAGAAGCAAGCGGTTAAAGGACTTTTTAGGTCAATAGTCGATTAAACACAGAATGAAAGATATTGACATCTAAACAGGTGTCTTGTATAATAAGTGTTGTGTTTAGGGACCCCTAGCTCAGCGGTCAGAGCAGCGGACTCATAATCCGTTGGTCCTGGGTTCAAATCCCAGGGGGTCCACCATACACTAAAATTGGATGCTGCTCCCGGTTTATTAACCGGGTTTTATTTTTCAATAAATTGAATTAAGTGAGGAGTTATGTTGCCAGCTAGACTTCAGAGCATTCTTGATAATATTCCGGAAGATGTTAGTGTTGCAGATATCGGTTCTGATCATGCCTATATTCCGATCGGGTTATGGAAAAGGGGAAATCCTGGGCCGATTATCGCTACTGAAGTAAAGAAGGGTCCGTATAACCAAGCCTTAAAGAGCATTTTAGACAGTAACGCTGAGGTAGAACTCCGTTTAGGTGATGGTCTAGAACCGATTAAGAGCGGGGAAGTTGATTGGATAGTTATTGCTGGCATGGGCGGACATACCATAATGAAAATTTTGGAACAATCGGAAACGATACTTCCTAGTTTTAAAGCATTTCTTCTGCAACCTATGTTTAAGACAGAGGAATTACGAAAAAAGGTTGTTGAATTGGGTTTATTTATTCAGCGTGAATGGGTTGTCAACGAGCGAAAAAAATGTTATGATTTCATGATCGTTGTGCCAGACTATAAAATGTGTTAGAATTGGTTTACTGAGTCAACTAGATGATTGCGGGTTTTATTTCGAAGTAAAACCTGAGGAAAGTCCGAGCTCCATAGGGCAGGATGCTGGGTAATACCCAGTGAGGGCGACCTTAAGGAAAGTGCCACAGAAACATACCGCCCAGTATTGGGTAAGGGTGAAACGGTAAGGTAAGAGCTTACCAGCAGTTAGGCGACTAACTGGCTAGGCAAACCCCATCTGGAGCAAGGTCAAATAGGAGAGAAGGAGCTGCCCGTTCCGCTTGACTCTCGGGTTGACCGCATGAAATAACAGGCAACTGTTATTCCAGATAGATGATCATACTCGACAGAACTCGGCTTACCAGTTAACTCAGTAAACAATAAACATGCATGGGAAACTTTTGGGAAATCCAAAGTTTCCCATTTTTATTTTCAAAAATTTCAATTTCAAGAAGGATTTTTCGCTTGAAAGCAGAATTAAAACGGCAAGGTGGTAGATTGTGGGGGAAAGTGGGGAAATTTTCAACGAAAGGGGATGATTCGAGATGTTTATGGGAGAATACCAACATAGCTTGGATTCCAAAGGACGTCTGATCATCCCTGCCAAATTTCGCGAAAACATTGGCGAGGGGGCAGTGATTACTCGCGGGCTAGATAACTGCCTATTTCTGTTTCCCATCGCAGAATGGAAGATTCTTGAGGAAAAACTCAAAGCTCTTCCATTAACAAAAGCCGATGCTCGTCAGTTCGTGCGTTTTTTCTTTTCGGGTGCTTCTGAATGTGAATTTGACAAACAAGGAAGAATAACTTTGCCCCAAAATCTTAGAACATATGGGGAAATTGACAAAGATGTTGTGGTAATCGGTGTTTCGAATAGAATCGAGATTTGGAGCAAAGAGCGTTGGGAGAAGTATGTGCTGGAAGCGGAAGATTCTTATGAAACTATTGCCGAAAATATTGTGGATTTAGGAATCTAAATCCTGATAAGGAATGAAAGAAAGTGGATTTCTACCATAAGCCAGTTCTTTTAGACGAAGTAATTTCCTATTTAGCAATTAAGCCTGGAGGGGTTTATGTCGATTGCACCGTAGGTGGTGGGGGACATAGCGAGGCGATTCTTAATATTGATCCTGATATCCAATTAATAGGGATCGATCAAGATGCAATAGCTCTTTCCGCTGCTCAAAAAAGACTACAACCATATTCCGAACGAATAAAGTTTGTTCATTCGAATTTTAGTCAACTAATAAATGTTTTGCATACGGTCTGAGTGGAACAGGTAGATGGAATCCTAATGGATATTGGGGTATCATCTCATCAACTGGATGAACCAGATAGAGGATTCTCATACCAACACGATGCTCCTCATGATTTGAGGATGAATCGAGAACAGACTTTAAGTGCTTATCAACTAGTAAATGAATTATCGGAAAAGGATTTATCAAAAATAATTTACGATTATGGTGAGGAACGTTGGGCAGCAAGAATTGCCCAATTCATAATTGATAGACGAAAGAATTCACCTATCAAAACTACAGGTGAGTTGGTTGAAATAATAAAAGCAGCGATTCCAGCTAAAGCACGCCAGGATGGATCCCATCCAGCCAAAAGAACATTTCAGGCGCTGAGAATAGCCGTTAACGAGGAATTGACTGTATTAGAAGAGGGAATCCATCAAGCGATCGAGTGTTTACTGCCAGGCGGTAGGCTGGTAGTGATAACATTTCATTCGCTCGAAGATCGAATTGTGAAGAATATTTTTAAAGAAAAATCTCAGGATTGTGTGTGCCCACCTTCGTTTCCAGTTTGTACTTGTGAGCATGAAGCAAAAGTAAAAATTGTAACCAAAAGGCCAGTTACCGCTTCGCAAACGGAACTAGAAGAAAACCATCGATCGCGCAGTGCTAAACTCAGAGCTGTTGAACGACTGTCGAAAGGGGTGAAAAAATGATTCCCGCACGAAAGCTAGAATATCTGGAAGAACTTTATCCAGAGGTTAAGAAAACAAAGCCAAGATCAAGACGCAAAAAAAAGAAAAAAAGTCTTCCTGAAACAGTAATTATATGTTCTTTTGCTTTTATCTTTGTAATGGTATCGTTTTTATTTTTAATTCAAAAGATTAATATGATGCGTCTTAATGTCACACTAGCACAAGTTCGGCAGGAGTATCATTCAGTTGTTCAGCAACATGAATTCTTACAATTAGAATTGATAGCGGCGCGCTCATTAAGCAATATTGAACAATTAGCGCGAAATGAATTGGGCATGATTGAACCCGAGACGAAAAATATTGTAGTAATGCGGACACCTACCACCCAAGATAAACCCACCTTTGAGAATACTATTAGAGAGCAAAACAACTCAGGTGGTGTGTTTGAAATTGTAGCTGATTGGATCAATAGAATTCTACCGTTAGGAGGAGTTCAAGCTGGAAGTATCGGAAATTAGAAGAATAATGAAAGTAAGGGCCTTTTGGCTTTTTTTAGGGTTTGCTCTTGCAGTCTCCGTGTTAGTTTTACGACTAGGCTATTTACAAATACCTAGTAAGCGCAGATTGGAGCAAATCGCTCGGGGCCAAAGAATTAGCCCTACTACAGTAGATGCCCAACGTGGGGCAATTTTGGATAGAAACTTCCAAACCCTGGCTGTAAGTATTGGAGCAGATGCGGTGTGGGTGGTCCCATCGGAGATTGAGGACTTCGAAGCAACCGCAAAAAATCTGGCTCCTTATTTGTCTTTATCAGAGAGTGAGATTCTTACTCAACTAAAATCTCGCAATAATAACTTTTATTTAGAACGAAAACTTACGCCACAAGCGTCTCAAGCAATTCGTGACATGCGGATGCCAGGGATCCGATTGCTCGAACGTCCGCAACGATTTTATCCTCATAAAACGATGGCTGCACATGTTCTCGGAATTGCAGGGGTAGATAATCAAGGTTTAGAGGGTTTGGAGTATCAATATGAAAGTTTGCTAGCTGGAACACCAGGAACATATGTTGTGGAAAGGGATGCCGCTAGACGTGAGATTCCAGCGGGAGAATCTGATTTTATTCCGCCCGTGAATGGTTATGATCTGGTGTTAACGCTCGATGCTACCATCCAATTTATTGCGGAAAAAGAGTTAGAAAAGGCTGTTTTAGAAACCAAGAGTGAAAAAGGTTTAATCTTAATCGTTAATCAAAAAACGGGGGAGATTTTAGCTAATGCTATCTACCCGACTTTTGATCCAAACGATTATCAAAAATATCCAGCTAGTGCGAGGAGAAACATAGCGGTTACGGATCAGTATGAACCAGGTTCAACGTTTAAGATCGTAACCGCTGCCGCAGCATTAGATCTAGGTCTTACTCATCCTGAGCGGATGTTCGAAACCATTGCTGTTTGGGAAGTTGGCGGTGGAAAGATCCACAATGTAAGTAGTAGGGTTGGGGGAAGCCACAGTTTTAAGACTGCATTCATTGAATCAAATAATATTACTTTCGCTCAAATATCCGTGGAAATGGGTCCTCACGGTTATTACCCGTATTTGCGAACCTTCGGATTTGGAAGTCGTTTAGGGATTGATTTTCCTGGGGAAGCAAGGGGTATTGTACCATATCCTGGCTCAATTGCTCACGGCGAGACTTTACAGTGGGCAAATATCGGTTTTGGGCAGGGAGTGGCAGTAACTCCAATTCAGTTACTTATGTCAGTGGCTGCTATCGGAAATGGTGGCAAAGTAATGCGTCCTTATTATGTAAAAGAAATCCGGGATTCATTAGGCAAGATCGTGGAAATCACTGAATCAGAAGTTCTAAGCCAACCGATCAGTGAATCAACCGCTCAAACTTTGAATAATCTGTTGCGATCAACGGTTGTAGAGGGAACTGCTAATTTGGCTGAAATCTCTGGTTACTATGTTGCTGGAAAAACTGGAACTGCGCAAGTTCCCGAACAAGGAGTTTATGGTGAGAATCGCATCGCCTCTTTCGTTGGATACGCACCATATGATAATCCGCAGGTAGCAGCTTTGGTAGTCCTTTACTCACCACAAACGGAGATTAAGTATGGAGGAGTATTAGCTGCACCATTGTTTGCAACGGTGGTAGAACAAACCCTCGAATATCTTAAAGTACCTCGAAGGATAGCTTCAAATGAAAAGGGTTCAACAGTAGTTGTTCCTAATGTGCGAAATTATCCTACTGAACAAGCGATCGTAGTTCTTACTGAATTGGGACTTAAGGTCAATGCCGAGAATACGGGTTCACTAGTATTGGAACAAATCCCAAATCCTGGCACGCGCGTGCCCCGTAATTCTACCGTCGATCTAATCTATTATGATCAGGATGATTTACAAATGATTAAGGTTCCATCGGTAATAGGGATGAGTATCCGTGATGCGACAGTAAAACTAACGGAAAGTAGTTTGCGAGTTCAAATTCAAGGAAGTGGAGTGGCAAAATCTCAAAGGCCCCAAGCAGGAGTGATGGTACCTGCAGGATCAGTCATTGAAGTGGTTTTCGAACCATAGATTAATACTAGTATCTTTTTCACAGTGTTTCATTTTTAATTCTTTTATGATTTTTTACAAGAAAGGGGCTTAAGATCCGATGAGAATTACTGATTTGTGCAGTGGCTTTAAACACCAACTCATTGGCGAAAATGTTTCTGTGAACGGAATAGCATACGATTCACGTTCTGTGAGTCCGGGAAATGTTTTTGTCGCGATTCGGGGGTATAAACATGATGGTCATCATTTTATTCCTCAGGCAATAGCGAATGGTGCGATAGCGGTAATTTCGGATCATCTAGTGATGGACCTTAACGTGCCCCAAGTAATTTGTGAGGATACTCGCTTAGCGCTGGCGCTAATTTCGGCGAAGTTTTACCACTTTCCTGCGAATAAAATGAGAATAATAGGGATAACTGGTACAAATGGGAAGACAACCACAACCTATCTGATCAAGGCTATTCTCGAACGTGCGGGCTTCAAAGTCGGTTTAGTAGGTACGATTAGAAACCTAATTGGTTCAGAAGTTGTTCCTGCCAAACGGACAACACCAGAATCGTTAGAACTCCAGCAACTTTTAGCTGAGATGTATAATAATGGAGTTCAGTATGTAGTGATGGAGGTATCATCACATGCCCTGGAGCTGAAGCGAACAGAGGGTATAGAATTCGATAACGTAATTTTTACTAATCTTACTCAAGATCATCTTGATTTTCATCAATCGATCGAAGAATACTTCAATGCCAAAGCGAAACTTTTTGCTACCCTTAAACACAATGGGTATAAAAAGAATAAATTCTGTGTAATAAACATTGACGATCGATATGGACAAAAACTGACTGCTTTAAGTACTGCACCAGTAGCAAGTTATGGTATAAACACCAATTCTGATTTTCAAGCCCGCAATATTGATATCACACCCCAGGGAGTATCGTACTATTTAACCACTCCGAGTGAAAACTCATTTATTAATCTACAACTTACTGGAATGTTTAATGTATATAACTCATTGGCAGCGATTGCCGCGTGTAGCATGGAAGGAATCGATTTAATAACGATCCAAGCCGCGTTAGAAAAGATAACTGGGGTAGATGGTCGTTTTGAGTTAGTTCATGGCGGTCAAGATTTTACTGTGATCGTAGACTATGCTCATACTCCCGATAGCTTAGAGAATATATTAAAAACAAGTAGAACAGTTTCCAATGGTCGATTGATCGCCGTGTGTGGAGCAGGCGGCGATCGCGATCGATTAAAAAGGCCATTGATGGGAGAAGTTCTTGCTTCTTTTGCTGATTATACCATTATTACTTCAGACAATCCGCGTAGCGAAGATCCTGCGGCAATTTGTCGTGATATTGAACAAGGGTTTTTACGAAAAGTTGGCACTCAGGACGTTTATGAGATTATTGTAGACCGCCGAATGGCGATTAAGCATGCTATTCAATTAGCTAAGAAAGGCGATATAGTTCTAATTGCAGGCAAAGGGCATGAAACTTATCAAGAATTCTCTAAAGGAATAGTTCACTTTGATGATCGTGAGGAAGCATTAAAAGCGATAAAGGAGTTGTTGTAAGATGCGTCCGACTCCGCTAAAAAAGATTGCAGGTTACCTTGGAATGGAATCTAATAGTGAAGAGATTATTGATGAGGTCGTGATCGACAGTCGGTTATCGCGACCTGGTACACTTTTTATTCCATTGCCAGGAACAAAGACGGATGGACACAAATTTGTGGCGGATGTATTAAATAACGGGGGTTGTTCACTGGTTTCCAAGAACTGGCTATTGGCAAATTCTTGGGCAAATAAACTTATACCAGTAGAAGACCCTTTAGAGGCACTCCAGCGACTCGCCCAAAAGTATCTGCAAGAATTCGAAATTCCCGTGGTAGCGGTTACTGGTAGTAATGGTAAAACCACCACCAAGGATCTAATTGGAGAGGTTCTTAAAGCTAGATATCGAATACATAAGACAGCAGGAAATTACAATAATGAAATTGGTTTACCTTTGACGGTACTCGGATTAAGTGATGCTGATCAGATTTTGATAGTGGAAATGGGCATGCGTGGTAAAGGAGAAATAGCGTCCTTAGCCAAAATCGTGCAACCAGATATTGCGGTTATTACAAATATTGGTACTGCCCATATCGAACTTCTCAAAACGCAAGAGAATATCGCCCATGCCAAAGCAGAACTGCTTGAAGGAACTAGTAAGTTCGGCGTTGCAGTTTTAAACGGTGATGATCCTTGGATACGACAGATAGCCTCCAAAGGTCCAAAACGAGTGATCTTTTTTGGACTAAATGAAGGAAATGATATTTGGGCAAAGAATCTTGAGATGAACAAAGATAATTCCACAAGCTTTACTATCGTTCACGAAGATAAAGAGTATCAAGCAAGATTAGGACTTGCGGGTTTTCATAACGTACTAAACGCTTTAGCTGCGGTGGGTGTTGGAATAGGTCTTGGATTGGAAATGACGGAGATTGTTCCACAGCTTGCTAAGGTAAGTATTAGTGACATGAGGATGGACATTAGTGAAGGGAAGAATGGAGCAATAATAATCGATGATACCTATAATGCAAGTCCAGCTTCGATGAAAGCTGCGATCCATACTGCTGTTACGATTGGCAATAAAGAAAGGCGTCGTTTAGTTGCTATTTTAGGCGATATGCTTGAGCAGGGGGAATACTCGCAAGAGGAGCATCAGAACTTAGGTAAATTGGCTGCTGAAAATTTTGATGAATTAATCTTTGTTGGCTCGTTTGGAAACGAGTTCTTAAAAGGTGTAGAATTAACAGATTTTGATCCAAATAAAGTTCGACTCTTTGAGTCAGCAACAGAACTTATTCCTTTAGTGAACGAGTTTGTGGGCGATAAGGATTTAGTCTTGTTAAAGGCGTCACGTGGAGTGGCTCTAGAAAGGGTCGTTGCAGTTTTGAAGGAAGGTTGTGAAAACTAACATGGGTGAATCTCTTCAGCCATTATATGTGGCCTTAGTTGCATTTGGAGTCAGTATTATTGCAGGACCATTCGTAATTCGTTATTTAAGATATTTAAAATTTGGGCAAACAGTAAGACTCGATGGACCAAGAAGTCATCTCAAAAAAAGTGGAACTCCCTCGATGGGTGGAGTTTTAATTTTGTTAGCAATCACCCTTTCGGTGATGTTGATTGGAAAGGCTGAAGGGCATTTGCCTGTTGCGATTTTTTCAATGCTCGCCTTTGGAACAATCGGTTTTGTGGATGATTTAATTAATATTCTGACCCGAAAATCACTTGGACTCCAAGCGCGTCATAAGCTTGCGGCTCAACTGGTAATTTCGCTTCTAATTGCCTTTTATGCGCTAAACCAAGCAAATTTAGGACCTGAATTACTGATCCCGTTTTTGGATAAAACGATTGCCGTCCCAAGCATAATCTATGTCCTTTTAGTAGTAGGTGTGATGCTGGCTTCCACAAATGCGGTTAATCTGACCGATGGATTAGATGGGTTAGCATCTGGAGCTATGGCTATCGCTGCCATTGCTTACGCTTTGATCGCGGTCAGAGTAGGTGCTACGGAAATGGCTTTATTTGCGGGTGGAATTGTCGGTGCTTGTCTCGGTTTTATTTGGTTTAATGCCCACCCCGCCCAAGTCTTTATGGGTGATACGGGCTCACTAGGTTTAGGGGCTGCACTAGGCGTTTTGGCTATTTTTACTCGCACGTCCTTGATTCTCCCAATAATCGGGGGATTGTTTGTAATCGAAACCTTATCGGTTATTATCCAAGTAATTTATTTTAGATTGACTGGTGGTAAACGGATTTTTAGAATGGCACCGTTGCACCATCATTTTGAGTTGAAAGGATGGGAAGAGCCCAAAGTTATGATTCGGATGTGGCTGGTTGCAATAATTTTTGGTGCGATCGGGTTGTTAGCCGTGCTCTAATCGAATATAGATTAGGGGAGGGGGCAGTTAAATGTTTACAAAAAAGGGCAAACCTGATCTTATTATTTTTACAGCGGTTGTGATGTTATTAAGTATAGGGTTAGTTATGGTGCTCAGTGCATCATCCTCCTTGGGAATATCGGGTTTTCGTGATCCATACCATTATTTTAAACGACAGAGCGTTTTTGCTGTAATAGGTGTGGCGGCATTATTTTTCTTTATGAAGTTGGATTACAAGATCCTAAAACGTTTTGCGTTGCCTGGCTTGTTACTTTCGTTTGCTTTATTAGTATTGGTGTTATTAATCGGAGATAACATCAGTGGCTCAAAGCGATGGATAAATCTAGGTTTTTTTAACCTTCAACCGTCCGAAGTAGCAAAACTTTTTATGGTTAATTTTCTCGCAGTCTATATCTCGAATAAACGTGAACGTATTAGATTGTTTCTAACAGGTCTCATTCCTGCTCTTTGTATTTTAGCTGCGAAATTTGGTCTAATTATGTTAGAGCCAGATTTCGGTACTGCAATGGCACTAAGTGCAACTTCCTTGATCGTGCTTTTTGCTGGCGGTGCACATTTTGGTCAAATGCTTGGTTTGGGGTCGCTAGCGATTCCAGCTCTTTGGTACCTAATAATGAATGAAGAGTACCGTATGCGAAGGTTTTTTGCATACATAAACCCATGGAAAGATCCTACTGATACTGGATGGAACATTATTCAATCGCTTTTAGCGATTGGACCAGGCGGATTGTTCGGATTAGGATTAGGCAATAGTAGACAGAAGTTTTCCTACCTTCCAGAACACCATACCGATTTTATCTTTGCTATTTTATGTGAAGAATTGGGATTTATCGGTGGCATGGTAGTATTGCTACTATTTTTTGTAATTGCTTGGCGTGGTTTAAGAATAGCGATGAATGCTCCTGATTTATATGGTTCTTTATTGGCGATTGGAATAACCTCGATGATTAGCTTTCAAGCACTTTTGAACATTGGAGTAGTTACTGGTATGTTACCAGTGACGGGTATCACCCTTCCGTTTATAAGTTATGGTGGATCATCTCTATTGATGAGTCTAGCTAGTGTTGGCATTCTCCTCAACATTTCGCGGCAATCAAAAAACTAGGATTATCACCAAATCCCTCAATTTGCATAATATGTGAATGCTCAATTGAATTGCAATTGCTGTTGAGGTGATATAATGCAGAAACTGCTAGTTGAGGGTGGCCTTCGCTTAGGTGGGCGCGTAGAAATAGCTGGGGCAAAAAACGCAGTACTGAAATTAATGGCTGCTACTTTGCTGGGAAAAGGGACCTTTCAAATACGAAATGTTCCGATGATCAAGGACGTTTTTACGATGCAGGGGATGTTATCTTCGCTAGGTCCGAAAATTTCCCTGGCGAATAACGTTATGGAAATCAAGGTTGATGAGCTTTCTGGAGATGCTACGTCGAAACTAGTGCAACAAATGCGAGCATCTATTCAAGTTCTCGGTCCCCTGCTTGCACGTTTAGGCAAGGTAACCATTTCTTTGCCTGGTGGATGTGCAATCGGAGATCGACCAATAGATTTACATTTGGACAATTTAGAGAAACTAGGAGCTCGATTCTTTTACGATAATGGATACATTGTCGGGGAAGCGACCCAATTAGTTGGAACAGAATTAGTGCTTAGCTATCCTAGTGTTGGTGCTACAGAGAATCTAATGATGGCTGCTTGTTTAGCTGAGGGGACCACGATAATTAGACGAGCTGCCAAAGAGCCAGAGATCGTAGACCTGCAGAATTTTTTGAATAAAATGGGTGCAAGAGTAGTGGGTGCTGGCACGGAAACAATAAGAATTGATGGAGTAAAAAGCTTACATGAAACTGAGTTTTCCGTTAGTCCCGATCGGATAGAGGCTGGCACCTTTGTTATTGCAGGAGCGATAACTGGGGACGAAATAGAAATTGAAAATGTGGAATCTAAACATTTAGAGTCGTTATTGGTTGTACTAAAGAATTGTAATGTTCATTTTACTGTTGAAAAAAAACGCATAGTAATTCATCAGAGAAGAAAGCCACTAACTGGCACGAATATTGTTACAGGACCATATCCTGCATTCCCTACTGATCTTCAGCCACAGTTTACCGCGTTGATGACTGTCGCAAAGGGAAATAGTGAAATTAAAGAAACAGTTTATAATAATAGATTTCAGCATGCAATTGAACTACAGAAAATGGGTGCAAACATTACTTTGAACAGCTCATCAGCAAGGATTACAGGTGTCGAAAAGCTTGTTGGTACTAGTGTTACAGCAGCTGACTTGCGTGGTGGAGCCGCTCTTGTGGTAGCGGCATTGGTTGCAGATGGCATTACTGAAATCAGTGGTGTTGAGCATATTGACCGCGGTTATGAAAACTTTGAGCATAAATTAAATGCTCTGGGCGCAAAAGTTTGGCGTCAATAGCGGGAGAATTACATCAAGCTTTCTCCCGCCTTTTCTTCATTTTCAAATATCTCCAAGTCTGGTATAATCAAGGTTGTGGGAGGGAGGTAGTAATGCAAAAACCAATATATGCTATCCTCGTTTGTCTCGTCATCGTTTCCTTATATGCTTATCTTAACTCGCCCATGTTCATTACTGAGCAGTTAGAGTGGACAGGCCTTAATTATCTGTATGAATATGAATTAAGAGCTTTGGTAGACTTTCAACCACAGAATGTTTTTCGAATTGATTCGGGAGAAATTAAGGAGGCGTTATCTCAACATCCTTGGATTCTAGAAATCGATACGTGTTGGAAGTGGCCAAATAGGTTAATCGTTGAAGTAACTGAACGTACTCCAATCGCTCTCGTTCCATTCGGCTCCAATTGGTTCTTGCTAGAAAGCGAAGGAACATTATTACCACCGCCCGTTGCGGGGTCAAATTTCTTCAACTTACCCATAGTCACTAATATTGATCTTGACTCTGTAGATGAATTGAAAGCAACAGCACGACTATTCAAAGCAATCCCATCTAGTCTTAATGAGACCTTCTCCGAATGGAATTGTGAGAAGAGAATGTTTATTACCAGACAAGGAACTCAGGTGTTGTTTGGTGAATTAAGCGATATAGACTATAAGTTTAGTGTATTAGAAACAATCATGGACAGGTTAGTATGGGAAAAGCGAAGTGCAAATAGAATCGATTTGAGAGTGCCGAGTAATCCAGTTACTCAATAACTTACATTTTTTGTCTGTTGCACCTAGAAGATGAAGGAAACTGCGAAAGTTTGTGGAAATCTCAATTAGGAGACCATGCGTAAAATAGTAGCTATGCTAGAAGAGGGGGATCCCATGTTCGAGTATGATCTTGAAAAAGGCCAATTTGCGGTAATAAAAGTAGTCGGATGTGGTGGAGGCGGTAGTAACGCCGTAAACCGTATGATAGATGCTGGCTTACAAGGTGTACAGTTTATTGCCTTAAATACAGATGCTCAAGCCCTTGCGCAATCTGAGGCTAGTAGAAAGATTCAAATCGGTCAGAAACTAACCAAGGGTCTGGGTGCTGGCTCTAATCCTGAAATTGGACAACGTTCAGCAGAAGAAAGTCGCGAGGAAATAAAAGAGGCTTTAGAAGGCGCAGATATGGTGTTTATCACCGCTGGCATGGGCGGAGGTACAGGTACGGGCGCTGCTCCTGTAGTTGCCGAAATCGCCAAAGAACTCCATGCTCTAACTGTCGGTGTGGTAACTAGACCATTTACGTTTGAAGGGCGCAAGCGCCAACAACAAAGTGATCAAGGTATTGAAAACCTAAAAGATGTTGTTGATACATTGATTACAATTCCTAATGATCGCTTGTTACAGGTGGTTGAAAAGAGAACTTCAATGATCGAAGCTTTCAAGATCGCCGATGACGTGCTTCGCCAGGGTGTACAAGGTATTTCAGATTTGATTACCGTTCCTGGATTAATTAACTTAGATTTTGCTGACGTTAGAACTATTATGACTAATGCTGGTTCCGCCTTGATGGGTATTGGCCAAGCATCAGGCGAAGATCGAGCTATAAAGGCTGCTAAACAAGCTATTTGTAGCCCGTTATTAGAAGCTTCCATCGAAGGCGCCAAGGGTATTTTATTAAATCTTACTGGTAGTGCGAATCTGGGACTCCATGAAGTTAATGAAGCAGCGGAAATAATTGGTGAGGCTGCAGACCCAGAAGCTAACATTATTTTTGGTGCTGTGATCGATGAAAGCCTTCAAGATGAGATTAGAGTTACTGTTATTGCGACTGGCTTCGATCCTAGCAAGAAGAATAATGGAAAATTAACTAATGAGTTAGATATCCAGCCATTTTCGGGTGATGATCTAGATATTCCAGCGTTCTTAAGAAGAAAATAGGATTGAAAAAAGCTTGGGCTTAACTGCCCAAGCTTTTTTAGTTCATTTTCTTAATTTCTTTTCTTAACTTCTTGAGAATCTTTTTTTCGAGACGAGAAATATATGACTGAGATATCCCTAAGAGATCGGCTACTTCTCTTTGGGTTTTTTCTGTCCCATCATTTAGACCGAATCTTAGCTCCATAATCTTTTTTTCCCGTCCATTAAGCCTTTGAAGAGCCATCATTAACAGATTGCGATCCACCTCGTCTTCGATATATTTGGTCACATCGCTATCACTACCGACCACATCTGCTAAAACTAGCTCATTTCCATCCCAGTCCGTGTTTAACGGTTCATCAAATGAGACTTCTGCTTTAATCTTGCTTGTGCGCCTAAGATACATTAGAATCTCGTTCTCAATGCAACGGGAGGCATAAGTTGCAAGTTTGATATTCTTACTCGGATCAAAAGTATTAACAGCCTTGATTAATCCGATAGTCCCGATAGAGACCAGGTCTTCAATTAAGATTCCTGTGTTCTCAAATTTCCGAGCGATATATACCACTAACCGAAGGTTCCGTTCGATTAGTGGTCCTTTTACTTGTGTATCTCCATTAGAAAGCCTCTGTAAAAGCTCGTTTTCCTCTTCTTGCGTCAGTGGGGGTGGAAGCACCTCACTACTGCCCACATAATGGACATCTGGCGTTACTCCAAGTTTGCACAGTATTTGAATAAGTTTTAATCTCAGCCAGATTCTAAATCTTTGGGTGAGGCGATGGCGCATGCGAACTCCCTCCCTTTACCGCTGGTTCTACCCTCGGTTCATAGACCATAGCTTCTTGTAGTAATTCTGAAGGGATTAAAGCACTATAGTTGCCTTCCCTGTCTAAGGAACGATGGTGAATAGCTACCACAATATTATCGGTCCCATAAGGAACTTTATCATTCATAATTTGCACTCTATCGGGACGAAAGCCAACCAAAATTCCGTTCTCTTTTCCAATAGATCGAAAAGGGATTAAGCGCAATCGTGAAGCCAATTTACCGTCAACAGAAAAGTCAGAAATAGGAGTTAAATCACCAGTTTCTAGCTGTTCAAGTACGTCATTAAGTGTATCGGAGAAAAGCTCTTTGAGCGCTTGATGCTCAACAATCATTACAGCTTGATTAGTAAGTGGATCCCTTAGGCGATTACCAGTATCAACAAGACCATAGATACGAATCGACCTGTCGTTCCAATAGATTTCAACTGGGATTCGATATACATGATGAAAAATTCGTTTTTGGACGATACCCCAACCTAATTCTCCTAGGATCAAAATCGTAGCGATAGAAAAAATGGTGCCTACCGTTAGATTTGGTTCCATAGGCGTTCCAAAAAGGTAAGCAAAGGCGATCCCAGAACCAGCACTCACAAATCCAGTTAGGTAGAAAAATCCAGTTACAGTAAGAAATTTTTTGAGACTAATAGGAAAGAAAGCGATGAATAACATAAGCATGGATACCAAGACTATGATTGGGAATGAACGAAGTAGTCCGTAATAAGGAATTAATTGAAGGCTTGATAATAAGAATAGGAGATAGTAGAGTGTTCCACTGAGAGAGGCCAAGAATACTCTTATTCTCGTCGTTTTTGTCTTGGTTATTTCTGCAGTAGCCCAAATTAAGAGAGCAAGAAACAAAGTATTGGTAGCCAATTTGATAAACCATTGATCTACATAAAACACATATCCAGGCACCTGAACATCCCCCTCTATTGGGTGTCTTTCATTTATATTACATTGTCTCGAATTAAATTCCTCCTTTGTCCTTAACTAAACAAAAATCCTTTTTTGGAATAGAACTTCAGGATCCTGGCAATACTTTTATCTGAACTGCTAACAAAGGGGGAGGACCAATGAATAAAGTGGAAATCTGCGGAGTAAATACCGCAAAACTTCCCGTCTTATCTAGTGCCAAGATGCGCGAACTTCTCCAACGTGTCCGTGATGGTGATGAAGAAGCAAGAGAGGCGATGGTTCAAGGCAATCTTCGCTTGGTGTTAAGCGTGATCCAACGGTTCAATAACAGAGGAGAGTACGTGGATGACTTATTCCAGGTTGGCTGTATCGGCTTAATGAAGGCGATCGACAACTTTGATCTTAGTCAAAATGTGAAGTTTTCAACCTACGCCGTACCGATGATTATTGGCGAAATCCGCAGATATCTGAGGGATAACAATCCGATTCGAGTAAGTCGTTCACTGCGAGACATCGCTTACAAGGCTCTCCAAGTAAGGGACAATCTTGCCAACAAGTATTCAAAGGAACCAACGATCGGTCAAATTGCGGAAGAACTCCAGATCCCACGCGAAGAAATTGTGTTTGCTTTAGATGCTATTCAAGATCCAATCTCGCTTTTTGAACCTATCTACCATGACGGCGGTGATCCGATTTTTGTTCTTGACCAAATAAGTGATGATAAAAACGTTGATGGAAACTGGCTTGAAGAAGTTTCGATAAAAGAAGGAATGAGCAAGCTAAGTGAAAGAGAGCGGAGCATTTTAACGATGAGATTCTTTGAAGGAAGAACCCAGATGGAAGTCGCTGAAGAGATCGGAATATCCCAGGCGCAAGTTTCACGATTAGAAAAGGCAGCTCTAAAACATTTACGTAGGTACTTGGCTACGTCTTAGGGAGGGAGAACGATGAAAGTTAAGAAGAGTTCCCGAATTCTTTTCAGTACATTGACCGTTATTGTTGTATTAGTCTTTTTATCACTAACTGTTTCAAATAGTCGTCTAGATGCTAAGGACTCATTTGCAAAAAACAATTTGTTAAGGCTACATATTATCGCCAATAGCAACTCGATTCAGGATCAAGAACTGAAACTCAAAGTACGTGATGCGATACTAAAAGCTAGTCATGAAGTCTTCCAGGGAATTGCAAATAAAGAAGAGGCAAAGGAAATTATCCGATTAAATTGGAAAGAGATTGAGGCTGTTGCATCCGAAACGATCAAGAACGCAGGTTATAATTATCCTATAACATTAGAAATAGGAACTTTTGAATTTCCTACTCGAAGCTATGGCAATTTTGTACTGCCTGGTGGAGATTATGAAGCATTGCGCGTGATTATCGGTGAAGGTAAGGGTGAGAATTGGTGGTGCGTTCTCTTCCCCCCTCTTTGCTTTAGTACACTTACCTTGGAAGATGCTGAAGTCGAAAACCTTGTAGCTAGAAAGTTTGATGACGAAGAAGAAGGAACGATAGAATTCCGTTTAAAATTCCTTGATGATTTCAAAGAGAGCGAACAAGGCAAGAAGGTAGTTTCGTGGTGGCAACGTTCAATTAAATTAGTAAATTCAGTTTCGCTTCGTTTCTTTGGAAGTAAATAATGTACGTATGCATTTTGATAAATCAAACGACCGTAATGGTCGTTTATTTTTTTGCATTACTAGCATATATAAGTAGTAGATGAGTTTAGCAAATATCGCAATATAGGAGGAGTGGGAGGTGTATATTAAGGCTTCAGAGTTAAGAAATCTCGACGTAATCAACGTGATAGATGGTAGACATTTGGGTAATGTATGTGACGTAGATGTGGATTCAGAAACAGGGGAACTGCGTTTTTTAATTTTGGAACCACCTGGAAGTAGATTTCGTTTCTTTTTTTGTCCAGACGATTTGGAGATTCCGTGGGAAAGTGTAGAGATTGTAGGGGTGGATGTTATTTTAGTGAGTATTGAACCCGAACGAACGTCCAAGCATCGGACTTGGCTTAGATAGATTTAATGCGGTATAATGTTGAAGGAGGAATAAATGACTGGAGGAATAAAAGATGCGTTGCCCATTTTGTTTACATCCTGACAGTAAGGTGCTTGACTCGCGTTCAACGGAAGAAGGCGCTTCAATCAGACGGCGTAGGGAGTGTCCGAATTGTAATAAGAGGTTTACTACCTACGAAAGACTCGATGAAGTTCCTTTCATGGTGATCAAAAAAGATGGTAGAAGAGAACCTTTTATGCGTTCAAAGATCCTAAACGGAGTACTAAGAGCTTGTGAGAAACGTCCGATTTCTCTGACTGAGATCGAAGCCTTAGTTGATTCTGTCGAAAAGGAGGTTCGTAGTAGTTTAGAAGTAGAAATACCTTGCGAAAGAATCGGTGAACTCGTGATGGAAAAATTGAAAGAGCTTGATGAAATTGCCTATGTGAGGTTCGCTTCCGTTTATCGTCAATTTAAGGATGTGAACACTTTTATCGAAGAGTTGGAACAATTACTTGGGGGAAATAAATGATGTGGGAAAGGGTAGTAACCGATGATTTAGTTT
>JAAYFS010000009.1 GCA_012728115.1 Bacillota bacterium | reverse complement strand
CATCAGTACCTGTTATCCCCATGCCGATACCGATATCAGCGAGTTTTAGTGCAGGTGCATCATTTACGCCATCGCCAGTCATCGCCACAGTTAGGCCCTTCTTTTGCCAAGCGGAAACGATGCGGGATTTATGTTCAGGTGCAACCCTTGCATAAACAGCGATTCCTTCAACCCGCTGTTCCAACTCTTCATCGGACATTGTTTCTATCTGGCTACCAGTAACCGCCTCCATTCCTGGAGTTAAAATTCCAATTTCCTTGGCAATTGCCATTGCTGTTTGAATATGATCCCCAGTAATCATAACGGGAAGGATACCTGCTTTACGGCAAAGAGCAATAGCCTCTGTTACTTCAGGTCTAGCTGGATCAATCATTCCAACAAGTCCGATAAACGTTAATCCATTCTCTATATCATTTGGATTTGAGAAATCAGCTACTTCTACTTCTTTATAGGCAAAGGCAAGAACTCGTAAAGCTTGGCGTGCCATCTCATTATTCGCTTTTTCTATCTTTTGTAATCGTTCTGTTGTTAAAGCTATCGTAGTTAAATTCCCTTTTTCATCGAGTTGTTGTTCTGAGAGGCAACGATTTAATAAGACGTCGGGAGCGCCTTTAACAAATATTCTCAGTGCTTTTCCACTAGGATGTGATACAGCCACACTTGATAATTTCCGTTGAGAATCAAAGGGAATTTCGTCGATACGTTTTCTATTGTGGATTTCTTCGGGTGACCAAAATCCTTTCTCTAGCACATAATCGATTAAAGCGGTTTCAGTAGGATCTCCGATTGGGTTCATATTCTCGTCGAGTTTAGAATCATTACAATGACCTAGTGCTTCATTTAATAAATCTTCGTCTAAAGTCCATATTTTCCGTACTGTCATTCGGTTTTGAGTTAGAGTTCCTGTTTTATCTGAACAAATTATTTGAGTAGAACCAAGAGTTTCAACCGCAGGTAATCGTCTAATAATCGCTCCGCGTTTCGCCATTCGGGTCATCCCAAGGGCTAAAACGATGGTTACAACCGCGACTAATCCTTCAGGAATAGCTGCAACTGCTAAAGACACAGCTGTCAAAAACATATTCAAGGGTTGATTACCCATGGACAATCCGATCGCAAAAATGAGTGCGGCGATCAGTAACACACCGATCGATAAAAGACGCGATATATGATTAAGCTTTTGTTGCAGGGGGGTTATTTCAGTCTGGGTATTTACCAATTGATTGGCGATTGTGCCCATTTGAGTTTCCATTCCAGTAGCAATCACAACCCCTGTGGCGCGCCCATAGGTAACCGAGGTTCCCATGAAAGCCATGTTTTTTCTATCCCCTAATGAAATATCATCTTTATCGAGCACTTCATGCGTTTTTTCGACGGGAACGGATTCACCCGTAAGGGCACTTTCTTCAATTTTTAAAGCAACACTATCAATTATTCGCATATCCGCAGGTACATTTGTACCAGCTTCTAAAAGAACGAGGTCGCCGATAACTAATTCAGAAGCGGGAACTTCTTTGAGCTTGCCATCTCGCAATACCTGAGCTATGGGAGCAGCCATTTTTCTTAATGCATCTAAAGCTGCTTCTGCTTTGCTTTCTTGAATTGTCCCTAAAACAGCATTGAGTAAGACAACCACAAGGATTATGCTTGCATCAACCCATTCGCCAACTATCCCCGAGATAATTGCTGCGCCGATAAGTACCCAAATCATTAGATCATTAAACTGTGACAAAAAAATACTAAGGACAGACCGCTTTCCTTCCGTAATTAACTCATTCGTCCCGTTATCTACTAAGCGCTTTTTTGCTTCTAAGGTCGTTAATCCTTGCGAGCCTGTCTGAAGGTCTGAAAAAATCTCCGCCGTGCTCAATTTGTGCCAAAATCTTAGTTGCATGTGATCACCTCAAATTAGTACTTTTTGTTTTTCTAAATTTTACCTACGCAGAAAAAGGCAAATAAAAAAGAGACTTTTGTAGTCGAATCAAACTACAAAAGTCTCACTGAACATACGTCCTCCGCACCAGGCTTTAGGCCACGATGTTGATACGGAGCTACACCAATTGGTGTACCAGTTACTCCCTTTTAAATTAAAATATCATGAAATACCTGCGTTGTCAATGTCATACTTAATTGGCAAAAGAGCAAGTTCTTGATATCATAATAAGTGATAGTAGATTAATGATATCAAGATTAAAGGAATTGGATTAATTATGAGAAAACTCGTTATTGGTATTTTGGCCCATGTTGATGCTGGAAAAACAACACTTTCTGAAAGCTTATTGTACTCGAGTGGAAAAATTCAAAAACTCGGTAGAGTGGATAATAAAAACGCATATCTTGATACGCATGACCTGGAAAAAGAACGAGGAATCACGATTTTTTCGAAACAGGCGGTGTTTGAAGTAGAGGATACGATTATTACCTTACTTGATACTCCAGGCCACATGGATTTTTCATCCGAGATGGAAAGAACCCTTCAAGTAATCGATATTGCTATTTTAGTTATTAGTGGCGCCGACGGCATCCAGAGTCATACCGTAACCTTATGGCGTTTATTAACTAAATATAGAATTCCAGTATTTATCTTCGTAAATAAGATGGATCAGATCGGTACAGATCGTGTTGCCTTGATGAAGCAGTTAAAAGAGGAGTTAGACGATCGATGTACTGATTTTTGTATTGAAGGAACAGAGCTCTTTTTTGAACAATTGGCATTGTGTGATGAAACTATGCTAGAGCAATTCTTGGAACATGGTTCAATTGATATTTCTTTAATCAAAAGAGCTATCAATAAACGCAGGATTTATCCTTGTTATTTTGGTTCAGCTTTAAAACTAGATGGAGTAGAAGAGTTTTTGCGAGGAATCATTAAATATTCACTCGTCCCGAATTACCCTGAAGAATTTGGCGCAAAAGTCTTCAAAATTTCCCGAGACGAACAAGGTAATCGCCTTACCCATCTGAAGATTACTGGAGGAATATTAAGAGTTAGAAATTCATTAACCAACGGAGTTTGGGAAGAAAAAGTAAATCAAATCAGGATTTATTCTGGTCAAAAGTATGAGACGGTAACAGAAATTGGAGCTGGTTCAATCTGTGTGGTTACGGGACTAAGTAATGCCAAACCTGGGGATGGATTCGGGATAGAAAAAAGTTCTTATTCGCGTGTGATAGAGCCAGTTTTATCGTATCGGGCGCTCTTGCCCGCTGGTGTTGAACCGCAGGTAATGCTCCCGAAATTAAAACAAATCGAAGAGGAAGAGCCCGAATTACAGGTAACCTGGGATGAAAACTTGCAGGAAATTCAAGTTCAAATCATGGGAGAAGTTCAGATTGAAATTCTTCAAAGCATGATTGAAAGACGTTTTGGGGTTAATGTACATTTTGATGAAGGACAGATTCTGTATAAAGAAACGATTGTTAATCCAGTTGAAGGCGTTGGACATTTTGAGCCACTTCGTCATTATGCGGAAGTTCATCTTTTATTAGAACCTGGAGAGCCAGGTAGCGGTTTGGTATTTACTGCGGATTGCAGTGAAGATGTTTTAGCAATTCATTGGCAACGATTAATTCTTTCATACCTAGAACAAAAGATTCATAAAGGGGTTCTAACTGGCTCTCCGATCACGGATATGAAAATTACTCGCGTTTCAGGGAGAGCACATATTATGCATACAGATAGTGGAGACTTTAGAGAAGCGACTTATCGGGCAGTACGCCAAGGACTTAAAGAAGCTGAATCCGTTTTGTTGGAACCATATTACGCTTTTCGCCTCGAAATCCCTGAACGATTAATTGGGAGAGCGATGACTGATATCGATAGAATGCAAGGCACATATAAGATAGCTGAACACAAAGGAGAGATGGCTGTAATTGTTGGTAGCGCCCCCGTTGTTACAATTAGAAATTATCATCGAGAGGTTCTAGCTTATACACGGGGACTTGGCAGACTTTCACTAAGTTTTGAAGGCTACAAACCATGTCATAACGCAGAAGAAGTGATTAAAGAAATAGGTTATGATTCTGAACGTGATCCAGAAAATCCAACTGGCTCAATCTTTTGTGCTCATGGATCGAGTTATTCCGTAGATTGGGATGAAGTAAAAAAACACATGCATCTTGATAGTTATTTAAACCCCCAGATTCAGCAAAATCTGGACATGCCATCAAGTGTAGACACCCTTGATAACAATACTTTGACTCAGGATGATTCGGAGGATTTCAGTTTTTTAGAACGCGCCGTTTTCGCCAATAAGGGTAAAAGAATGAATTGGAACAGAAAAGAAGTGATTCGAAGGCGAAAGGCTAAGAGTATTGATGATATCCACTACCAGCCAAAAGAGGAGTACCTTCTTGTTGATGGCTACAATATCATCCATGCTTGGCCAGAACTTAAGGAACTTGTTGATAGTAATTTGGACGCAGCGCGGACAAGGTTGCTCGATCTACTCTGTAGTTATCAAGGAATCAGAAAGAACAACATTATTGTGGTTTTTGATGCCTATCGTGTGGAAGGGCATCTAGAGGAAATTATTGATTATCATAACATCCATGTTGTTTTTACAAAGGAAAAGCAAACAGCTGACCAATTTATTGAGAAGTTTGGTTATGATCATCAATCAGAATACGAAATCACGGTGGCAACATCAGATGGTTTGCAACAATTGATCAGTATAGGAACAGGAAGTGCCTTACTGTCAGCGAGAGAGTTAAAACAAGAAGTTGAAAATGCACTTAAAACTACCATTCAAGATTTTCAAAATAGACAACGTCCAGTACGGATGTCGTTAAAGGATACTTTGTCACAAGAAAATCTCAATAAAGTTGAGGAACTAAAGAGCGAAAAAATGAGCCCAGGGAAAGAGGGTAGAAAATGAGAGTGTTTCAAGTGGATGCGTTTACAAATGAAATCTTTAAAGGAAATCCTGCCGCAGTGTGTCTATTTGTTGAAAATGAGGATGATGCATGGCTACAGAATATGGCCAAAGAAATGAATTTATCCGAAACCGCCTTTCTTAATCCATTTAAAGAAGGTTTTAATCTACGCTGGTTTACGCCTGCCATTGAGGTCGACTTATGTGGTCATGCCACTTTGGCGGCGGCTCATGTTCTATGGGAAACCAGAGAGCTGAGTGAAGGCGAAGAGGCGATTTTTTATTCTCTTAGCGGAGTATTAAAGGCGAGAAAGCTGGGAGAATGGATTGAATTGGATTTTCCAGCCGAGGAAGAAACTCCAACCGATCCACCAAAAGAGCTATTAGAGGCCTTGGGTGTGCAGCCCTCCTATGTTGGACGCAATCGATTTGACTACTTGGTTGTGATTGATTCCGAACAAGAACTCAAAAAGATATCCCCCAATATGGAGCTACTTAAAAAATTAGGAAATAGAGGGGTGATTGTTACAAGTGAGTCAGAAAATTCGGAATTCGATTTTGTATCACGCTTTTTCGCACCAGGATTAGGTATTGATGAAGACCCAGTAACAGGATCTGCTCATTGTTGCTTAGCGCCATACTGGAGCAGAGTGCTGAATAAGACGGAGCTAGTCGCATACCAGGCTTCGCGTCGCGGTGGGGTACTTAAACTAAAAGTTGATGAACGAATTTACATCCAAGGACAAGCCAAAACGGTTTTTAAAGGAGAATTAGCCTAAATGTAACGAACAATTTAAAAACCTTTCTTGAGAAAAATCTGGAAGTCCGCAAGGTTTTAAGTCTCGTGTAGAGAATGATTTAGTGTAGAAAGAAAGGAGATCAGCTTGGACGCAAAGTTAGATAAAAAATATCCAGATTTTAAAGACGCTGTTGTTTTATTAGTTTTGTTTCTAGTGATTAGCTTTGCTATCGACGGTTTGTTAATGCTTGGAAAGCGAGTAACTGGCTTCTCTTTAAAAGAACACCCCGCGTCGAATTTATTGAGTAGTATATATTTTTTGAGTTTGATTCTTCTTGTAGTGAAGCGACGTAAAATAAGACCGCGTGATTTAGTACAGTATAATCATGTTGGGCTAGAGATGTATCTTTCATTGATCCTAATGTTTTCTGGAACGATAATCTTACTTTCAGAGTTTGATAACGTTTTTCAAAGCTTATTTCCTCCACCTGAATGGCTTACTTCAGTCTTTAGCCAGAACAATTACTGGTTTGCATTTACCGTAATTATTGCTGCTCCAGTAATAGAAGAGGTTTTTTTTCGGGGTATTTTGCTAAGGGGCTTTGTCGCAAACTATTCGCCAAGGAGCGCCTTAATTCTTTCCGCATTGTTTTTTGCAGTATTTCATTTTAATCCTTGGCAGTTTTTCCCTGCGTTTTTTGCAGGTTTAGCACTTGGTTGGTGGGTGCTTCATACCAAATCAATAGTGCCTGCAATAGTTGCCCATATCTTTTTTAATTGCATCAGTCTGATTGTTTCAAATTTAGGTATTAGGATCCCTGGTTTTACAACAAAAGGTCAGGCTCAACCAATATGGTTTAATATTTTGGGACTCTTTTTATTTGTGCTAGGAATATGTCTTGCAAATCACAAAAAGCAAAAATAATTTTCAAATAGAATGGAGGAAAAGTATGAATAGAAAAGTCTATCGTGAAATTTTTGAGTCATTAGAAGAAACTCCAGTAATCGATACTCATGAACATTTACCCTTTGACGAAAAAAAATACATAAATGATGGGAATGATGTTTTAACTACTTACTTAGCACATTATATCCGATCTGATGTTGTTTCTGCAGGTCTAAACCCCCAAGATCTAGATTTTGTCTGTAATTCAAGGGAAAATCTTTTAAGGCGGTGGAAGATTGTTGAACCATATTGGGAAGCTAGTCGTTATACGGGTTACGGACGGGTTTTGGATTTAGCGGCGAGCGCACTTTATAACATTGACGAGATAAATTCCAATACAATTGAAGAACTTAATGAAAAATATTTAAAATTAAAACAACCTGGGATTTACCACCATATTTTGCACGAAAAGTGCAATATCAAAGTAGCTGTAGTTGACATTTGGAGTAGAGATGTCGATTTAAGTGCAGGTAATCCGATTTTTCGCGCTGTTTGGCAACCACTGAATTATATAATGCCAACCTTGGCTGAAAACGATGTTTTAGAGGATATTGAAAGCCGTTTAAACATTAGGGTAAGTACGCTTGATGATTTTTTAGAAGCCTTTGATCGAGATCTTGAATATCGTTTACAGAAGTACGGCGTGCCACTCTTAAAATGTGCGATCGCTTATCATCGTTCAATAAAGTTTGAAAAGGTTGAGTATAAAACTGCCAAAGAAGCATTCGCTACTGCTTTTGATTATTATCAGAGAACAAGAGTATTGGATTTTTCGGAGCCACTTCAAGATTTTATGATGCATTATATCTTCAAAGCTGCCAATGACAAAGGATTAGTATTTCAATTCCATACTGGACTCTTAGAAGGTAATGGCAATATTTTAGCTAATAGCGACCCAACCTTAATGAATGACCTTTTCTTGATGTATCCGAATATTAAGTTTGATCTTTTCCATATCGGATATCCTTACTTTTACGAAACTGCAGCTTTGGCGAAAATTTTTCCTAATGTGTTTATTGACATGTGTTGGTCACATATTATTTCATCAAACATAAGCAAACTGGCTTTAGCGGAGTTTCTTGACACCGTTCCGTATACCAAGATTTCTGCTTTTGGTGGGGACTATTTGTTTCCAGACGGAGTACTCGGTCATTTACAACTAGCCAAAATGAATGTGAGCTCTGTTTTAGCTAGCAAAGTTGAACAAGGGTTCTTTGGAGTCGAAAAGGCTGTAAAGATCGGCCAAGCATTATTTTATGATAATCCTAAGCGCATCCTTGGCTTAAATAGGAACGGATCTTAGATAGGGGTGGATAGAATGCAAAAGATGATAATCAACAGTGATATTGTTGTAGGTAAAATTAGCAAGAACATTTTTGGGCATTTCGCGGAACACCTAGGCAGATGTATTTATGAAGGGATTTGGGTTGGCAGAGATTCTAAAATTCCAAATACAAATGGGATTAGAAATGATGTAATTGAAGCTTTACGTAAATTGCAAGTTCCTGTACTTAGATGGCCAGGCGGCTGTTTCGCCGACGAATATCATTGGAAAGACGGAGTTGGTCCGTACGAAAAAAGACCACAAATGATTAATACCCATTGGGGGGGTGTGGTTGAGAATAATCATTTTGGTACCCACGAATTTTTAGAGTTTTGCGAATTGATTGGTGCGGAGCCTTTTATTAGCGGAAACGTAGGTAGTGGTACGGTAAGAGAAATGCAAGAGTGGATCGAATATCTGACTTTTGATGGTGAGTCGCCGATGGCCAATTGGCGGAGAAAAAACGGTAGAAAGGAACCCTGGAAAATTCCGTTTTTTGGGATCGGTAATGAGAACTGGGGATGTGGCGGGAACATGCGTCCCGAATTTTACGCGGATCAATTCTTGCGCTATAATACTTATGTTAGAAATCTCTCTGGTAACCGAATTTATCGTATAGCATGTGGTCCAAGTGATCATAACTATCGCTGGACAGAGGTTTTAATGAAACAGGCAGGTTATGCGATGGATGGCTTAAGCTTGCACTATTATACGATTCCTGGTCCACACTGGGGAGATAAGGGTTCGGCAACTGATTTTGGAGAGGCAGAATGGTTCACCACGATGCGAAAAACAATGTATATGGAGGAGTTAATTACTAGACATTCAACTATCATGGATGTTTATGACCCCAAAAAACGCGTCGGTTTGATAATTGATGAATGGGGAATATGGTCAAATGTGGAACCAGGTACCAATCCAGGATTTTTGTATCAACAGAATACTTTGCGTGATGCTTTGGTTGCTGGTATAAACTTAAATATATTTAATAACCATTGTCAACGAGTAAAGATGGCGAATATAGCTCAAATGGTCAATGTTTTACAAGCAGTGATTCACACTAATGGCGAACAGATGATGCTCACTCCAACGTACCATGTTTTTGAAATGTATAAAGTACATCAGAATGCAGAATTGGTTCATCTTCATTTGGAAACGACTGAGTATAAACATGGGAACGAATCCATCCCGCAGATAAGTGTTTCTGCTTCCAAAAATGAAGCTGGAGATCTTCACATTTCGATTTGTAATCTCAATCCCAATGAATCAGCTAAGTTATGTTGTGATTTACGTGGAGGAGAATACGTGAGAGTGCAGGGAAGAGTACTGACCGCTGAAACAATCAATGCTCATAACACTTTTGAGGAACCAGAGCGAGTAATTCCACAAGAATTTTCCAATGCAAGAATCGAGGAAGAGAAACTATTTGCAAATATTCCAGCAAAATCAGTTGTGGTTTTAAAATTAAAAGCGAAATAACGAACGGGTGATCCCGTTCGTTATTTTTTTGGCAGGGTTCCATTTTCTGCTAAGGAACGTTCGGCCCGCTTGATGGCGGCTCTAACCAAAGACCCTGCTTCTCTGGTCGTGATGTTTCCCCAGTCACCGTCTTTTACCTTGTGGTAGAATCCTAACTCTTGAGCAAGTTCGTACTTCAAGCGATCGGACATTAGATTATTTCGACGTGACACTATCATCACTCCCGATAATAGTATCGCCCAATCATCGAGCAATATACCTGGTTATTTGTCATTTCTGCCGCAGCAGTTTTTAAATTCCTTCCCACTACCACAAGGACAAAGCTCGTCGTCCTTTATAGGTTTATTTCCAAATCTGTTGGAATCGTGCTTTTTGGAATCGAAATCGTAAACATTGCCAGGCACAGGGAAATCTAGCTCAGATTCATGAAATAAGGGTAGATAATGACCTTTTAACCCCCATAAATGGATATTATCACGGATACCAATTACCAAATGCCATAGTTGCTGAATAACGGTCAGTGAGGATATCTCTAATGAATCGAGTAGTTGGGAAAACATCTCAGTACGATCTGGCTCGGTTTGGATTAAAAGAAAGAGCTTACGAGTAATATCAGAAATATCTTTATTATTTACTTCCCAGTTTTGCTTAAGGAACTTGATGAACGCGCGGTATTCTTTAGTGTTTGGGATAAAAAGGGATTGGCTACCTACACGGATTAAGTCTTCCTTGTTAAAGTAATAGTAATCTAATTCGGGAAATGCCTGCTGGCTCGCTATTATTCTCTGTGGATTTGCAATGACTGAATAACAATAATAATCCTCGTAGGGTAAAGCTCTAGCATAATACGAATCCCCATGAATTAAGGTCTCTAAGATTCTCGGCAGATTTTCCTCGATTTGGTCGAGGTTAAAATAATGTCCTAGTAACCCTACCAGTTTACTAAATCTGATCACTCCATAAAAATACAACATTCCATGAGCTATTTGGATCATTTCAGTGTTCTCATTTACGTGCATAAGGTAATTTTCGTTATCATTCTGCCTGAAGGCCTCTATTACTTCAATCGGTGCCATTAAGTAAAGTCGATTATTAATCTTTATTGGAAAAGCTAAACCATAGACGGAAAAGTACTTTAGTTTATGTGGTGGGAATTTTTCTGCTCGAACTAAGCCTTTCGATGACAAACTTATTTCCTTGAAAATTGTATATCGCTCTACATCGAAGAAGGTGAAAATTTTCTGAATCGCATCGGGAATCTGTAATGCGAGGGTTTCAACTAATTTTCCTTTAGTAGATCTACTATGGTTCTTTATCCCTAATTGTTTTCTAATAGCATCCAAATCATCTTTTCGTACCAAAGATAAAATTGTACTAAGGTCTATTGGTAAAGACCGATTTTGAATCCTTAT
>JAAYFS010000008.1 GCA_012728115.1 Bacillota bacterium | reverse complement strand
GTGGCGGTAGTACAGATATCGCTTTAATCCAAAAACGGGGCATCACTGGTGTCAAAATGATGGCTATGGGTGGACGTGCCTTCACTAAGGGGTTAGCTGCCCATTTTAAAAAGACTTTGCGTGACGCCGAGCAGATGAAATTAGATTTCGCAGATGGAATTGGGGTCAGCGAAGCTAAAGCTGTGATAGATAACGATATTCAAATTTGGCTGGATGCCCTTTTGATTGCCCTAAACGATCTTAAGAAAGGACAACCATTACCTCCTCACATCGCTATTTGCGGTGGTGGTAGTGGTCTTCCTGGCATTATTGAAGCCTTAAGGAGCGAGAAGGTGATCAACTCAGGCTTATTTAAACATGCACCAGAAGTTACTTTATTAGAACCAAAACATATTTACGGAATTGAAGACCCAAAAGAGTTTTTAATCGGTCCGCAAGATGTAACTCCTAAATCTATCGCTTACCAAGCGAGCTTGTATCAGAACCAAACTAAAAGGATGATTGGAGGGGCTAGTATAGGATGATCGTTATCCATATTGATTCTTCAGATGAGTTAAATACGCTCGTAAATAGGATACGCTCTAGCGATGAGACCCAAGTTATTTTGGTTTTACCAGAGAAATACCCAGTTTTAGCGAATGAGATTAATATGAGATTATTGGCTAAGTATGTCGCGGAGATGAAGAAAGATGTAATCATTCAAACAAACGATCAAGCAATCACTAAACTAGCTGAAGAAATCGGAATCCAGATCAAACCAAGAGAAACTGAGGATGAGATTCCGTACGAAATTGTCGAATACGAAGAAGTATTGGAAACTGCGAACGAAACTGAAAGAAAAACTGCTCGGGTGCGCCGTTCCCGTGCAAAACAAAGGTTGGGAGTATTACTATTTATTATCCTGGCATCTTTAGCTATTGTCTATCTTACTACTCCCCAAGCTTTGGTAGTAGTTACTCCATCTTACTTACCATTTAGCGAGACAATTACTTTTCGATTCGATAGCCTCCACGGAATTGATACAGTTTCCGCAAAAACTTCAATCACTAGACGGACATCATCCACAGGAAGAGAAACGATCGGTTTATCTAAAGCCCAAGGGGTTGTGGTACTTTTAAATCAACAACAAAAAGAAGTTCGTGTTCCAAAAGGAACAATTCTTAAAACAGGCAACGGAGTAAGTTTTGAAACCCTTAAAGACGTGGTGGTTCCAGCTGTTAGCACTCAGTACTTTATGGATGTTCCCACAGGCTTGCAGGCTGGAAAAGCGGAAGTTGCAGTTAGAGCACTAGAATCGGGTGCGTCTGGAAATGTAGCTGCAGGTAGAATTAGCTTGGTGGAAGGTTTTAACCTAGATGTCCGTAATCCCGAACCCACCAATGGTGGCGAAGATTTGGTTAAGATGTTTGTTACCGAAACGGATTTAGCCAGAGCCAAAGAACTTGTTCTAAAAGATGCTCGTCAATTAGCATTGGAAACTTTGTATCAAACTATCAAGAATGGTTTAGTTCTTGATGATACTTTACTAGTCAACATTGAATGGAAGGAAGGATCAACCGCAGGAGAAGAGGGTCCAGAGGCATATGTATCCGCCATCGCCCATGGTCAGATCAGTCGAGCGGATACGGAACGGCTTTCAGCGCAAATAATCGATGTTTTAAATGAGATAATTTCTCCTGGTTTTGAAGTGGTTCCCGCTACCATAAAAGTGATTGAAACTACTGTAACAAACGATAATGGAGAGTATAATCTTAAGGTAAAAGTTGAAGGATATTGCCAAGGATTGGTTGAAGAAGTATTATTGAAAGATCTATTATTAGGTAGAGAGGTTGAGGAAGTAGCAAATGTTTGTGCTTCATTGCCGCATATAGCAGAAATAGCGGTGGTAGAAGCAAAAAGGGATAGATTGCCGCGCTGGAGTAATTGGGTACGGCTTGAAATTCAACAACCATATTAATTTTAAAAAGGGAAATGCTTGCATGAGAATTTTAGGTTTAGATTTAGGTGAAAAAACAATAGGAGTTGCTGTAAGTGATGAGCTTGGTTGGACAGCCCAAGGACTAACAGTAATTCGACGCAAAAGCCTCAAAGATGATTTTGCGGCATTAAGTGAAATAATAAAAGAAAAAGAAGTAGAAAAAATTGTTCTTGGTATGCCAAGACGTACCGACGGAACTTACGGACCCGAGGCTGATAAAGTACGAAGCTTTGGGGAAAAACTATCTAGGAGATTAAAACTGGAAGTTGAATATTGGGATGAACGATTCACTACCGCAGCAGCTGAACGGGCTCTTCTAGAAGGCGATGTCAGCCGTAAGAAACGTAGTGAAGTTATCGATCAGGTTGCTGCAAGCTTAATACTGCAGTCTTACCTTGATAGAAAATAGTAAATAGAAAGACAGAGAAAAAATTAGGAGGAATTCGATCATGACAGCAGAAAATACCGATCGTTTAACACTGGTTGATGAGGATGGAAAGGAACATAATTTTACGGTAGTGGATCTTGTTGAAGTGGAAGGAAAGAAATATGCAGTACTACTACCCGATATTGATCCGGAGGAAGGGGCAGTAATTTTTAGAATTGAGCAAGACGAGAATGGAGAAGACATTCTCTTAGACATCGAAGATGATGAAGAATTCGAACGCGTTGTTCAATTTTTAGAAGAAGAAGATTTTGATGAATAAGAATGCAAATAGCTCCTATTTGCGAAAAGGTTAAAAGTATATTATAATATTTGGGTACTCCTTTTACCAGTGCTTCGAGTCTGGAGGTGTTCTAGTGCCCAACAGTGATCTTTCTCAACTCTTTCCGATGGAATCACCTGAAAGATCCGATAAATTTCAGTTTCGGATTTGGCTTCCATCCTTTGCCCTTGTAACAGTCTTGGTCATTGGGATATTTATCGCAGCACTTCAACCAGTGA
The DNA here is from genome assembly GCA_012728115.1 of Bacillota bacterium. Classification (GTDB taxonomy): domain Bacteria; phylum Bacillota; class Limnochordia; order Darwinibacteriales; family JAAYFS01; genus JAAYFS01. Next base: position 3,617 of record JAAYFS010000008.1, on the reverse strand, counting down.
GTACCGAAGGGATTGCACTAGATCGCGTTATTACCATCCCTCCAGGACTAACGGGCATAGAAATAGCAAATCTTTTGCACGAAAATGGGATAATTAAGGATGCGAATCTATTTCGTTTCCTATTGAGGGTGACCCAAACCGATGCAGAGCTACAAGCAGGGCACTACTTACTAAGCCCGGCTATGCGGCCGATGGAAGTAATCGAAACCTTACAAGCTGGAGAAATCCTAACCTATATTGTAAGCATTCCCGAAGGATTCGAACTAAAAACAATAGCACAGACTCTTGCTTATCGAGGTTTGGTTGATTACGAACGCTTTATGGAATTAGCGTTAAATGCCGAGCTTGTTTATGGAGATAATGTTCCGCTCGATTTACCGATCGCTTCACTTGAAGGGTATCTTTTTCCAGATACTTATCGGTTTGCTGTTGGTCAAACAGAAGAGGATATCATTCGCCTGATGGTTGCCAGGTTCTTAGAAGTGGTTCCTCCTGCTGTCGAGCCCTTTCTAGAAGGTACAGAGTTTACTCTCCATGAGATAATAACTCTTGCGTCGATCGTTGAAAAGGAGATCATGGTTGATAGAGAAAGGCCGATTGTAGCGAGTGTTTACTTAAACAGGCTTAAGATCGGTATGCCACTTCAGGCTGATCCAACGGTACGTTATGTAATGACCGAAGATCGTAGCCGAGTGCTTTATCGCGATTTAGAAATAGACTCACCGTATAATACGTATCTCAATCGTGGCTTGCCACCTGGTCCGATAGCAAGTCCTGGATTAGCCTCAATCATGGGTGTTTTACAGCCAGCGGAAACAGAGTATCTTTTCTTCGTTAGTCGACGTGATGGAACACATCATTTTTCCAAGACTTTTGAAGAACATGTCCAAGCTCGTCGAACATTAGGATATTAATTTTACATGTCTACCCAGCTTGCTTTGCTTGCTGGGTGTATTCTTTAGGAAGGTGTTGACAAATTGAAAATACCAGAATTACTCGCACCAGCGGGAAATATGGAAAAGGCAAAAACCGCGATTATTTATGGAGCGGATGCAATTTATCTAGCGGGAAAACAGTTTGGAATGAGAGCTGGTGCTGGTAACTTTAGTTTAGAAGAAATAAGCGAAATTTTGGAATTCGCTCATCAGCATAACGCTAAAGTTTATGTTACCGTAAATGTTTTCCCACATCAAAATGAGATCCACGAACTACCTAAGTATTTACAACTGCTAAATGAGGTAAAACCTGATGGTTTGATCATCGCTGATTTGGGCATTTTCCGCATGGCAAAAAAACATGCACCAGATATTCCGTTGCATATCAGTACTCAAGCTAATTCTGTGAACTCTGAAGCGATCAATTTTTGGCATGATTTAGGTGCAAGTCGGGTAGTATTGGCGCGCGAAGTAAGCTATAAAGAGTTACTTGCGATCAGAGATGAAGTAAATGCGGAATTAGAAGTATTTGTGCACGGTGCAATGTGTATGGCATATTCAGGCCGCTGTTTGATCAGTCATGTACTAACGGGGCGTGATGCTAATCGTGGCGCCTGTACGCAATGTTGTCGGTGGAAATATTCGATCGTTGAAGAAAAACGTCCAGGCGAATACATGCCTGTTTTTGAAGATGAAAGAGGCACTTATCTTTTTAATTCCAAAGATCTTTGCCTGATAGAGTATATTCCAGAACTGATTAATGCTGGCGTTGATAGTCTTAAGATCGAAGGACGGATGAAGAGTGCTTACTACGTGGCTACCGTTGTCAGAGCTTATCGTAAAGCTTTGGATGATTATTTAAAGAATCCAGATGATTATCAGTTTGATAAATCATTATTGGACGAGGTTGCGAAAGTCAGCCATCGCCCATATTATACAGGCTTCTTTTTTGAAAAACAGGCTGGTACATTCATCGAGTCTTCGCAAAACGTGCAAACCCACGATTTTGTCGGTGTGGTCAGAGAATATGATAAATCAACAAATCTAGCTTATGTTGAAGTAAGAAACAGGATTGCGGTTGGAGATGAAGTGGAAATAATGCAACCGCATGCAGAAAATAAAACTATGAAAGTTACGCAAATGATTAACGTTAAAGATGATGCAGAATTACAAGAAGCTCATGCAAACTACGACGTCAAAATACCGATGGGGGAAGTTAAACCTTGGTCGATGTTAAGAATAAAGATAGAGTCAGAATAGGAGAAACTTACGAAATAGAGGTTACGGGCTTAGCTCATGATGGCGAAGGAGTTGGACGAATAGGAGATTTAGCTGTCTTTATCTTAGGCGCGATACCTGGCGATAAAGTTAAAGCTAGAATCATTTCCACCAAAAAAACCTACGCCCGTGCTCAAACAATCAAGATTATTACCCCATCACCGAACCGTTGCCAATCGGATTGTGAAGTTGCTGACACTTGTGGAGGGTGTCAGTTACACACTATGAAGTATGAAGAGCAGCTGAAATGGAAGGAACAATTCGTAATCGATGCTCTGAGTCGGATCGGCGGGCTTGATCCCAGTGTCCTACCAATTAAGGGGATGGACAATCCTCTTTGGTATCGGAATAAAGCCCAGATTCCAGTTGGTAAGCAAAGCGGTCAATTAGTGATGGGATTTTATAAAACTAAATCGCATGAAATTGTTTCGATCAATAAATGTTTGCTTCAGCATCCTTTGATCAACAAAGCGATGGATGTATTAATACCTCTACTAAACGAACATAGAATCAAACCTTATAACGAAGTTACGCACACGGGTTTTTTGCGCCATGTAATCTTTAGGGCAAGTATTTCCCAGAATCAAGTAATGCTTGTATTAGTTACTCGTACAGAGGAGTTTCCTCAATTTTCTTTGCTGATAAAGGAATTAAAGCAACAATTACCCGAATTAGTGAGTGTGGCGCAAAATATCAATCCCGAGAAAACCAATACGATCTATGGTGGAAAAACAAAGATTCTCTGGGGAGAAAAATACCTAATCGAAGAGTTAGGAGGCTTAAAATTCGCTATTTCGCCACGGTCGTTTTTCCAAGTTAATCCCATCCAGACAAAGGTTCTTTACGATTGTGTCAAAGAATTTGCTGATCTAAAGGGTGAAGAATCTATTTGGGATATTTATTGCGGAACAGGAACAATCGGCTTGTATCTAGCTAGCAAGGCTAAAGCTATCTATGGGATCGAAACCATAGAATCAGCGGTCGAAGATGCGAATTTAAATGCCCAGTTAAACAAAGTTACTAATGCCGAATTCTTTTTCGGGAAAGCAGAAGAAGTATTACCTACTCTTGCTGCGAAAGATTATCCGATGGATCTTGTAATAGTCGATCCTCCTCGTAAGGGTTGTGAAACCACAGTACTCGATGTTATATCCCAGATGAACGTTCCGAAAGTAATCTACGTTTCTTGTAATCCAACTACTCTAGCCCGTGAGCTTCGCTATCTTGTAGATAATGGTTATAGGGTCGAGGTAGTCCAGCCAGTGGATATGTTTCCGATGACAAGTCACGTTGAGTGCGTGACATTGATGTCAAGGGTTGAGGAATAAAGAACTGAAAAGCTTGTAAATAAAGGGTTTCCAGACATTTTGCTTTTCTCAGGACTGTTCCTGCGGATGTGGCAAT